>NZ_JAUTAE010000001.1:1202500-1502500 GCF_030818415.1 Sphingomonas sp. SORGH_AS_0950
GTGGTTCGACCTCGCCGCCGTGGGCA
This sequence comes from Sphingomonas sp. SORGH_AS_0950, assembly GCF_030818415.1. Lineage (NCBI taxonomy): Bacteria > Pseudomonadati > Pseudomonadota > Alphaproteobacteria > Sphingomonadales > Sphingomonadaceae > Sphingomonas > Sphingomonas sp. SORGH_AS_0950. Next base: position 1,202,527 of record NZ_JAUTAE010000001.1, read on the forward strand.
AGGCGCCATCGCGCTTCGACCTGAAGAAGCTGGAAAATCTCAACGGCCATTATATCCGCGAGGCCGACGACGCGCGCCTCGCCGCGCTGACCGCGGGCCGCATGGGCGTGGAGGACGTCGCGCTGCTGACCGCCGCCATGCCCTCGCTGAAGCCGCGCGCCACCAATCTGAACGAATTGGCCGATGGCGCGCGGTTCCTTTTCGCGACCCGTCCGTTGACCATGGATGATGCCGCCGCCGGTCTTCTCGATGAAAAGGCACGGCACATTCTCTTTTCCGTACACACCGCGCTTGACGCGGTGCACAACTGGGATACGGAGCTTTTGGAAGACGCGGTACGCAAGGTGGCCGAGGCAGAGGGCGTCAAGCTCGGCCAGGTCGCTCAGCCGCTCCGCGCTGCCTTGACCGGACGCAAGACGTCACCGGGGATCTTCGACGTGCTCAGCCTGTTGGGCCGTGAGGAAAGCCTGGGTCGGATCGCGGACCAGATGACCGCAGATAGGAAGGATAATTGAGCATGAGCGACACCGCGAAATTCAACATCGCAGGCAAAGAGTTCGACTATCCGGTCATGTCGGGTTCGATCGGCCCGGACGTGGTCGATATCCGCAAGCTCTATGCGCAGACCGGCGCGTTCACCTATGACCCCGGCTTCACCTCGACCGCCTCGTGCCGGTCGGAGCTGACCTATATCGACGGCGACGAGGGCGTGCTGCTCCATCGCGGCTATCCGATCGGCGAGCTGGCCGAGAATAGCAGCTTCATGGAAGTCGCCTATCTGCTGCTGAACGGCGAACTGCCGAACCAGGACGAGCTGTCGGGCTTCACCAACACCATCACGCGCCACACCATGGTGCATGAGCAGCTGGCGGCGTTCTTCCGTGGCTTCCGCCGCGACGCGCACCCGATGGCGATCATGTGCGGCGTGGTCGGCGCGCTGTCGGCCTTCTATCACGACTCGACCGACATCCATGACCCGGTGCAGCGCACCATCGCCTCGCACCGCCTGATCGCCAAGATTCCGACGATCGCGGCGATGGCGTACAAGTACAGCGTGGGCCAGCCCTTCCTGTACCCGGACAACTCGCTGTCCTACACCGGCAACTTCCTGCGCATGACCTTCGGCGTCCCCGCCGAGCCCTATGAAGTGAACCCGGCCGTCGAAAAGGCGATGGACCGCATCTTCATCCTGCACGCCGATCACGAGCAGAACGCCTCGACCTCGACCGTTCGTCTGGCGGGCTCGTCGGGCGCCAATCCGTTCGCCTGCATCGCGGCGGGTATCGCCTGCCTCTGGGGTCCGGCGCATGGCGGCGCGAACGAAGCCGCGCTCAACATGCTGCGCGAGATCGGCACGCCCGATCGCATCCCCGAGTTCATCGCGCGCGCCAAGGACAAGAACGATCCGTTCCGCCTGATGGGCTTCGGTCACCGCGTGTACAAGAATTACGACCCGCGCGCGACCGTGATGCAGAAGACCGTGCGCGAAGTGTTCGACGCGCTGAAGGTCAATGATCCGCTGTTCGAGACGGCGCTCCGCCTCGAAGAGATCGCGCTGAGCGACGATTATTTCGTCGAGAAGAAGCTGTTCCCGAACGTCGACTTCTATTCGGGCGTGATCCTGTCGGCGATCGGCTTCCCGACCGAGATGTTCACCGTTCTGTTCGCGCTCGCCCGCACCGTCGGCTGGGTCGCGCAGTGGAACGAGATGATCACCGACCCCGACCAGAAGATCGGCCGTCCGCGTCAGCTGTACACCGGCCCGACGCAGCGTTCGTACGTTCCGGTCGAGCAGCGCTAAGCCATGAACCGGTTCCGGCCGATCCTGATCGCCATCGGTGTCATGCTGACGCTGACCGGGCTTTTATGGATCGGTCAGGGGCTGGGCTATATCCACTGGCCCGAACAGAGCTTCATGCTCGGCCAGGGCCAGTGGGCCGATCGCGGGGCCTTTGTCGCGGTGGCGGGATTGCTGATGATCCTGATCGCGCGAAGGCTGCCCCGGCGGCGGCGCTGAACGGATCGCGACGACAGGAAAAGGGCTCCTTCGGGAGCCCTTTTTATTGGGCGCGCAGCCCGAAGGTGAAGGTCGCGCCCTCGCCCGGCACGCTCTCGACGCTCAGATCGCCCCCCATCGCGCGCGCCAGACGGCGCGCGATGTAGAGGCCCAGGCCGTTGCCGCCGGGCTCGGACGGGTCGACCCGCTCGAACTTCTCGAAGATGCGCCGCTGATCCTCGGGGGCGATCCCCTTGCCCTGGTCGGTGACGCGGACCAGCGCCCATTCCTCCTCGCGCGTGACGCCGATGACCACCTCGCCGCCTTCCGGCGAATAGCGCAGCGCGTTGCCGATCAGGTTGATCAGGATCTGGAGCGAACGGCCGAAATCGCCGGTCGCGGGCATGGTCTCCGCCGGATCGGGGCGGCGCACCCGGACCCCCGCCGCATCGGCGCGAACCGCGAGCAGCCCGGCCGCCCGGCGGGCGACGTCGGCCAGGTCCATCGGCGTGGCGGGCAGCGTGAAATCGGGCTGCTCGACCGCCTGCAACTCGACCAGATTGTCGACCAGCCCGAGCAGATGCCGACCGGCATGCGCGATATCGCTGGCATATTCGGCATAATCGGCCGCGATCGGCCCGTCCGCCCGTGCGGCGATGCTGTCGGCATTGGCGACGATCCGCGCCAGCGGCGTACGCAGCGCTCGGTCCAGCCCGGCGGTGAAGCTCTCGGTCAGCGGCGGATCGCCCAGCATGGCGGCCGGATCCTCGTCCCCACCCTCCGGATCGACCAGATAGGTCGCGCCGATCAGCCCCGCTATGCCGCCCATCCCGTCATGGCGCACCGCCGCCGACAGCCGGACCGCCGCATCGGTCGGCACCAGCCGCGCGCCCCGTCCGTCGAGCGGGGCCGCCTCGTTGAACAGCCCCGCCTCGCCGGTATCGAAGGCGAACAGCGCGCTGAGCGGACGCCCCAGCAGCGCGGTGGCGTCGATGCCATGATGCAGGCCGGCTTCGGGCGAAAGGAATGTCAGGCGCAGCGCGGCGTCGGTTTCCCAGCGGAAGTCGGCACCCGCCGTCGCATAATCGGGAGGCGTCGCGCGCGGCTTCCACGCCGCCCGGTCGCGCCAGCCACTGACGCTCAGCCGGATCTGCCCCGTCTCTGGCCGGGCCTGGACCCAGAGGTCGAGATCGCCCTCGTCATCGGCAACGACGACCCGGCGCGACACCGCCACGCCCAGCCGCCGTGCGAGTCGGGCGATCCGCGCGATCGGCGCCACCGCCAGCCGGTCGGACGAGTCGCCGCCCGCGCGGATGTGCAACAGCTCGATCGGCGGGTCGGCCGACAGGATACGGTCGCTGCCGTCCAGGATGGCCCGCGCCACCATCGATTCGCCGGGGCCGCTCATCGCGATCACCGGCGGACAGCCCCGTCCAGTCGGTCGATCGCATCGCGAAACCCGCGCGGCAGGGTCAACGGGGCGAGCGCACGCCTGGCATCCTCGACCGTGACCGTCATGATCGCGTCCAGCGCGTCGGCGAACCCCTCGATATCGCGGGCGCCATCCGCCTCGCTCAGCGCCAGCCCGATCCGGCCCAGCGTCGCCCGGTTCATGTCGAGCGCACGCAGCACCAGCCACAGGCGATCCCCCTCCGGCTCCAGCACGATGTCGCGCATATCGGCATCGTCGATGCCGGTCCCGCGCGCGAGAAAGGCGATGAACAAGCCCAGTTGCCGGTCGGACAGGCTCTCGACCAGCAGTTCGGGCAATTCCCCGGCCCGCGCATCGATCGCCGCCGCCAGCCGACGCGCGGCCACGTCCGGCCGAATCCCGTCCGCCTGCGCCGCCAGCAGATGATCCGCCGCCAGCGTCAGCGCGCGGTCGAGCGTGGGGTCGTCACCATCACGCAGCGCGGCGGCCACGGTCCAGACCAGCTGGCGGTGAAGCGCTTCGGGCAGACAGGGCGCGACGCTCCCCTGCCCGGCCGCCCGGCTCGCCCCCTCGGCCAGCAGCACGGCACGTGCGGCGTCGGAGACATTGGGGTCGGGCGCCTCGGCCAGCCGTACGAGCAGGCTCGTGCCGTCGCTCGCCAACGCCTCGGTCGGCAGGGCGTCGGCCAGCAGCCGCTGGCGCAGTTGCGCGACGAGTTCGGTCACCAGTTCGGGATCGGCGAGCAGCCCGGCCCGGCGCAGCCGCTCGACGGTGGCGGCCACGGGGCTGCGCCATGCGACCTCGCCCTCCATGTACAGCCCCGCCTGGTGCCGCAGGTCGCGCGCCACCCCCTCGACCAGATCGTGCAGCCGCGCGATGACGGTCAGCCGGATGCGTTCGCTCAACCGACCATCGTCATCCAGCCCCAGATCGACCAGCGCCGCCCGCCGCCGCCGCGTATCGCGCGCGCGCGCCGACGCGACCCGCGCGGACAATCGCGCGCCCTGCCAATGCACGGCATGATAAGGGTCCGGGTCGACCGCCATTCCGAACCGCTAACCCGTTTGATCTTAATGCGACACTAAACTTGCGCGCGTAATGTCTCGATTGCGGACGCCAGGGTCGCAATCGCATAGATGCTGGCCAGCACCAGCCCCCACAGGCCGATGCCGAGCAGCGTCGCGGGCAGGATCACTAACAGATAGGCGGGCGGGCTCGCCCACCAGCGGCGGCGGAAACGATAGAGTGCGGCGCGCTCCGCCAATATGCCGAGGACGACCAGCACCAGCGCCATGGCCAGCCCCAGATCGTCGGCCCAGGCCCGGTAATGCTGCCACCCCAGCGCCATGATGGCGAGCGCCGTCAGCACCGCGATCGCGGCCGACAGCGCGCGCGCCGCCCCCTGTTCGTCGCGCAACCCCGCCAGCGTCTCGCCCAGCCCCAGCCCCAGCGTGCCGATCATCGCCAGGAACAGGCCAAGCCCCGGAAATCCCGTCAGGATCAGGATCAGCCCGAGCAGCCCGGCGCCGCCCCCGACCCCGCCCGCGACATGGGCGGGCACCGAGCGTTCGACCAGCCGGGGCAGCGCCAGCCGGGCGATCGGCGCCAGGATATAGCGATCGAACCAGCTCCGCCGTCCCGACACCAGCCGCGCGACGACCGCCCGCCCCCGCGCGTCCAGCGTCTCGGCGCGGTGGACGATGCCGTGCCCGGCCTTCTCCGCATCGGCGGGCAGCAGGATATGCGTCGCCCGCGCCTGCGCAGCGAGGCGGAGCAGCGTCGATTGCAGATCATAGTCACGTGGCAGCGCGGCCACCTCGGCAACGCGACGCGGGTCGAGCCGCGCGACCCCCGCCCAGGCCATCTGGCTGCCGACCCGCTCCAGTCCCGCCTCGGCCCCCGCCTCGGGCACGACCATCAGCGCGTCGTGGCCGGTGTCGCGCAGGACATGCGCGATCGTGTCCTCGGTGGTGATCAGCCCGTCCGCCAGCACGACCAGGCGCGAGAGCGGATGCAGCTTTTCCGCCGCCTCGACCGCGCTGCGCACCGTGTCGACCACCACGCCACGCTGTGCGATTCGGGCGATCGCGCCGAGCAGTTCGGGGGTCAGGCGCGCCACGACGATGATGATCTGCGCCGCCCCCGCCGCGATCAGCAGCCGCGCCTGATACTCGATCAGGGTCACGCCCGCGAACGGCAAGGTGGCCGTCAACCGTCCGGGACGGTCGTCGGCATCGTCAATCGCGAATAAAAGGCCGGATAACATCGCCCGCTGTTAGGCGCTTGGCGCGGCCCATGCCAGCCCCGAGCGCCGATGAACGGATCGGCGCAGGCGTCAGAGCCGCGCGACGACCTCGCCGATCCGGACGAGCAGTTCGGCGTCGGGCGCATCGCGCGTCGCCGCCTGCGCGGCCAGCGTCATCAGCGGCAGCGCATTGACGCTGGCCGCCAGCCCCTTCAGGCGAAGCGCCGCCTCGCGCCACTCCTGCCCGCCCTCTGCCGCGTGCAGCGTTTCCACCGCATGGTTCACGCCGTCGACAAAGGCCCGGCGCAAATCCTGGATCACCGCAGGCTCATCACCGGCCACCGCCGCCAGCGCGGAATCGATTGTTCCGTGTTCATAGGTCATTCATGGCCGCTTACCCGGATTGCCCACGACACGGAACAGCGCAAATGACTTTCTGCCGTCGGCAAACGTGATAAACCGACCCATTGTGACACGGGGGCTCGGATGATCGTGGATATGCGCGCGGAGCGTCAGGACAGGCCGGATATCGCCGACGTGGAAAGCCATGACGGGCGCTATGATCCGGCCTATGCCGAGCCCGTGGCCGCGCCGCCCGCCAGCCCGTGGCTGGACGACGGCCCCCTGCCCCCGCCCGAGGAACCCGCCCCGCGCTGGCCGATGATCCTGGCGATCGGGGCATCGGTACTGTGGTTCGGCGGCATGCTGGCCTGGGGACTGCTGGGCACGAAGGCCCCGTCGGCCGAGGGGCTGGCCTCGTTCGTCACGCTGGCGCTGGCCGGGCCGATGCTGATCGCGATCCTGTGGCTGCTCGCCCAGCGCAGCAGCTCTGCCGAGCAGCGCCGTTTCGCAATGACCGCGCATGACATGCGCCGCGAGGCGATGGCGCTGGAGCGTGCGGTCGGGATGATCGGGCGCGCGCTGGAGGCCAATCGATCCGAATTGTCGGCACAGGCGATCGCGCTGGGCGAAATGGCGCAGGCCGCCGAAACCCGGTTCAACGCGATCGCGCGCGACCTGTCCGACGATATCCAGATGGTCGAGGCGCATGGCCGCGTGCTGAGCGATGTCGCCGGGACCAGCCAGGCCTCGCTTGCGCACCTGCTCGACGCGCTGCCCCGCGCCGTCGACGAGGTCGGCGAAGCGGGCGACCGGATGGCTGAGGCGGCGCGATCGGCCGAGAGCCATGCCGCCGCGCTCGACGCGCAACTGGTCGCGCTGGGCCGCCGGGGGCAGGATGCGGACACCATCGCCAGCGGCGCGGCGCAGCGTCTGGCGACCCATATCGAACAAATGGAGGCGACCAGCCGGACCGCCAGCGCGCATCTGGAAACGGTGACGGCCAGCGTCGCGACCACGATCGACGCGCTGCTCGACCGCACTGCCGAAGCGATCGACCAGTCGCGCAAGGGCATTGCCGCGCAGGGTGACGCGATGCTGGCGATGGTCGGGGCCAATCAGGCCGCGCTCGAAAGCGCCGCGCGCGACAGCGCCGACGCGCTGGCCGAGCGGGTGGGAAGCGTCGACCAGGCCATTGCCCGCCTGACCGCCGAGTTGGAGGGACAGCGGATCGCGGGCGAGGCGATGATCGACGCGCTGGACGCGCAGCTCGACCGGGTGGAGGCGCGCATGGCCGTGCTCCACACCCAGGGCACCGAAAAGTCGCAGATGCTGGCCGCGTCGATCAGCGCGCTCGGCGGATCGGCGGACGCGATGACCGGCGCGCTGGAAGCGGGCGAGACGATGGCCAACCGGGTCATCGCCACCACCGAGACGCTGCTGATCGCGCTCGACGCCGCCGCGCGCGAGATCGACGAGACGCTGCCCGAAGCGCTGGGCCGGCTCGACCAGCGGATGCACGCCAGCCATGAAGTCGTGGTCGAGACCAAGCCCGAGCTGCTCGCGCTGGTCGCGGCGGCCGAAAGCACGCATGAGGCGATCGCCGCCATCGCCGACGTCATCGCCGAACAGCGCCAGACGCTGGAAACGCTGTCGGGTTCGCTGATCGAGACGCTGTCGACCGGCCGTGCCAAGGCCGATGCGCTGGGCATGATGGTCGACGAGACGATCGACCGCTCGCACCGCTTCGCCGACGAGGCCGCACCCAAGCTGGTCGATGCGCTGCTGCGCGTCCGCGAGACGGCGGCGACCGCCGCGGAAAGCGCCCGCGAGACGCTGGCCGAGGTCATTCCCCAGGCCGCCCATGCGCTGGAGATCGCCAGTGCCGAGGCGATGCGCCGCGCGACCGGCGACACCGTCGAGCGACAGGTTCATGCCATCGTTGAGGCGACGCAGGGCGCGGTCGAGGCCGCCACCCGCGCCACCGAAAGGCTGGCTCGCCAGGCCGAGCAGATCGCCGAGAAGACGGCCCTGGTCGAAAACCGGATCGAGGAGGCCCGCACCGAGCGGGAAGAGGCCGACCGCGACAGCTTCGCCCGCCGCGCGTCGCTGCTGGTCGAATCGCTCAATTCGGCGTCGATCGACATCGCCAAAATCTATGCCCCCGAGGTCACCGACAGCGCCTGGGCGGCCTATCTGAAGGGGGATCGCGGCGTCTTCACCCGGCGTGCGGTGCGCATCCTCGACTCGCATCAGGCGCGCGATATCGCCGAGCTGTATGACGACGACCTGAAGTTCCGCGAGCATGTGAACCGCTACATCCACGATTTCGAGGCGATGCTGCGCGGCGTGCTGGCCCAGCGGGACGGATCGCCGCTGGGCGTGACCCTGCTGTCGTCGGATATGGGCAAGCTCTATGTCGCGCTGGCGCAGGCGATCGAGCGGTTGCGGTAGGCGGCAACGGGCGCGTAGCCTGGCCGCGTGCCCTTCGACTTCGCTCCGTGCGAACGGAGGTGCAAACACGGCCCGGCGTCCTATCCCGACCTCCGTTCAGCCTGAGCGAAGTCGAAGGCCACGTATCGCATCGGCCACCGGCCAAACCAGGCTCAGACGCCCCGGCTCATCCCGCTCCAGTCGAGCATGTCGGCGGTGATCCAGCCATAAACGTAATTGAGGTAGAAGAGCGCGAACATCACCGTCGCGGTGATCGTCGTGCGCCGCAGGAAGCGCCCGACGGCAAAGACGTGCGGGGCGCTTTCGGCGGTGCCGGGGATGTGCGTCTCCCCGGCCTCATGCGCGGTCCTGACCCCGAAGGGCAGGACCAGGAACACCGCGAGGAACCAGAACAGGACGTAGATCGCAAGCGCCGACGTCCAGTGCATGGCATCAGCCCTCGATCAGGAGGACGTCGACGATCGGCTTCTTGCCGGTCCAGCGGGTCGCGACCCGGCGCACCGACAGGCGGATATCCTCGCGCAGCTTGTCGGTGGCGCGGCGCGGGCCGTCCACCGCCTTGGCGGCGGCCGCCACCGCTTCGGCGATGAAGGCATCGCGCTCGTCCTCGACGGGCACGCCCTGCACCCGCACCTGGGGGCTGCCGACCAGCCGCCCCTTGGCGACCGCGACGCCGACCGAAATCTGGCCGTTGATCGCCAGCTTGCGGCGCTCGTTCATCGTCGACCCGTCCGAGGGCAGGATCACGTCGCCGTCCAGCACCAGACGGCCGACCGGCGCGTTGCCGATCTTGGTCGCGTTGCCCGGCAGCAGGCGAACGATGTCGCCGTCCGACTGGACCAGCGTCTGCGGCACGCCCTGCGTCGTCGCGAAGCGGGCATGTTCCATCATATGCCGCATCTCGCCATGCACCGGCATCAGCGTGCGGGGACGCAGCCACTTGTACATCTGGGCCAGTTCGGGCTGGCCGGGATGGCCCGACACATGGACATGCGCCTGGCGCTCGGTGACCATGCGGACGCCCTTGCCCGCCAGGATGTTCTGGATACGACCGACCGCGGTCTCGTTGCCCGGAATCTGGCGCGCGGAGAAGATCACCGTATCGCCCGTGTCGAGGCGGATCGTATGGCTGCCCTCGGCGATCCGCGACAGTGCGGCGCGCGGCTCACCCTGCCCGCCGGTCGCGACGATCAGCACGCGGTCCTTGGGAAGCCGCATCGCGGTTTCGGGATCGACCGTTTCGGGGAAGCCCTTGAAGTAGCCACAAGCCTTGCCGACCTTCAGGATCCGGTCGAGCGAGCGGCCGGTGACGCACAGCTTGCGCCCGGTCTCCTTGGCGACCTCGCCCAGCGTCACCAGACGCGCGGCATTGGATGCGAAGGTGGTGACGACCACCCGGCCCTTGGCCTTGGCGACCGTCTCGGCGATGCCCGGACGGACGCTGGCTTCCGAGCCCGAGGCTTCGGTGTTGAAGGCGTTGGTCGAATCGCAGACCAGGATGTCGACACCCCGGTCGCCGATCGACGACAGCTGCGCCGGGCTGGCGGGCTTGCCGATCACCGGGGTCGGGTCGATCTTCCAGTCGCCAGTGTGGAACACCCGGCCGACAGCGGTCTCGATCAGCAGCGCATTGGCCTCGGGGATCGAGTGCGACAGCGGAACGAAGGTGAAGTCAAACGGGCCGACCTCGAACGCCTTGCCCGCCTCCATCACGCGCAGCTTGACGCGGCTGGCGCTGCCCTCTTCCTCCAGCTTGCCGCGAACCAGCCCGGCGGTGAAGGCGGTGGCATAGATCGGCACGCCCAGATCCTCGGCCAGATAGGGCAGCGCGCCGATATGGTCTTCATGCCCATGGGTCAGCACGATGCCGACCAGATCGTCCAGCCGATCCTCGATGAAGGACAGGTCGGGCAGGATCACGTCGATGCCGGGATAGGCCGGATCGGCGAAGGTGATGCCGCAATCGACCATCACCCATTTGCCTTCGGTGCCGTACAGGTTCACGTTCATGCCGATTTCGCCCGAGCCACCGAGCGCGCAGAACAGCAATTCTTTCTTGGGAGTCATTCACTTCCTGACAATGAGCGCCCACCCCGCTGAAAGCGGGTCCGGGGCGATAGGGATGCGCCGGTCAGGGCGCGGTCATCTCTTCACGAACCATGCGCCCTGCGGCATCTCGCGGGCTGCACGATCCGAAACTCTTATTACCGAATATGGGCGCGTTCCCACAGGATCGCCAGCCCCTGAATGGTCAGATCGGGTTCGATATGATCGAATACGTCGGTATGCGGGCTCAGCAGCGCGGCGAGACCGCCGGTTGCCAGCACCTTGACCGGCCGCCCAACCTGCGCCTTCAGGCGCGCGACCAGTCCCTCGATCATCGCGACATAGCCCCAGAAGATGCCGATATGCATCTGGTCGACCGTGTTGCGGCCGATGACATTGCGGCTTTCCGGCGCCTCGATCGCGATGCGCGGCAGCTTGGCGGCGGCGGTGACGAGCGCGTCGAGCGACAGGTTGATGCCCGGCGCGATGATCCCGCCCTTATAGGCGCCCTGATAGTCGCTGATGTCGAAGGTCGTCGCGGTGCCGAAATCGATGGTGATCAGATCGCCGGGATAGAGTGCGTGCGCCGCAATGGTGTTCACCGCGCGGTCCGCGCCCAGCGAGGCGGGCTCGTTGACGTCGATCTCTATGCCCCATTCGGCGGCGCCGCGACCGGCGATCAGCGGGTCGACCTTGAAATATTTCTGCGCCAGCACTTCCAGATTGTGGAGCGCGCGCGGCACCACGGTCGCGATGATGACCCCGGTCACATCCTCGCGCGCATAGCCTTCCAGTGCGAGCAACTGGTTGATCCAGACCGCATATTCGTCGCCGGTCCGACGCGGATCGGTCGCGATCCGCCACCGGCCCTTGATCGTCCGCCCTTCGAGCAGCGCGAAGACCACATTCGTGTTCCCGGCATCGATCGCAAGCAGCATGGGGGTCCTTCAGATCAGGAAAATGTCACCGGCATGGATGACATGCACCGAGCCATCCGCCAAGCCGAGCCGTAAAGCCCCGTCCCCCGCCAGTCCGTCGAAGACGCCGTCGAGGCTCTGTCCGTCGGGCAAGCGGGCATTCAAGGGCGTGCCACGCGGATGCGCCCGCGATTCCCAGCGCGCGGTCACGGCGGACAGACCCCAGGTCCGCCACGCCTCGACCCAGCAGGACATGGCCTCGGACAGCCGGTCCTGCATCGACGCCACGCTGACCGCTACGCCCTGTGCCGCCAGCGAGGTCGTCGCCCGGTCGGGCAGGTCGGGCGCGGAGGCCAGGTTGATGCCGATGCCGATAATGACCGCATCCCCCACCCGCTCCAGCAATATGCCGGACAGCTTGGCGCCGTCGATCAGCAGGTCGTTGGGCCATTTGAGGCGAAGCCGGTCTTCGATCGCGGGGAGGCAGGATCGCACCGCCTCTTCGATCGCCACCGCGGCGACCAGCGCCAGCGTCGCGGGGCTCGGATCGCCCGGCTGCAACCGCACCAGCGTCGATCCGTAATAATTGCCGATGGGCGAGGACCAGTCCCGCCCCTGGCGTCCGCGCCCCGCCGTCTGGCGGTCGGCGCGGAGCCAAAGACCGTCTTCGCCGCCCGCCTCCGCAAGCTGGCGAAGATCGGCATTGGTCGATCCCGTTTCCGGGACGTGCAGCACTCGGCTCAGAACAGAGCCCGCGCCGCCGCGAGCGACCAGGCGCCCAGTACCGGGATCAGCAGATAGCCGACCGGCGAGACGAACAGCGCCGACAGCGCGATCAGGCCATTCTCGACCGGCTGCGCATCGCTATTGTCCCAGGCCCCGACGGGCTCGTCGAAGAACATCGTCTTGACGATGCGGAGATAATAATAGGCACCGATCACCGAGGCGACGACACCGATCACCGCCAGCGGGAACAGCCCCGCCGCGACCGCCGCGTTGAACACCGCGAACTTGGCATAGAAGCCGAGCAGCGGCGGGATGCCCGCGACCGAGAACATGAAGAAGGCCATCGCCCAGGCGAGCGCCGGACGCGTGCGGGACAGCCCCGACAGGCTGGCGATCGACTCCATCGGATTGCCCTGCTCGTCGCGCATGCGGATGACGATCAGGAACGCACCCAGCGTCATGATGACGTAGATGGTCAGATAGGTCAGCACCGCCGCGACGCCCTGCGCCGTGCCGGCCGCCAGACCGATCAGCGCGAAGCCGACATTGTTGATCGACGAATAGGCCAGCAGCCGCTTGATGTTGGTCTGCCCGATCGCCGCCACGGCGCCGAGAATGATCGACGCCAGTGCGGCGAAGGTCACGATCTGCTGCCACTGCTGCACCGCCGAGCCCATGGCCTCGACCGCGACGCGGATCGCCAGCGCCATCGCCGCGACCTTGGGGGCCGAGGCGAAGAAGGCGGTCACCGGGGTCGGCGCGCCCTCATAGACGTCCGGGGTCCACATGTGGAACGGCACCGCCGACATCTTGAACGCAAGGCCCGCAAACACGAACACCAGGCCGAACATCAGGCCCAGCGAGCGCGTGCCCATCGCCGCGTCACGACCATAAGCACCCGCGATCTGCGCGAAGTCGGTCGAGCCGGTGAAGCCATAGACCAGCGAGATGCCGTAAAGCAGGATGCCTGACGCCAGCGCGCCCAGCACGAAATATTTCAGGCCCGCTTCGGCCGAGCGGCCATCGCGCCGCATGAAGCTGGCCAGCACATAGGCCGACAGGCTCTGCAGTTCCAGACCGACATAGAGCGTCAGCAGGTCGCCCGCCGACACCATCATGCCCATGCCGACCGCCGAGAGCAGCATCAGGATCGGATATTCGGGACGCAGATCCTCACCCGGCGAGCGGGCGAAGAAGCGCGGCGCCATGATGATCGCCACTGCGGTCGCCAGATAGATCAGCACCTTGGCGAAACCGGCAAAGGCATCCGCCCGGTACAGGCCGCCAAAGGCCAGCCCGCCCGTGGTCGCCGGACCGGCGAGCGCGACCATCGCCCCCGCCAGCACGAACACCGCCGCAATGGAGATCCCGCGCGTCGAGGCGGTTCCGCCCCAGGCGGCGACGAGCATCAGCGCGATCGCGCCGAGGGTCAGCACCAGCTCGGGCAGGACCATCAAGAGGTTCAACGAATAGCTCATCAGTGCGCCTCCCCGTGCGCAGCTTGGTGCTCAGGGGCATGGGTGGTGGCCAGCGCCGGGTTACCGGCGGTGGGGCGGCTGTCCGAACCGGGGTTGGCCCGGTCGATCCGCTGGAGCAGGATCGTCACGTCCTTGCGCATCGGCGCCAGGAAGCTTTCCGGATAGACGCCCATCCACAAAGTCACCGCCGCGATTGGGGCCAGCAGCCAGAGCTCGCGCGCCGACATGTCGGGCATCGCCGCCACCTCGTCCGACTTGATCTCGCCATAAGCGATCCGCCGGTAGAGATAGAGCATATACGCCGCACCCAGGATGATGCCCGTGGTGCAGAGCAGCGCGGTCCAGGTCGACACCTGATAGGTGCCCATCAGCGACAGGAACTCGGCGACGAAGCCGCTGGTGCCCGGCAGACCGATCGACGCCATGGTGAAGAACAGGAAGAACACGGCGTATTTCGGCATGTTGATCGACAGCCCGCCATAGCGCGCGATCTCACGGGTGTGCAGCCGGTCATAGATGACGCCGACGCACAGGAAGAGCGCGCCCGACACCAGACCATGGCTGAGCATCATGATCATCGCGCCCTCGATACCCTGCTGGTTGAAGGCATAGAGGCCGATGGTCACGATCGCCATGTGCGCGACCGACGAATAGGCGATCAGCTTCTTCATGTCGGACTGCACCAGCGCGACCAGCGAGGCATAGATCACCGCCACCGCCGACAGCGCGAAGATCAGCCAGGTCAGCTGTCCGCTCGCCTCCGGGAACATCGGCAGCAGGAAGCGCAGGAAGCCATAGCCACCCAGCTTCAGCAGGACGCCCGCCAGGATGACCGAACCCGCCGTCGGCGCCTGGACGTGCGCGTCGGGAAGCCAGGTGTGGACTGGCCACATCGGCATCTTGACCGCGAACGACGCGAAGAAGGCGACCCACAACCAGGTCTGGACCGAGGCCGGGAAGTCATAGGCGAGAAGCGCCGGGATCGAGGTCGTGCCCGCCGTGCGCGCCATATAGAGCATCGCGACGAACATCAGCAGCGAGCCGAGCAGCGTGTACAGGAAGAACTTGTACGACGCGTAGATGCGGTTCGCCCCGCCCCAGATGCCGATGATCAGATACATCGGGATCAGGCCGGCTTCGAAGAAGACGTAGAAGAGGAACAGGTCCTGCGCTGCGAAAGTGCCGATCATCAGCACCTCGGTGAACAGGAACAGCCCCATATATTCGGGAACGCGCTTGTCGATCGCGCGCCAGCTGGCGCCGATGCAGATCGGCATGAGGAACACGCTGAGCATGATCAGCAGTAGCGCGAAACCGTCGATGCCGAGCGACCAGCCGAACGGGCCGAAGATGCCGGGGGCATGTTCGACGAATTGCCACTGCGCGCCGCCCACGTCGAACTGCGTCCAGAGCACGATGCCCAGGACGAAGTCGACCAGCGTGGCGGCCAGCGCCAGCATCCGCGCGCCCTGCGCGTTGAGGAAGAGGCAGGCGATCGCGGCAACAGCCGGGACCGCCAGCATGACGGAGAGGATCGGGAAGCCCTGCATCACGCGATCAACCCAAAATGGCCCAGGTGACGGCCGCGGTCAGGCCGATCAACATGACGAACGCATAGCTGTAAAGGTATCCCGTCTGGAAGCGCGCCGCACCCTTGCTGCCTTGCTGGATAAGCCAGGCAACGCCGTTGGGGCCGAAGCGGTCGATCGTCTTCTCGTCGCCACGGTGCCACAGGAACCGGCCGATCGCGAAAGCGGGGCGCACGAAGAGGAAATGGTAGATCTCGTCGAAATACCATTTGTTGAGGAGGAAGCGGTACAGGATGCGGAACTGGTCCGCAAACTTGGCCGGGAATTCCGGCGCACGGATATAGGTCAGATACGCGGTCAGCAGACCGAGCAGCATCACCACCGTCGCCGACAGCTTCACCCACACCGGCACGCCGTGCATCGAGTGCATCAGGTGCTCGTTGAAGGCGATCGCGCCCTTCCAATAGGTCTCGCCCGCCTCCGGCTCGATGAACCAGCCGTGGAAGACGAAGCCCGCCGCGATCGCGCCGATCGACAGGACGATCAGCGGGATCAGCATGACCAGCGGGCTTTCATGCGGGTGATAGCCGCCGGTGCCCTCGGGCATATCGGCATGGCCCGCACTGTGGACGTGCGGCTCGTGACCGGCATCTTCCGAATGCGCGTCATTGTGGTGCGCATCATGAGCCGCCCCGTGCGCATGATCGTCATGGCCATGGCCATGCGCGTCATGGATCGCGTGCTGGATATGCTCCGACCCGGTCCAGCGCGGCTTGCCCCAGAAGGTCAGGAACATGAGGCGCCACGAATAGAAGCTGGTCAGCAGCGCGGCGATCACGCCCGCCCAGAAGGCGAAGCCCGAACCACCTGCATAGGCGACCTCGATGATCGCGTCCTTCGAGTGGAAACCCGCGAAACCGAACGCCATCGGATTGCCGAACAGAGCCGGGATACCGACGCCGGTGATCGCCAGCGTGCCCATCATCATCGCCCAGAAGGTGAGCGGGATGTGGCGGCGCAGGCCACCATAATAGCGCATGTCCTGCTCGTGATGCATCGCATGGATCACCGAGCCCGCACCCAGGAACAGCAGCGCCTTGAAGAAGGCGTGCGTGAACAGGTGGAACATCGCCGCGCCGTACGCGCCGACGCCGGCCGCGAAGAACATATAGCCGAGCTGCGAACAGGTCGAATAGGCGATGACGCGCTTGATGTCGGTCTGCACCGTGCCAACGGTCGCGGCGAAGAAGCAGGTGCAGGCGCCGATCACGGTGATCACGCCCAGTGCGGTCGGCGACGTCTCGAACATCGGCGACAGGCGGCACACCATGAACACGCCCGCGGTCACCATGGTCGCCGCGTGGATCAGCGCCGACACCGGGGTCGGGCCTTCCATCGCGTCCGGCAGCCAGGTGTGGAGACCCAGCTGCGCCGACTTGCCCATCGCACCGACGAACAGCAGCAGGCAGAGCACGGTCATCGTGTCGAAGCGATAGCCGAGGAACCCGATGGTCGACCCCGCCATGGTCGGCGCGGCCGCCAGGATTTCCGGGATCGACACCGTCTTGAACACCAGGAAGGTGCCGAAGATGCCGAGCATGAAGCCCAGGTCGCCGACGCGGTTGACGACGAACGCCTTGATCGCGGCCGCATTGGCCGAGGGCTTACGGAACCAGAAGCCGATCAGCAGGTAGGACGCGAGACCCACGCCTTCCCAGCCGAAGAACATCTGGACCAGATTGTCCGCCGTCACGAGCATCAGCATCGCGAAAGTGAAGAGGCAGAGATAGGCGAAGAAGCGCGGCTGATCCGGCTCCTCGCTCATATAGCCCCAGCTATAGAGGTGGACGAGCGCCGAGACGCTGGTGATGACCACCAGCATGATCGCGGTCAGCGAGTCGACGCGCAGCGCCCAGTCGACCGACATGTCGCCGCTGGTGATCCAGTGGAGAACCGGCGTGACCGTCGCGACATTGGCGCCCGACAGATAGCCGATGAAGATCGGCCAGGACAGCGCACAGGAAATGAACAGCGCGCCGGTCGTGACGACCTTGGCGGGCACGTTCCCGATGGCCTTGTTGCCGAACCCCGCAATGGCGGCGGCCAGCAACGGCAGGAAGACGATAGCGAGGATCAACCCGATTACCCCTTCATCCGGTTGACGTCGTCGACCGCGATGGTGCCGCGGCCACGGAAATAGATGACCAGGATCGCCAGACCGATCGCCGATTCACCGGCGGCCACGGTTAGCACGAACATGGCGAAGACCTGTCCCACCAGATCCTGAAGCGCGGCCGAGAAGGCGACGAGGTTCAGGTTCACGGCGAGCAGGATGAGTTCGATCGCCATGAGGATGACGATCAGGTTCTTCCGGTTGAGGAAGATACCCAGCACCCCCATGGTGAACAGGATCGCTGCGACGACCAGATAATGGACGAGACCGATCGTCACAGTTCCACCCCCTGCCCGATGGGCTGATTGATGTTGCGGATCGCCTCATGCGGCTGACGCGCATTCTGCTTGGCGATGTTCTGCGGACGGACGCCGCCGCGCTTGCGATGCGTGAGTACGATCGCGCCGATCATCGCGACGAGCAGGACCAGGCCCGCCCCTTCGAAGATGAACAGGTAACGCGTGTACAGCAGGTTGCCGATCGCCTGGATGTTGGACACCTCGGGCGCGATCGGGGCCGCACGGGCCGCCAGCTGCACGCCGCCGACGCTCCAGGCCTGGAAGGCGATGATGACCTCGGCCAGCAGGGCGACGGCGAGTGCCAGGCCCAGCGGCAGATAGCGCGCAAAGCCCGCCCGCATCGCCGCGACCTCGATATCGAGCATCATGACGACGAAGAGGAACAACACCGCGACCGCGCCCACATAGACGATGACGAGCAGCATCGCGATGAACTCGGCCCCGCACAGCACCATGAGGCCCGCGGCGTTGAAGAACGCCAGGATCAGCCACATGACCGAGTGCACCGGATTGCGCGACGCGATCGTGAACCCTGCGGACACGATCACCATGGTCGCGAAAATATAGAAGGCGATAGCCTGTATCACTGCCTGTCAGGCCCCTTTTCTGTCCGCCCCGAACCGTTGGTCGCGGGCTTTAACGGTACGGCGCATCGGCGGCAAGGTTCGCCGCGATCGCGCTTTCCCAGCGGTCACCGTTATCGAGCAACTTCGACTTGTCGTAGATCAGCTCTTCGCGGGTCTCGGTCGAAAATTCGAAGTTCGGACCCTCGACGATCGCATCGACCGGGCAGGCCTCCTGGCACAGCCCGCAATAGATGCACTTGGTCATGTCGATGTCGTAGCGCGTCGTGCGGCGGCTGCCGTCGTCGCGGGGTTCCGCCTCGATCGTGATCGCCTGGGCGGGGCAGATCGCCTCGCACAGCTTGCACGCGATGCACCGCTCCTCGCCATTGGGGTAGCGACGCAGCGCGTGCTCGCCCCGGAAGCGCGGAGAGATGGGGTTCTTCTCGAACGGATAGTTGATCGTCGCCTTCGGCTTGAAGAAGTAGCGAAGGGTCAGCGCGTGCCCCTTCACGAACTCCCAAAGCGTAAAAGCCTTGACGTACTGAGCGACGCTCATGCCGGAACTCCCACGCGCGCATACATCAGCACGCCAGACACCAAGAATACCCAGAACAGCGACACCGGCAGGAACACCTTCCAGCCCAGCCGCATCAGCTGGTCGTACCGATAGCGCGGTACGGTCGCCTTCACCCACGAAAAGACGAAGAAGAAGAAGCACATCTTCAACAGCAGCCAGACGATGCCCGGCACGGCATAAAGCGGCGCCCAGTCGAGCGGCGGCAGATAGCCACCCCAGAACAGGATCGCGTTCAGCGCGCACATCAGGATGACGTTGGCATATTCCCCCAGCCAGAACAGCGCGAACGACATCGAGCTATATTCGGTCTGGTAGCCCGCGACGAGCTCCGACTCCGCTTCGGTCAGATCGAACGGCGCGCGCTGCGTCTCGGCCAGTGCCGAGATGAAGAACATCACCGCCATCGGGAACAGTAGCGGGTTGAGGAAGAAGCCGTTGACCGGAATTCCCAGCACGCTCTTCTGCGCCTCGACGATGTCCGTCAGGTTGAAGCTGCCCGACCACATCACGACCGAAATCAGGATGAAGCCGATCGCGACTTCATAGGACACCATCTGCGCGGCCGCACGAAGCGCCGAGTAGAAGGGATATTTCGAGTTCGATGCCCAGCCCGACAGGATCACGCCGTACACGCCCAGCGACGAGGCGGCGAGGACATAGAGCAGGCCGACATTGATGTTGGCGACGACCACGCCCGGCTGGAACGGCACCACCGCCCAGACGATCAGCGCGACCGTGAAGGTGATGATCGGCGCCAGCAGGAACAGCCCGCGATTGGCGGCGGCCGGAACGATGGTTTCCTGAAGGAAGACCTTCAGACCGTCGGCGAAGGACTGGAGCAGACCGAAGGGGCCGACCACGTTCGGACCACGGCGCAGCGCCATTGCCGCCCAGATCTTGCGGTCGACATAGATGACCATCGCGACCGCCAGCATCAGCGGCAGCGCGATCGCCAGAATCCCGACCAAGGTCGCGATCGTCCAGGCCCAGCCATAAGGAAGGCCGAGCGTCGTGTTGAAAAACGCGGTCACTCCGCTGCCTCCGCATAGCTCTCACCATGGACCAGTTCGGCCGAGCAGCGCTGCATCGTCGGGCTGGCGCGGCAGATCGCGTTGGTGAGGTAGAAGTCCTTGATCGGATAGCCCTCGATCGTTCCGCTCGCGGTCGCGTTCAGCGACGGCGCGGCCCAGTCGAAGGTGACGAGACCGACCTGGCCCAGCGCGGGAACCTCGGCGGCCATGGCGGCGCGGAGTTCGTCCAGCGTGTCGAACTTCAGGGTCTGGCCCAGAACCTCGGACAGCGCACGGAAGATCGTCCAGTCGTCGCGCGCGTCGCCCGGTGCGAACACCGCGCGCTCGCCGCGCTGCACCCGGCCTTCGAGGTTGACCCAGGTGCCCGACTTTTCGGCATAGGTCGCGCCCGGCAGGATGACATCGGCGTGATGCGCACCCTTGTCGCCATGATGGCCGACGAACACCTTGAAGCTGCTGCCGAACTTGGCGAAGTCGACCTCGTCGGCGCCCAGGAAGAAGGCGAGCTTCGGCGCGGCCGCGACCACGTCAGCGATACCGCCCTTCTGCGCATAGCCGAGCATCAGCCCGCCCATGCGCGCGGCCGCCATGTGGACGACATTATAGCCGTTCCAGGCCGAGCCGTCCTCCAGCGTCCGCACCAGATTGAACTGGTCGACCAGCTTCAGGCTCGCGCCATGCGCGCCCTTGATCGCACCGCCACCGAGGATGACCATCGGACGCGCGGCCTTGCCGAACAGCTCGGTCACCGCCTCGGGCAGGTTGCCCAGCACCGACAGGTCGGCGCCCAGCCACTCGACCTTGTAGGTCAGGTCGGTTTCGGGACCGATTGCGAAGACCTTGGCGCCCTTCTTGATCGCCTTGCGGATACGGGTGTTCACCAGCGGCGCTTCCCAGCGCAGATTGGTGCCGATCAGCAGGATCGCATCGGCGCGCTCGACGCCCGCGATGGTCGTGTTGAAGTTGACCGCGGCCAGGCTCGACGTGTCGTAATCCATGCCGGTCTGACGGCCTTCGAGCAGGCTCGAACCCATCTTGGCCAGCAGCGCCTTGGCGGCGAACATCGTCTCGCAATCGACCTGATCGCCCGCGATGGCGGCAACGCTCGAACCGGCGTTCACGTCACGGATCGCGGCAAAGGCCTCGTCCCAGGTCGCGGGCACCAGCTTGCCGTCGCGGCGGATGAACGGACGGTCGAGACGACGACGGACCAGGCCGTCGATCGCGTGACGCGTCTTGTCGCTCGCCCACTCCTCGTTCACTTCGTCGTTGATGCGCGGCACGCAGCGCAGCACCTGACGACCACGGCTGTCGAGGCGGATATTGGTGCCGACCGCGTCCATCACGTCGATGGCGAGCGTCTTCTTCAGCTCCCAGGGACGCGCCTCGAACGCATAGGGCTTGGACGTCAGCGCGCCCACCGGGCACAGGTCGACGACATTGCCCGACAGCTCGCTCGACACCGCCTGTTCGAGATAGGAGGTGATCTGCATGTTCTCGCCGCGATAGATCGCGCCGATTTCCTCCACGCCCGCGACCTCTTCGGCGAAGCGGACGCAGCGGGTGCACTGGATGCAGCGGGTCATGACCGTCTTGACGATCGGACCCATATACTTCTCGGTGACGGCCCGCTTGTTCTCGTCATAGCGGCTATGGCCCTTGCCATAGGCCATGGACTGGTCCTGCAGGTCGCACTCGCCGCCCTGATCGCAGATCGGGCAGTCCAGCGGGTGATTGATCAGCAGGAATTCCATCACGCCTTCGCGCGCGGCCTTCACCATGGGGGTGGTGGTGAAGATTTCCTGATTCTCCGCCGCCGGAAGCGCACACGACGCCTGCGGCTTGGGGGGCCCAGGCTTCACCTCGACCAGGCACATGCGGCAATTGCCCGCGATGGACAGCCGCTCATGATAGCAGAAGCGCGGGATTTCCTTGCCCGCAAGCTCGCAGGCCTGCAGCACGGTGGCGCCCTGGGGCACCTCGATCTCGACGCCGTCGACTTTGACCTTAGGCATTATTCGGCAGCTTCCATCATCGGGGCGTTGCCGCCCGTCTCGCCTTTGCGTTCGCGAATGCGGCGTTCCATCTCCGGGCGGAAGTGGCGGATCAGGCCCTGGATCGGCCAGGCCGCCGCGTCACCGAGCGCGCAGATGGTGTGGCCTTCGACCTGCTTCGTCACCTGGAACAGCGTGTCGATCTCGGACACATCCGCATCGCCGGTGCGCATCCGTTCCATCACGCGCCACATCCAGCCGGTGCCTTCACGGCACGGCGTGCACTGGCCGCAGCTCTCATGCTTGTAGAAATAGGACAGACGGCTGATCGCGCGGACGATGTCGGTCGACTTGTCCATCACGATCACGGCCGCCGTGCCGAGACCCGATCCGACCGCCTTCAGGCCGTCGAAGTCCATCGGCGCGTCCATGATCTCGGCGGCGGGCACCAGCGGCACCGACGAGCCGCCCGGGATCACCGCGAGCAGATTGTCCCAGCCGCCGCGAATGCCGCCGCAATGCCGCTCGATCAGTTCGCGAAACGTGATCGACATGCTTTCCTCGACCACGCAGGGTCGGTCGACATGGCCGGAGATCTGGAAGAGCTTGGTGCCCTTGTTGTTCTCGCGCCCGAAGGAGGAGAACCACTCGGCGCCGCGCCGCAGGATCGTCGGCGCGACCGCGATCGACTCGACATTGTTGACCGTGGTCGGGCAGCCATAGAGGCCAGCCCCCGCCGGGAAAGGCGGCTTGAGGCGCGGCTGGCCCTTCTTGCCCTCCAGGCTTTCGATCATCGCGGTCTCTTCGCCGCAGATATAGGCGCCCGCGCCACGATGGACGAAGACGTCGAAGTCATAGCCCGAGCCACAGGCATTCTTGCCCAGGAAGCCCCGGTCATAGGCCTCGGCCACGGCTGCGAACAGCGTCTCGGCCTCGCGGATATATTCGCCGCGGATATAGATATAGGCCGCCCGCGCGCGCATCGCGAAGCCCGCGACCAGCGCGCCTTCGATCAGCTTGTGCGGATCGTGGCGGATGATCTCGCGGTCCTTGCACGAACCCGGCTCGGATTCGTCGGCGTTGATGACCAGGAAGCTCGGCCGATCGGGGCGCGGTTCCTTGGGCATGAAGCTCCACTTCATGCCGGTCGGGAAGCCCGCACCGCCGCGCCCGCGCAGACCCGACGCCTTGATGACGTCGATGATCTTGTCCTGGCCCAGCTCCAGCAGCGCCTTGGTATTGTCCCAATCGCCGCGCTTCATCGCCGCGTCGACGTTCCACGGCTGATAGCCGTAGAGATTGGTGAAAATGCGGTCCTTGTCAGCGAGCATTATGCGCCCCACTCCCCGCGATAGTCGTGATTGTCGCCGACCATGGCGGTCAGCGTGGTCGGACCGCCCAGCGGCTCGACCGTGTGGCGACCCGGCTCCTGCGTGCCGGTCTTGGGGCTCTCGCCGCGTGCCAGCGCTTCCAGGATCGTGACCGTGCGGTCGTAATCCAGATCCTCGTAATTGTCGTCGTTGATCTGGACCATCGGCGCGGAGGCGCAATTGCCCATGCACTCGACCTCGGTCAGCGTGAACAGGCCGTCGGGCGTGGTCTTGCCCTTGATCAGCCCCTTGTTCTTGCACGCCGCCAGCACGTCGTCCGACCCGCGCAGCATGCACGGCGTCGTGCCGCACACCTGGACGTGATAGCGGCCGACCGGCGCCAGGTTGAACATCGTGTAGAAGGTCGCGACCTCATAGATGCGCATATAGGCGACGCCCAGTTGGCGCGCGACGAACTCGATCACCGGCACGGGCAACCAGCCCTGCGTCTGCGTCTCCGCCCCCACCTGGCGCTGGGCCAGATCGAGGAACGGGATCGAACAGGACTGTTCGCGACCCTTGGGATAGCGCGCGAGAATCTCGTTCGCCTTCTTCTGGTTCTCGTCCGTCCAGGCGAAATTGCCCCAGCGGGCGCGGACTTCGGCCTCGTCGGGAATGATGGCTGCGTCGGCCATTAGCGAATGAACTCCACGCGCGACACCTTGTCGTTCTCGAAGGAATAGATGGACATGACCTCGAACGCCTCGCCGCCCGGCGTGCGTTCGACCTTTTCATGCAGCAGCACGGTCTCGCCGAACGCCTGGTCGGCGAGGATCTCGGCGCGGTTCTGCGGGAACTGCGCGAACATCGCCTTCAGCCCCGAACGCACGCCCTCGCGCCCGTCGCGCAGGACGGCGCCGCGATAGCCCGCTTCGCAGGCATCCTCGGTCATCAACGCGACATAGGCGTCGGCGTCCTGCGCATTGTAATGCGCGATCATCTCACGAGCGATCGCGACGCGCCGGGCGGTGTCGACTCCGCTCAACGGTCGCACTCCCCGAACACGATGTCCATCGCGCCCAGGATCGCGGTCGTGTCGGCCAGCATATGCCCCTTGGACATGAATTCCATGGCCTGGAGATGGCTGAACGCGGTCGGCCGGATCTTGCAGCGATAGGGTTTGTTCGATCCGTCGGAGACGAGATACACGCCGAACTCGCCCTTGGGGCTTTCGGTCGCGACATACACCTCACCGGCAGGGACGTGATACCCTTCGGTATAGAGCTTGAAGTGGTGGATCAGCGCCTCCATCGAGCGCTTCATCTCACCGCGCTTGGGCGGTGCGACCTTGCGATCGCTGGCCAGCACGGGGCCTTCGGGCATCTGCGCCAGGCACTGCTTCATGATCCGGGCCGACTGGCGCACTTCCTCGACGCGCACCATGAACCGGTCATAGCAGTCGCCGCTGGTGCCCACCGGCACGTCGAAGTCGACCTTGTCATAGGCGTCATAGGGCTGCGACTTGCGCAGGTCCCACGGAATGCCCGAGCCGCGGATCATCGGGCCGGAGAAGCCCCACTTGATCGCGTCCTCGCGGTTGACCACCGCGATGTCGACGTTGCGCTGCTTGAAGATGCGGTTGTTGGCGACGAGGCCGATCGCATCCTCGAAAAGCTGCGGCAGACGGGTGTCGAGCCAGTCGGCGATATCGGTCAGCAGCTTGAGCGGCACGTCCTGGTGGACGCCGCCGACGCGGAAGTAATTCGCGTGCATGCGCGCGCCCGAGGCCCGCTCATAGAAGTTCATGCAGTCTTCGCGAATTTCGAACAGCCACAGGTTCGGCGTCATCGCGCCGACGTCCATGACGTGGCTGCCGATGTTGAGCATGTGGTTCGAGATGCGCGTCAGCTCGGCGAAGAACGTCCGCAGATATTGCGCGCGCAGCGGCACTTCCAGGTCGAGCAGCTTCTCGACCGCGAGCACATAGCTGTGCTCCATGCACATCGGCGAGCAGTAATCGAGGCGGTCGAAATAGGGCAGCGCCTGCGAATAGGTCTTGTACTCGATCAGCTTCTCGGTGCCGCGATGCAGCAGGCCGACATGCGGATCGACCCGCTCGACGATCTCGCCGTCCAGCTCCATGACGAGGCGAAGCACGCCGTGCGCCGCCGGATGCTGCGGGCCGAAGTTGATCGTATAGTTCTGGATCGACACGTCGCCCGTGGTCGGGTCGACGGCGTCGGTCTTGTGGAGCAGTTCGTCGACGTAGTCGCTCACTGATTCTGTCCTCCACCCTTGCCCGGCACGACGTCCGGATCCTGGGGCTTGCCCTCGGCCTTGTTGCCCGGATGCGGTTCGCCCGCGCCCGTCTGCTTGGGGCTTTCGGTAGTCTTCACAT
Source organism: Sphingomonas sp. SORGH_AS_0950 (assembly GCF_030818415.1). Lineage (NCBI taxonomy): Bacteria > Pseudomonadati > Pseudomonadota > Alphaproteobacteria > Sphingomonadales > Sphingomonadaceae > Sphingomonas > Sphingomonas sp. SORGH_AS_0950. Next base: position 1,228,037 of record NZ_JAUTAE010000001.1, read on the forward strand.
CGGCGGCACGCGGCGCGGCGGTCTTGTCCGGTTCGGCACCGGCCTTCTTGACCGCATCGGCGCTGGCCGGGGTCTGCGCGCCCTTGCCTTCGGGCTGCGCGCCCTTCTCGTCGCCGGGAAGCACATATTCGGCGCCTTCCCACGGGCTCTGGAAGTCGAAGTTGCGGAAGTCCTGCGCCAGCTTCACCGGCTCATAGACGACGCGCTTCTCTTCTTCCGAGTAACGCAGCTCGGTATAGCCGGTCAGCGGGAAGTCCTTGCGCAGCGGATGGCCGCGGAAGCCGTAATCGGTCAGGATGCGACGCAGGTCGCTATTCCCTGAGAACAGCACGCCGTACAGGTCATAGACCTCACGCTCCAGCCAGCCCGCGACCGGCCACAGGCCCGTCACCGACGGCACCGGCTTGTCCTCGTCGGTCGAGACATGGACGTGCAGGCGGTGGTTGCGGGTCAGCGACAACAGGCAATAGACCACCTCGAAACGCTCGTCGCGCTCCGGATAGTCGACGCCCGCAATCTCCATCAACTGCTGATATTCCAGCCCCTTGGTGTCGCGCAGGGCGATCATCGCGGGGACCAGATTCGCACGGTCGACGACCAGCGCGACCTCGCCGACATGCTCGCGCGCGTCGAGCAGCCAGGGGCCGAGTGCGGCGCGCGCCGCGTCGATCACGCCGTCGTTCGCGGCGAAACGGGGAGCAGGCGCCCTCACCGTTCGATGCTCCCGGCACGGCGGATCTTCCGCTGCAACTGCATCACGCCGTACAGCAGCGCCTCGGCGGTCGGCGGGCAGCCGGGGACATAGATGTCCACGGGCACGATCCGGTCACAGCCGCGCACCACCGAATAGCTGTAATGGTAATAGCCGCCGCCATTGGCGCAGCTGCCCATCGAGATGACGTATTTCGGGTTCGACATCTGGTCGTACACACGACGCAGCGCCGGGGCCATCTTGTTGCACAGCGTGCCCGCCACGATCATCACGTCCGACTGGCGCGGAGAGGCGCGCGGCGCGGCGCCGAAGCGCTCCAGATCGTAACGCGGCATGTTCACGTGGATCATCTCCACCGCGCAGCACGCCAGACCGAAGGTCATCCACCAGAGCGAGCCGGTGCGCGCCCACTGGAACAGCTCCTCGGTCGAGGTGACGAGGAAGCCCTTGTCGGTCAGCTCGCCGTTCAGCCCGTCGAAAAAGCCCTGATCGGGCTGAATGACGGCCTGGCCATCATGGGCGGGTCCGCCATGGGCCTGCGGCTTGAACTCAACCGGACCGGAGTGAAGATTTACTCCCAATCCAACGCTCCCTTCTTCCACGCATAGACGAGACCCAGCGCGAGCTCGCCGATGAAGATCATCATCGAAAACCAGGCGGTCCAGCCGAGGCTGAACACGCTGACCGCCCAGGGGTACAGAAACGCCGCTTCCAGATCGAAGACGATGAACAGGATCGCGACGAGATAGAAACGCACGTCGAACTGGCTGCGCGGGTCTTCGAACGCGGGGAAGCCGCATTCATATTCGGACAGCTTCTGCTCGTTGGGCTTATGGGCACCCGTCAGGCGCGCCACGAGCATCGGCAGAAACACGAAGGCCGTCGACAGAACCAGGGCAACGCCCAGGAACAGGAGGATCGGCAGATATTGCGACAGATCGACCAAGTTTTTCTCTCGCAGATGCGGAACTGGATGCGATTGGCTTTAGGCCGATGGGTCGGCCGGAGCAAGCCAGCGGAGGCATGAGAATGAATCGCAAGTGAACGCCCTCACCCGCCCTCATCCTCAGATTTTCAGATGGTAATTCAGTGGCTTGAACGCAAGAGGCATGGCCCCTTGCGTTCAAATCCCACCAAATTCTTAACGCAGCGCGTTGGCCAGCAGCTTGTGCAGCTTGGAATGCAGGCCCTCATTGGCCGCCAGATACTCGCCGCGCTCGAGCGACTTGTCCGAACCGCGGAAGTCGCTGACGAAACCGCCCGCTTCTCGCACCAGCAGCATGCCCGCCGCCGCGTCCCAGGGCTTCAGGCCCGACTCCCAGAAACCGTCGTAACGACCGGCGGCGACCCAGGCGAGGTCGAGCGCGGCCGAGCCGAAGCGGCGGATACCGGCGACCTGCGGCGCGATCGCACCGAAAATGCGGCTCCATTGGACGAAATCGCCATGCCCCAGGAACGGGATGCCGGTGGCGATCAGCGCCTCCGACAGATCGCGGCGCGACGACACGCGCAGGCGGCCGTCCTGCAACCAGGCGCCCCGGCCCTTTTCGGCCCAGAAGCTCTCGTCGGTCAGCGGCTGATAGATCAGGCCGGTCGTCACCTCGCGCTTGCCGTTCGCCAGCGGCTCCTCGACCGCGATCGAGATGGCGAAGTGCGGGATGCCGTGCAGGAAGTTCGAGGTGCCGTCGAGCGGATCGATGATGAAGCGCGGCTTGGACGGATCGCCCTTGATCTCACCGCCCTCCTCCATGAGGAAGTTCCAGTCGGGACGCGCCTTCTTCAGTTCCTCGAAGACGGTTTCCTCGGCGCGCTTGTCGGCCATCGACACGAAGTCGGCGGGCCCCTTGCGGCTGACCTGGAGGTGCTGGACCTCGTTGAAGTCGCGGCGAAGACGCGGCGCGGCCTTGCGCGCGGCGCGTTCCATGATGGTGAGAAGCCCGGAGTGCGAGGCCATGATCGTCCTTTCGGTCGCGCCTCTGCATCTCGGGCGCTGGAAGTGAAAAGGCCCGCCGCGAACGACGGGCCGGGTCGGCGGATGACGGTGTCGCGCTCAAGCCGCGCCGGTCATCCGCCGATACCGATTAGTCCGCGCGGCGGACGTAGGTCTGTTCGTACACGTCGACGACGATGCGCGTGCCGCTGGCGATGTGCGGCGGCACCATCACGCGGACGCCATTGTCGAGGATGGCGGGCTTGTACGACGAGGAGGCGGTCTGCCCCTTCACCACCGCGTCGGCCTCGACGATGGTGGCTTCGATCTGGTCGGGAAGCTGGACCGAGATCGGCTTTTCCTCGTGCAGTTCCATCACGACGTCCATGCCGTCCTGAAGGAACGCGGCGGCGTCGCCCAGCAGGTCGCGCGGCAGCGTGATCTGCTCATAGCTTTCCTTGTCCATGAAGGTCAGGTCGTCACCCTCGGCGAACAGGAACTGGAAGTCCTTGGTGTCAAGGCGGACGCGCTCGACCGTCTCGGCGGAGCGGAAGCGGACGTTCGTCTTGCGGCCGTCGATGAGGTTCTTCATCTCGACCTGCATATACGCACCGCCCTTGCCGGGCTGGGTGTGCTGAATCTTCACGGCGCGCCAGATGCCGCCTTCATACTCGATGATGTTGCCGGGACGAATGTCCACGCCGCTGATCTTCATGGGTCTTCAACCTGCTGGAAAGAGCAAAGGATGCCGGGGCGTGGCGCCGCACGGCAGTCCGTGTGGCCTGCCTTAGCTCGAAGCGGTCTTTCCGGCAAGCAGCGGATAGGGATCGACCGGCTCGCCCTGCCACCAGCCGTCCCCGGCGCGCATCCAGCTGATCGCGAAATGGAGATGGGTGTTGCCCGCCCCGGCATTGCCGCTGTCGCCGACATAGCCGATCACCTGCCCCTGGCGAACCGGCGCGCCTTCCGCGATGCCCGCCGCATAGCCCCGGAGGTGCGCGTAATAGAGGCTCCAGCGGCCGTCGCGCGAGCGGATATAAAGGGTATGCCCGCCGCGATCGCTGTCGAACAGCTTCTCGATCGTGCCGGCCAGCGCCGCGACGACCGGGGTTCCGGCGGGGGCGATCAGGTCGATCCCCTCATGCTTGCGCTTGCCGCCTTCGCGCGGATCGCCCCAGTCATGATGCAGCGACCCCAGCGGATAATGCGCGATCGGCATGGCCAGCGCCGCCGAACTGCCCGCCACCGCCTGGCGGGCGGGGGCCGCGACCTCGGGCACCACCACCCGGCCCGGCCCGAAGGACAGCATCGAAAGGAAGCCGCCGACCCCGATCACGATCAGCGCCAGCATCACCCAGCCGAAGCGCGATAACGGCCCCCTGCCCCCGCTCTGCTTCATGCCCCCTCCTTCGCATCCGGCCGCCCATCCCCAAGCAAACGCGAGGAGGGACGCTTGTTTCCGAAGCGCAACGGATGGGAGGGTTCTCGACCACCCTTCGCCCCCGCCAGAGGGTGGGGGCGAAGCGGGGATATTATTTCAGCACTTCGGCAAAGGCCTTCACCGCGGCGGCCTCGTCGCCGTTCCACACCGCGCCCGACACGGCGAGGAAATCGGCCCCCGCCCGGACCAGCGGCGCGGCATTGGCCGGGGTGATCCCGCCGATCGCGACGCAGGGCAGCTCGAACAGCGTCGACCACCAAGACAGGACGACCGGTTCCGGCCGGTGCGTCGTTTCCTTGGTCGTGGTCGGGTAGAAGGCGCCGAACGCGACATAGTCCGCGCCCGCCTCGCCCGCTTCCATCGCCAAGTGGCGGCTGTCGTGACAGGTCATACCGATCTGCACCGTCGGGCCCAACACGTCACGCGCCTCGCGCGCGTCGCCATCCTCCTGCCCCAGATGGACGCCATCCGCGCCGAGCCGCTTGGCCAGGCTGATGCTGTCATTGACGATGAAGGCCACCTCGCGGTCCGCGCAGATACGCTGGAGCGGCTCGGCGAGCTTGGCGGCGGCGTGCTGGTCCATGTCCTTCACGCGGAGCTGGAACGCCGCGACCGGCCCCGCGTCGAGCGCGCGCGCCAGACGGTCGGGGAATGCCCCGGCGACGTCGAGTGGCGAGATCAGATAGAGTTGGCATGGCGGCCGCCGCATGTCGCGCACGAAGGCGCTGGCGAATTCGGGATCGAGCGGGCCGAGGGGATCGTCTTCAAGCGTCATGCCTGTCCCCCTAGCGCGTGACGCGGCGTCCGTCACCTGGGGGCGGCGCATGGTGGAATGGGCGTCCCGGTTCCCCAACCGGAACGCCCAAGCCTGCCAAGAACTTATTCCTCGTTCTTGTAGATCGCGACCAGCTTGTCGAGCATCGCCAGCGCCTCGTCGCGCGGACGCTGGAAGGTGTTGCGGCCGATGATCGAGCCGTTGCCGCCGCCGTCGCGAATGTCGCGCGCATCCTGATAGACGGCGTCCGCCCCCTTGGCCGCGCCGCCCGAGAAGACGACGATGCGACGGCCCGCAAAGCTGGACTGGACGACGTGGCGCACCCGGTCGGCCTGGTGGGACCAGTCGGTGCCCTCATAGGCGGACTTGGCCTCGGCCTGTTCGATATGGTCGGTGGGCAGCTTCACCTTGATGATATGCGCGCCGAGCTGCGCCGCCATATGCGCGGCATAGGCCCCGACGTCGAGCGCCAGTTCGCCGTCCTTGGTCAGCTTGCCGCCGCGCGGATAGCTCCAGATCACGGTGGCTAGCCCCGCCTCGCGCGCTTCGGCCGTCAGGATCGCGATCTGGTCCATCGCGTCAAAAATGCCATCCGAGCCGGGATAGATGGTGAAGCCGATCGCCGCGCAGCCCAGCCGCACCGCGTCCTGCACGCTGCCCGTCACGGCCTGCGTGATCGAGGTGCCCCAGCTGTTCGAGCTGTTGATCTTCAGGATGGTCGGGATCTGGCCCGCGAACGTATCCGCCCCGGCCTCCAGCATCCCCAGCGGCGCAGCATAGGCCGACAGCCCGGCATCGATCGCCAGCTGGAAATGGTAATGCGGGTCATAGGCGGGCGGATTGACCGCGAAGCTGCGCGCGGGCCCGTGTTCGAACCCCTGATCGACCGGCAGGATGATGAGCTTGCCAGTGCCCCCCAGCCGCCCCTGCATCAGGATACGCGCCAAATTGGCCTTCACGGCCGCCGGCGTGGCTTCGTACTTGTCGAGAATGGCCTTCACGATCGGGGTCATCGATTCTCTCCGGATTGGGTTCGGGGAATAGGTCAGAGCATCAACCAGCGGCGCAGCGCCTGGTCGACCTGCTCCATCCGGGTGGGCGAAGCATGGCCGAGCAGTTTGACGATATGATTGCGCGGGATGGACAGGATCTTGTCCACCTGCACCTCGCACTCGACGGTCAGGCCGGTATGTTCGCGCGGGGAAAAGGCGACGCGGAACAGCGCCTCGCCGCCGACGACCGAGGTCATCGGACAGACGGTGATGGTATTGTGCGTCTCGTTGTAGAGGTCGGACTGGACGACCAGGAACGGGCGGTGATCGCCCCCCTCGCCCGTCGTCGCGAGCACGATGGCGGCGTGCGAAATCTTCACGCCTCCGCCTCCTGCGCCAGCGCGTTCCAGAAGGCGAAATCCTCCGGCGTGTCGCGCTTCGACGCGCGAGTCGACTGGCGACGGGCCTCGCGGCGATACGCCTCGTCATGCAGGTCGACATAGCGCCGCACCGCCTCGCGCGCGATGTCGCTCTTGCTGCGCCCCTGCGTCCGCGCGACGGCCGCCAGCCGCTCTTCCAATTCGGTATCGAGACGAACGCCGAGCATCGCCATTCCTTCGTTTAACACGTTCAACGTAGCAAGTCCGACAAGTCGGATCAAGCGCCCTTGACGGCATAAAGTGTGCGCGATCATTCTGATGCGGGGCAGATGGGGGGAGTCTTGGGATGAGATGGTTGCGCTTCGCAGGGGCCGCGATGCTGGCCGTGACGCCCGTTGCGTCCCCGACCCTTGCCAGGTCCACGCCCAAGGTCGGCGACATAGCGCCCGATTTCGACCTGACGCTGATCGACGGCACCCATGTCCGGTTGGCGGATTTGCGAGGACAGGTAATCGTGCTGAACTTCTGGGCGACATGGTGTGGGCCGTGTCGGGCGGAACTGCCGCTGCTCGACCAATATTATCGCATCCAGGCACCGCATGGCCTGAAGGTCTTTGCGATCGCGACCGAGGATTCGCTGCCGCTCTACCGGCTGAAGCCGTTGTTCGCCGCGATGACGATGCCATCGGCGCGGCGGATCAAGGGGCCCTATGCCACGCTGGGCGCGGTGCCGACCAATTACATCATCGATCGCAGCGGGCGGGTCCGCTACGCCAAGGCCGCCGCGTTCGACCTTCAGGAACTCAACGCGCTGCTCGTGCCGCTGTTGAAAGAAACCCCGCCGCCAGAGGCGACGGGGTCGTAATTTCCCGGCGTCACCCCGGCACAGCCGGGGCGGCGATATTACCCCGCGATCAACGCGGCGACGCCTGGCAGGTCCTGCCCTTCCATCCATTCCAGGAACGCGCCGCCCGCGGTCGACACGAAGCTGAACTGCGTCCCCACGCCCGCCTGGTTCAGCGCGGCGACGGTATCGCCACCGCCCGCGACCGAGACGAGGCTGCCGTCCTGGGTCAGCGCCGCCGCCGTCTTGGCGAGCGCGACCGTCGCCATGTCGAAGGGCGGCGTCTCGAACGCGCCGAGCGGGCCGTTCCAGACGAGCGTGCGGCAGTTCTTGAGCACATCGCCCAGCGCCTCGACCGCATTGGGGCCGAGGTCGAGGATCATCTCGTCGACGGCGACCTCGTGCACGTTGACGGTGCGCGTCGCGGGGTTCGGCTTGAACTCATTGGCGACCACCACGTCATAGGGCAGGTGGACGGTGCAGCCCGCCTTGTCGGCGGCGTCGAGGATCTCCTCGGCGGTGCCGGTCAGGTCATGCTCGCACAGCGACTTGCCCACATCGACACCACGCGCGGCCAGGAAGGTGTTGGCCATGCCGCCGCCGATAATGAGGTGGTCGACCTTGCCGACCAGATGCTTGAGCACGGCGAGCTTGGTCGAGACCTTGGCCCCACCGACCACCGCCGCGACCGGATGCTGCGGATTGCCCAGCGCCTTTTCCAGCGCGTCGAGTTCGGCCTCCATCGCGCGTCCCGCGAACGCCGGAAGCTGGCGCGCCAGCCCCTCGGTCGAGACATGCGCGCGGTGCGCCGCCGAGAAGGCGTCGTTGACGTAGAAGTCGCCCAGCCTGGCGATCTGCGCCGCCAATTCGGGGTCGTTCTTCTCCTCGCCCGCGTGGAAGCGGGTGTTTTCCAGGATCGCGATATCGCCGGGGTTCAGCGTCGCGACCGCCGCCTCCGCCGCCTCGCCCGCGACATCGTCGATGAAGCGGACCGGACGGCCCAGCACGTCGCTATAGGGCTGGGTCAGCATCGCCAGCGAATATTCGGGGTTACGCTGCCCCTTGGGGCGGCCGAAATGGGCGAGGACCAGGACGATCGCGCCCTTGTCGGCCAGTTCGGTCACGGTCGCGATCGTCGCGCGCAGGCGCGTGTCGTCGGTCACGCGGCCATCGGCCATCGGCACGTTCAGATCCTCGCGGACCAACACGCGCTTGCCCTGGACATCGCCCATATCGTCGAGCGTCTTGAAGGCCTTGGTCATGATTCCTCGATCCTGATGTTATCGCCGATGCGGATCGTGCCGCCCTCGATCACGCGGGTGCATACGCCACCGCGCCAGTCGGGCCTGAGGGCCGCCTGCAATCCGTCGGCGATCGCGTCCATGCGGTGGCACGGATCGCATTCCATGGTGATTTCCAGAAGGACGGGCCCGATACGCAGCCGGGTGCCCGGAATTTGGGGAAGGTCGAAATCCTCGACCAGCAGGTTCGCACGGCGCGCCTGCCAGGGGATATCGCGGTCGATCTCGGCGAGTGCGGCGTCCCAGTCGGTCCGCTCGATCAGCGTCACCTGACGCCGTCCGCGCCCACCGGGCTTCACCCGGCCGCGACAATCGCCTTCGACGCCGCCCGCCGGGGTGACGATGGCGGTGTCGATCACCTCCATCGGCCCCTTGGGTACGGCATGGCGGGCGATGCCGGCCAGATGCCCGGTCATCGCCCGCCCCGTCGTCATCAGAGGAACTTCGCCATCGCGGTCGCGGTGTCGACCATGCGGTTCGAGAAGCCCCATTCATTGTCGTACCACGACACGACGCGCACCAGCTTGCCGTCGATCACCGCCGTCTCCAGGCTGTCGACGGTCGAGGACTGCGGCGAGTGCATCAGGTCGATCGACACCAGCGGCTCGTCCGAGAAGACCAGCACGCCCTTCAGCGGACCGTCTTCCGACGCCGCCTTCAGGATCGCGTTGACCTCTTCCTTGGTCGTGTCGCGCGCCGGGGTGAAGGTCAGGTCGACCAGGCTGACGTCGGGCACCGGCACGCGGATGGCCGAGCCGTCCAGCTTGCCCTTCAGTTCCGGCAGGACCTCGCCCACCGCGCGGGCAGCACCCGTGGTGGTCGGGATCATCGACATGGCGGCGGCGCGGGCGCGACGCAGGTCCGGGTGGATCTGGTCGAGGATCTTCTGGTCGTTGGTATAGGCGTGGACCGTGGTCATCAGGCCGCGCTCGATCCCGATCGCGTCGTTCAGCACCTTGGCGACCGGCGCCAGGCAGTTGGTGGTGCACGAAGCGTTCGAGACGATGGTGTGCTCGGCGGTCAGCTTGTCATGGTTGACGCCGTACACGACGGTCAGGTCGACATTCTTGCCGGGGGCCGAGATCAGCACCTTCTTCGCGCCCGCCGCGATGTGCTTCTCGCACGACGCCTTGTCGGTGAAGAAGCCGGTGCACTCCAGGACCAGGTCGACGCCCAGTTCCTTGTGCGGCAGGTTCGCCGGATCGCGCTCGGCGGTGACGCGGATGCGCTTGCCGTCGATCACGATGTCGTTGCCGTCGGCCGACACCTCGCCCGGATAGCGGCCATGGACGCTGTCGCGGCTGAACAGCCAGGCGTTCGACTTGGCATCGGCCAGATCGTTGATCGCGACGAGTTCCAGCGCGTCGCCGCCCCGCTCGAGGATGGCGCGCGCGACCAGGCGGCCGATGCGGCCGAAGCCATTGATTGCAACCTTGACCGTCATGCCAGCAATCTCCTGTCTTTCACGTCGGGCCGATGGCTGGACGCCCGGCCCCGGGTTCGGTGGGGGATGTAGCGGCCCGTGCCGCCGAATTCCACCGTTCGCGCTCGCCTTTCGGGGCCGATCGGGCCGCTGTCAACCGCCCCTCGGCCCCGGACGATCCAATTCCGGGTTGCCGCATGGAGCCATCCTGCTAAGCCGCATTCATGCCCGAACCCATTGTCGACGATGTCCTCTCCTCCGTCGAGCGGATCGACCGCGCGATCGCCCGGATCGAACAGGCGATCCGCACCCGCGCGGCCAAGGAAGACGCGCTCGCCCGCCGTCATGCCGCGCTGAAGGCGCGCATGGCCGACGCGGTCACCGCGCTGGACGATGTGATCAGCCGGGGGAGCGCCGCCTGATGGCCGAGGTGACGATCCTGGTCGGCGACCGTCCGCACACCGTCTATTGCCAGGACGGCGGCGAGGCGCGCGTCCGGATGCTGGGCCAGATGCTCGACCAGCGCTGGTCGGCCGCGCTGCGCGCCTCGGGCGGGCATAATGGCGAACGCGCGCTGCTCTTCGTCTCGCTGATGCTGGCCGACGCGCTGGAGGAGGCCGAGCGGCGCCCGCCCGCCGGAGCCGCGGTCAGCGAGGCTGCGCTCGCGCGGATCGCCGAGCGGCTGGAAGGGCTGGCCGATGCGCTGGACGAAGAAGGGCGATCCGGGAACGGCCGCCCTTGAGTAACGCGGAGTCCTCGCCTACATGGGTCGGCGGCGGGCTCTGCCCGGTACGAGCCACGATAATCCCTGAGGCTATTCTTCATCCAAGGGGGCTGTCCCTGCCCGGACCCTGGTCCGACGTACATGGTCCCCACCTGACGTATTGGGCGTCAGTGGATATTACGGCAAACGGCCATGGCGGTCCCGCCACCCGCTTTCTTCTGATATGACCGACAAACGTGCCCTGCGCGCCCGGATGCGGGCGGTTCGCGACGCGCATGGCCCCGGCCTGCTGCCGGTGGCACGCCCCTTTCTCGACCGGCTGCTGCCCGGACAGATCGTCGCGGCCTATCGCCCGCTGGGGTCGGAGGCCGATCCGGCCCTGTGGGTCGAGGCGGCGCTGCATGCGGGCGCGGCCATCGCGCTGCCCCATGTGGTGGACCGGGCGAGCCCGATCCGCTTCCTGCGGTGGTCGCAGGGGCAAAATCTGGCCATCGGCGCCTTCGGGCTTCACCAGCCCTCCCCCGACGCCCCAGAATGCGTGCCCGACATCATCCTGACGCCGCTGGTCGGCTTCGACCGGCGCGGCAATCGGCTGGGACAGGGGGCCGGGCATTATGACCGCGCCTTCGCGGCCCATCCCGACGCCTGGCGGGTCGGCATCGCCTGGAGCGTGCAGGAGGTCGAAGAACTGACGCCCGACAGCTGGGACGTGCCGCTCCACGCCATCGCCACCGAATCGGAATGGATCGTCCCATGACCCCCAGTTGGCGCAAACCCGCCGGAATGCTGCTGATCGTCGCGATCATCATCGTCTGGGCGATGCTGGTCGCCAGCCTGTCCGGCGTGGTCGGGGGGTGGCATTGGGTGTTGCAGCTGCTTTTCTATGTCGTCGCGGGGATCGTGTGGATCACGCCGATGAAGCCGCTGCTGCGCTGGATGGAGGGGGGACGGGGCTGAGGGGGCGCCAGGGAACCAGCCCTGCCTCCTGCCCCTGCCACCGCATCCTCGCTCCCCAACCTCGTTCGCTCAGGCTGAACGGGGGGATGGGCGTAGGAGGCGGGTTTTCCGGGAAGCCATCGGCCACGAAAACCAACGCCCGTTCGCGCTGGGCGAAGTCGAAGCGCACGCCCTGCGCTCACAACCAAATCGGCAATGTCTATGCTGAAAACAAAAGCGCCATCCCGAAGGATGGCGCGAGTGACGGGGCTCGAACCCGCGACCTCCGGCGTGACAGGCCGGCGCTCTAACCAACTGAGCTACACCCGCTTGAAAGCCATGGGATACCAACCGAAATCGGCATCGGCCCCTAGTGGGGATTTCGATATTTTCAGCCATTCTCCGAGGAGAGTGGCGCGAGTGACGGGGCTCGAACCCGCGACCTCCGGCGTGACAGGCCGGCGCTCTAACCAACTGAGCTACACCCGCTGAAAGCGTCGAGGCGCGCCAACTAGGCGAGCGTTTCGGACCTGTCAACGCATCATTTCATTTTTCTTGCGGAACGTCCGCCGGGTCGCTGTCGCGGTCGAGATGGGTGAGCGTTCCATGCTCGAACAGGAAGCCCGCAATGTCGGGTTTGCCCGCCGCCTTGAGCACGGTCTGGAGGATGATGAGCAGCGGCACCGCCAGCAGCGCGCCCAGCGTCCCCCACACCCATCCCCAGAAGCTGAGCGAGACGAGGATCAGGATCGGACTGATGGTCAGGCGGTGCCCGACGATCAGCGGGGTGATCAAATTCGCCTCCACCAGATGCATGCCGTACATGATCGCAGGGGGCGCCAGCGCGACCCAGATGTCGCTGAACGTCATCAGCCCGCCCACCGCCAGCAGCAGCGCGCCGATCACCGGTCCGAAATAGGGGATATAGTTGAGCAGCGCGACGATACCGCCCCACATCAGCGGATAGGGCATGCCGAACAGCGACAGCGCCCCCGCCACCGCACCGCCCAGCGCCAGGTTGATGATGGTGATGGTGCCCAGATAGGCCGACACGTCGTCGACCACGTCCTGGATCACCCGCGCGGTGGCCATCGCGCCGTCGAAGCTCGTCCGCCCGCGAATCGTCTCGCGCCGCATCCGGGTCCAGCCCGACAGGACGAAGAAGACGACGAGGACGCCGAAGAGAAACTGGACGATCAGCCCCGGCGCGGAGGTCGCCGCCAGTTCCAGGATCGAGCTGGGCGGCGAGACGGCCGCCGTCTGCGCCTGGCGGATCGGGGTCGTGGCGACCTGCCGCAGCGCCTTGTTCACATAGCGTTCGAGGCTGGAATAGAGATCGAGCAGCGGCGCCAGATTGTCCTGGATCCGCCCGATCCGGCTGGGCAGCAGGCGGAAGAAGTCGGTCGCGGGCACCACGATCGCCGCCAGCGCGATATTGGCGACCACCAGGAACAGCAGGACGCACAGCAGCGCGGCGAGCGGCGACGGCACGCGACGCCGCTCCAGCCACTCCAGGATCGGCACCAGCGCGATTGCGATGACCAGCGCGGTGGTCAGCGGCAGGAAGAACTCCGCCCCTTCCTTCAGCGCGAACGGCAGCGCGAGGATGAAGCCCGCCCCCGCCGTCAGGGTCAGCCCGGCGAGCAGCCGGTCGCGGCGCATCGCGATCCGCACCGCATCGCGCTGCCCCATGCCGACCGGCACCCCCAGGATCGAATCACCGACCGGCCGACCCGTGCCGACCCCGTCATCTTGCGCGTCACTCATCCGGTCACGTTAGCGGCTTTCCCCAAGCTGAAAAGCCGCTAACCGCGCCGTTTCATGACGTTTGTGTCATGCGACGCGCGTGGGTCCGCGCCCTGCCGCCAACGAAGGGCGGCGGCGCCGTCACCAGGCGCGGGGAATCCCGCCCGTCCGCTCCGCGACCGCATTCTCGATCGACTGGAGCTGGGTGCGGTTCAACACACCCGCATCCATCAGGTGCCGCATCAATTCGTCGGTCAACGCGGCCAGGAAGTGCAGCTCGGCACGCTCCGAGGCGCCATCTTCATTCAAGACTTCCATCGCCATCTCCCGATCTTCTCGTCGACGCGAACTGTGTAGCGGGCACCCCAGGGGCGCGATAGTATCTTTTGCCCACCGCTCCATTGACGTTTACGTTAGCGGAATCCATCAAGGACGGATGGACCATGCCAAGCCCTCCACCCCCTCGCCCGAAGCGCTCGCCAGGGGGCTGGTCGCCCTGCTCGACGTCGAGGAGATCGACACCGATCTGTATCGCGGCGCCCGCCGACCGGGCGGCGAGGGCCGGGTCTTTGGCGGACAGGTGATCGCGCAGGCGCTCCAGGCCGCACAACGCTCGACCGAGGCCCCGCGCGCGGCGCATTCGCTCCACGCCTATTTCATGCGCGCAGGGGACGAACGCTATCCGATCATCTACCGGGTCGAGCGGGATTTCGAGGGGCGCAGCTTCGCGACGCGGCGCGTGATCGCGATGCAGAAGGGCAAGCCGATCCTCAACCTCGCCTGCTCGTTCCAGACGCCAGAGGACGGGCTGCACCATCAGGACGCGATGCCCGATGTCCCGATGCCGGACAGTCTGGCATCCGAACGCGATCTCCTGGCCTCGCTGGGCGACCGGGTTCCCGCACCAATCCGCGCCTTTCTCAGCCGACCGCGCCCGATCGAGCTGCGCCCGGTCGATCCGCGCCAGTTGCTCCAGCCCGAACCGCGCGAGCCGACCCAGGCGATCTGGTTCCGGCTGGTGGCGCCGATCGGCGACGACCCGACGCTGCACCGGGCGGTGCTGGCCTATGCCAGCGACTTCGCGCTGCTCGGCACCTCGACGCTGCCGCACGGGGTGAACTGGCTGATCGACAATATGCAGACCGCCAGCCTGGACCACGCGCTGTGGCTGCACGAGCCGTTCCGTGCCGACCAGTGGCTGCTCTACACCACCGACAGCCCCTGGGCGGGCCATGCGCGCGGATTCAACCGGGGGCGCATCTTTACCGCCCGAGGGCCGACTGGTCGCCAGCGTCGCGCAGGAGGGACTGATCCGGTTGCGCGACTAAAGGCCCGCCGGACATACCCGATCTTTGGAAACGCCGTTGCCCCTGCCCCACCTGCCCCGCGAAACGGCAAGAAGGGCGATGACCGGCGACACTTTTTCTTCTAATCGGCCATTACACGACCCCGTTACACGACCATGAGGAACTCGACGCGATGACCGCGATGCCCGTCGGCGAAGGGCTGAATACCGAACGCTATCGCCAGAAGCGCGACGCCATCCTGGCGGCGGCGGCGCAGGCGATCAACGAACAGTCGGCCAAGGGCATGACCTTCGCCGATGTCGCGCGCCGGGTCGGGCTGAACACCACCAGCGTCACCTATTATTTCCGCCGCAAGGAGGAACTGGCCGCCGCCGCGTTCGAGAACACGCTCGAGCGGCTGCTGGAGATGCTGGCGACCGCCGCCGAGGAGCCGACGCCGCAGGCGCGGGTCGCACGCTATGTCTCGATCAACATGGCCCGGCTGGCGCGGATCGAGCGGGGCGAGGAAACGCCCTTCGCCGTGCTGTCGGACCTGCGCGCGATGGAGGAGCCCATTCGCGGCCGGTTGATGGCCGGGTGGCAGAAGGTCTTCCGCGCCACGCGCAGCCTGTGGGGCGCGCCCGCCAGCCGCGCGCATACCGACCTGTACGGTGCGCGGGCGCATGTCCTGCTCGAAAACACCTTCTGGCTGCCCGTATGGCTGGGCCGGTACGAACCCGACCAATATGACCGGGTGGAGGCGCGGCTGCTCGACGTGCTGACCCACGGCGTCGCGGCACGGGGATCGGCCTGGCGCCCCACCCTGCTCGACCTGGAACAGCACCGGGCCAGCGCGTCGGAGCCGGGGCGCGAAGCGTTCCTGCTGGCGGCGACGCGCCTGATCAACCAGCTCGGCTATCGCGGCGCCAGCGTGCAGCGGATCGCGTCCGAGCTGAACGTAACCAAGGGCAGCTTCTACCACCATCTCGACGCCAAGGACGATCTGGTCGCCGCCTGTTATCGCCGCAGCTTCGACACGATCACCGGCGCGCAGCAACTGGCCGATGCGGCGGGGGGCAGCCACTGGCACCGGCTGTCGAGCGCGATCGCCACGCTGCTCGACATCCAGTTCGCCGAGCGCGGGCCGCTGCTGCGCACCTCGGCGCTGTCCAGCCTGGCGGGGGACGAGCGCGCCGCGATGGTCGAACGGTCCAACCGGATCGCCCGCCGCTATGCGGGGACGATCATGGACGGGGTGGCCGAGGGCTCGATGCGCCCGGTCGATGCGCTGATCGCCGCACAAGCGTTGATGGCGCTCCAGAATGCCGCCTTCGACATGCGCAAATGGGCCAGCACCATGGAGCGGCCGCATGCGATCGCGCTCTATGCCTCGACCATCCTCTACGGCCTGTTCGACGACCGGCTGCTGGACTGACGCCCCGCCCTCTCCGCACATTTTGCGACAATATGCCGGGCGGCGCGACATGATCCGGTGACAGGACGGTGCGACAAGGGGGCATGACCGGAGGGAATGGCCCTTCCGTCCAGAAGGAATGCTCCCGCCATGCGAAAGACCCTGATCGGCCTTTCCTTCGCCGCGCTGCTCGGCAGCACCGCCGCCTATGCCCAAGGCGACATGCCCCCTCCCCCGCCCGGCGGCATGATGGGCGCGCGCCCCGACGCGAACGGCAATATCACCCGCGCCGCCGCCATCGCCGACGCCGACCGGCGCTTCGCCGACATGGATGCCGATCATGACGGCACGGTCACGCCCGAGGAAATGCAGGCCTATCACGCCCGGCGTCGCGCCGAATGGCAGCAGCGCCGCGCCGAAGGGCCCCGCCCCCATGGTGAGCGCCCCGAGGGCGAGCGTCCCGGTCGGCCCGCACCGGGACCGATCACCGCCGATGCGTTCCGGGCGCGCGCGCTCGCCATGTTCGACCGGCTGGACACCAATCACGACGGCAGGATCGACGCGACCGAACGCGCCGCCGCGCCGCGTTTCGGCGGCCGCCGCTTCGGCCATGACCGTCCGGGCGACCTGCCCCCTCCCCCTCAGCCTGCACCGCAGGACCACTGAGCCGTCAGGCGGGGCGACCGATTCTCCCAACGGCCGCCCCGCTTGCGAGCCGCGCCCGCCATGCTAGACCCAGAGATCATGTCCGATACGCCGCATTTGCTGCTCGTCGACGACGAGCGTTCGATCCGCGAGCCGCTGGCCGTCTATCTGACCAAACAGGGTTTCCGCGTGACCCAGGCGGGCGATGCCGCCTCGGCCCGGACGCGGCTGGCCGCCTATGCGATCGACCTCGTCATCCTCGACATCATGATGCCCGGCGAGGACGGCCTGTCGCTGTGCCGCCATATCGCCGCGACCAGCGAGGTGCCGGTCATCCTGCTGACCGCGCGCGCCGAGGAAACCGACCGCATCGTCGGGCTGGAGATGGGCGCGGACGATTATGTGGTGAAGCCCTTCTCGCCGCGCGAACTGGCGACCCGCGCCAAGGTCGTGCTGCGCCGGACCCAGTCCGGTGGCGCGCGGCTGCATGCGCCCGACAGCGGCTCCTATGCCTTTGCGGGCTGGGTGCTGAAATCGGGCGAGCGGTCGCTGGTCGATCGCGAGGGGGTGTCGGTGATGCTGTCGACCGGCGAATACAACCTCCTCCTCGCGCTGGTCAGCCGCCCGCGCCAGGTGCTGACCCGCGACCAGCTGCTCGACCTGACGCAAGGGCGCGAGGCCGCCGCGTTCGACCGCGCGATCGACAACCAGGTCAGCCGCCTGCGCCGCAAGATCGAGACCGATCCCAAATCGCCCGAGATCATCAAGACGGTCTGGGGCGGCGGCTATACGCTGGCCGCCGAGGTCACCCGCCTGTGACCGCCCGCCGATGACCGTCCGGCTCTGGCCGCGTCGATTGGCGGGGCAGATGGCGCTGCTGCTCGCCATCGCGCTGTTCGTGGCGCAGGCGATCAGCTTCACGCTGCTGCTGCGCGAGCGGCGCAGCCTTCAGCTCGAACAGACCTCCGGCCCCGCCATCGCGCGACTGAACGACGCCATCGAGCGCGCCGCCAGCGGCAAGCCGCTTCCCCCCGATCGCGGGCGGGTGCGGGCCTCGGCGAACAATCCGATCCGCCCCGACCTGCCGCGCGTGAAGGAGGTCGAGGCGCTGATCCGCGACGGGCTCGCCGAGACCGGCCATCCTGTCGTCCGGGTGGTGACCGGCGTGCGCCCCTTCAACCCGGAGGATTTCGACTGGCCCCGCCGCCGGGGCGACCGTCGACGCATCCCCGCCGAGGAATTGCTGATCGCGGTCGAGCGCAAGGGCGGCGGCTGGCTGGTCACGCGATCCTTCTGGCCGCATGACGGCCTGTTCCTGGTCTGGCGGCTGATCGCGCAGACGCTGATCCTCTACGGCGTCATCCTGCTGCCCGTCCTCTGGATCGGGCGTCGCATTTCGCGCCCCTTGCGCGACCTGACCCGCGCCGCAGAGGGCTTCGATCCGCGCGAGAAGGGTGAGCCCATGCCCGAACAGGGCCCGCTGGACGTGTCGGCGCTGATCGCCGCGTTCAACGCCCTTCGCCTGCGGATCGGCGCAATGCTGGAGGAGAAGGACCGGATGCTCGGCGCGATCGGCCACGACCTGCGCACCCCGCTGGCGGCGCTGCGCGTGCGGATCGAGTCGGTCGAGGACGAACAGGACCGGCTGCGCATGGCCGATACCATCGCCGAGATGAACAAGACGCTGGAGGACATCCTCTCGCTCGCGCGCGTCGGGCGGCCCAGCGAGGCGGAAACCGATGTCGACCTGAACGCGCTGGTCGATGCCGTGGTCGCCGATTTCCATGACCTGGGGCAGGATGTCAGCTTCGAGGAGCGCGGGCGGCTTCGGTTGAAGCTGCGGCCCTCGCTGATGCGGCGCGCGGTGCGCAACCTGATCGAGAATGCGGTCAAATATGGCCATTGCGCCGATGTCCGCATCGACGCGCTGCCCGACCGGATCGCGATCATCGTCGCCGATCGCGGCCCCGGCATCGCCGTCGACCAGCTGGAGACGGTGTTCGACCCCTTCATCCGGCTGGAACATTCGCGCAACCGCGATACCGGCGGGATCGGGCTGGGGCTGGCGCTGGCGCGGTCGATCGTGCGCGAGGCGGGGGGCGATATCCGCCTGGCCAACCGGCCCGAGGGCGGGCTGGCGGCGACGATCACCCTGCCCCGCTGATCAGGCGTCGCGCGCCACCCGAAGCATCGCCGCCGCCGCCAGCACCATGACCCCCGCCGCGATCGCCATCGCCCAGACCAGGTTGCCGGGAAAGAAATGCCCGACCACCGCGCCCATCACCGACGACACGATCAACTGTGGCAGCACGATAAAGATGTTGAACAACCCCATGTAGATACCCAGTTTTTCGGCCGGAAGCGCGGCCGACAGGATCGCATAGGGCATGGTCAGGATCGACGCCCAGGCGATCCCCACCAGCACCATCGCGCCGAGCAGCCACCAGGCGTCGCGGATCACCAGGAACGAGGCGAACCCCGCCGCACCGCACAGCAACCCCAGGACATGCGTATTGCGCCGCCCGATCGCCCGCGCCAGCCGGGGCAGGACGAAAGCCCAGAGCGTCGCCACCCCGCTATAGACCGCAAAGAGCACCCCGACCCAGTTCGCACCCTCGTTGAACGCCGCGCTGCTCGCGTCGCTGGTATGGAATACCCGATCGGCGACGATCGGGGTGGTATAGATCCACATGATGAACAGCGCCGACCAGGTGAAGAACTGGACCAGCGCCAGCCGCTTCATCGTCGCGGGCATCGCGGCGAGATCGGCGAGGATCTGGCTGAGCGCATTGCCGCCGCGCCCGCTACGCACCAGCGCGGCGCTGACGATCTTCGCCAGGCCGAAGGCGACCAGCCCGCCGCCCAGCAGATAGACCGGCTTGTCGAGCCCCAGCCAGCCGACGCCTGCGACGATCGCCAGCCCGGCCGCGATCCAGAGCGGCGCCGCCCCCATGGCGCGCGACGGCGGGGCATCGCCATGGGTGGCCTGCTGCGCATCGCCATCGGCAAAGGCGGCGATCTGTTCGGGCGAATATTCGCGCGTGGTCAGGACCGTCCACATCACCGCGACGAACAGCGCCGCCGCGCCGATATAGAAACCATAGCGCACCGAGGGGGGCACCTCGCCCGGTCCCGCGACATTGGCGACATGGAAGACATCGGTCAGCACCATCGGCGCCAGCGATCCCAGCACCGCGCCCGCGCCGATGAACCCGGTCTGGAAGGCATAGCCCGCCGTTCGCTGCCGACCGGGCAGCATGTCGCCGACAAAGGCCCGGAACGGCTCCATCGAGACGTTGAGCGACGCGTCGAGCAGCCATAGCAGCATCGCCGCCGCGACCAGCCCACCGGCATTGGGCATGCCCACCAGCGCCAGCGTCGCCAGCACCGCCCCCGCCAGGAAATAGGGCCGCCGCCGCCCGAAACGCCCCCAGGTCCGGTCGCTATAATGGCCGATCACCGGCTGGACGAGCAGTCCGGTCAGCGGGGCCGCGATCCACAGAAACGCCAGGTCCTTCTCGGCAGTGCCCAGCGACTGGAAGATGCGGCTGACATTGGCATTTTGCAGGGCAAAGCCGATCTGGATGCCGAAAAAGCCGAACGAGGTGTTCCACAAGCCCCAAAAGCCCTGACGCGGCTTCTCCATATCCTGTCCCAATCATCTGTTTTATTTGTCTTTATGGCCGGATGCTCGATCCGCGGACGACCAGCGTCGCGGGCAGCAGCGCGGTGACACGCGGCTTGCCCGCAATCTCCGCCAGCAGCGCGCGGACCAGCAATCGCCCGGCGGCGGAGGCGTCCTGCAACACGGTGGTCAGCGGCGGGTGCGCGAAGCTGGCGGCGGGAATATCGTCGAAGCCGACCACCGACACATCGGCGGGCACCCGCATCCCCGCCTCGGCCAGCACGCGCATCGCGGCGAGCGCGATCAGGTCGCTGGCCGCCATGATCCCGTCGAACGCCCGCCCCCGCGCCAGCAGCGCACGCGCCGCGCGCTCGCCCTCCTCCTCGCTGGAGATCGCGCCGACCTGAAGCGCGGGGTCGCAAGGCAGGTCCGCCTCGGCCAGCGCGTCGCGATAGCCGCGATAGCGGTCGTGGAATTCGGGATAATGGTCGGTCGCGTCGCCCAGAAAGGCGATACGCCGTCGGCCTTGCGCGATCAGATGCCGGGTCGCGGCCAGCGCGCCCGCATGATTGTCGCATCCGATGGTCAGCCCCGGCTGGTCCGGCGTTACCGATCCCCAGCGCACGAAATGGGTGCCGCGCGCCACCAGCTGGTCCAGCTGCTCGCGATAATCCGCATAGTCGCCATAACCCAGCAGGATCAGCCCATCCGCGCGGTGGCTGTCCTCATAATCGGCCTGCCAGTTGTTCTCGACATTCTGGAACGAGACCAGCAGGTCGTAACCGACCTCGGCACAGCTCTCCATGATCGAGCCCAACATGCCGAGAAAAAAGGGATTGATCAGCGTGCGGCCCGGCGAGGGATCGCGGAACAGCAACAGCGCCAGCGTCCGCGTCTGCCCGCTGCGCAGGTTGGAGGCGGCCCGGTCGACGGTATAGTTCAGCGTCTTGGCGATCGCCTCGATCCGGGCGCGCGTGGCCGCGCTCACCGAAGGACTGCCGCGCAGGGCCCGGCTGACGGTCGGCTGCGACACCCCCGCCAGCTGCGCGATGTCGAACGATGTGGGCTTTCTCTGGCCTACCAAGACGCGCAGTTCCTCCTCTCCCTGCTGCATACCGGCATTGCGCACATCGGTTAAGCAGCACCCCTGTCGTAATAATGCAACAGGCCGATCTGGCCGCATTGAATACGTATGCGGCTTTGTTGGCATTTTGCGCCATCGATTTCATGGAAGCTGTAACAACCATACCCGTTCGTCGAACAGAGACGGGGTTTCCTGGAGGGGATTTTCATGACGGTTCGCCCTGTGGCGCCGGCCGATGCCGCGCGCTCGTTCCTGAAGCTCGGCGTCAGCACTTTGGCCATGGTCATCGCCGCACCGGTGTTCGCGCAGATCGCGACCACGCCCGCCGATCCGGCCGCCAGCACCACCGCCGCGACCCCCAATGACGGAGCCGCCGCCGATCCGCAGACGCAGGATGGTGTGGGTTCGGGCGATATCGTCGTCACCGGCTTCCGCGCCGCGCTGGAAAATGCCGTCGCCGAGAAGAAGAACCGCGACCTCGTCGTCGAGTCCGTCTCGGCGGAGGATATCGGCAAGCTGCCCGACGCCTCGATCGCGGAATCCATCGCCCGCCTGCCCGGCGTCACGTCGCAGCGGGTCAACGGCCGCTCCAACGCCATCTCGATCCGCGGCTTCGCGCCCGATTTCTCGACCACCCTGCTCAACGGCCGCGAGCAGACCTCGACCGGTGACAACCGCGCGGTCGAATATGACCAGTACCCCGCCGAGGTCGTCAACCAGGTGCTGATCTACAAGACCGCCAATGCCGGGCTGATCGGCCAGGGCCTGTCGGGCACGGTCGACCTGAAGACCATCCGCCCGCTCGACTATGGCAAGCGCGTCTTTTCGGTCGGCGCGCGCGGCACCTATGCCGATATCGGCAAGCTGAATGCCGGATCGAAGGACTTCGGCTATCGCGCCTCGGCCACCTATGTCGACCAGTTCGCCGACGACACGATCGGCGTGGCGCTGTCCGCCAGCTATCTGAACGAGCCGTACCAGATTCAGGAAGGCAATGCCTGGGGCTATGCGCCGGTCACGGTGAACGGCGCTTCGGCCAATGTCATCGGCGGCTCCAAATCCTATGTCACCTCGACCATGCTCAAGCGACTGGGCCTTTCGGGCACGCTTCAGTGGAAAATGAGCGACACCTTCACCAGCACGCTCGACGGTTTCTATTCCGACTTCAACGACGATCAGATCAAGCGCGGTATCGAACTGCCGCTGGCCTGGGGCAGCGGTACGACGCTGACCAATCCGACCGTCAGCAACGGCCTCGTCACCTCGGGCACGTTCAACAATGTCGAAGGCGTCGTCCGCAACGACTCGTTCCAGCGCAAGGCCAAGCTCTACTCGTTCGGCTATAACGGCAAGTATAAGGGCGATGACGGCTGGAGCGCGTTCATCGACCTCAGCTATTCGCGCACCGATCGCGACGAGGTGACGCTGGAAACCTATAGCGGCACCGGATACGGCCAGGGCAACGGCGCGACCGATACGATCGGCTTCACCACGGGACGCACCGGCACGGTCTTCAAGCCGACGCTGAACTATTCCGACCCCAATCTGATCCAGCTGACCGATCCGCTGGGCTGGGGCGGCACGACGCGGCAGGCGGGCTATTTCAACGACCGCAAGATCACCGACCAGATCAAGCAATACCGCGTCGAGATCGAGCGTGAGGTCGAGACACCGATCGTCCATGCGATCCGCTTCGGCCTGAACTATACCGACCACAGCAAATCGCTGGCACCCAACGAATCCTTCGTCACGTTGCCGAACGGGGCGACCATCGCGCCGCTGCCCCAGCAATATCGCCAGACGCCGACCGACCTGACCTATCTGGGGCTGGGGCCGATGCTCAGCTATGATCCGCGTGCGCTGCTGGCGGGCGGGGTCTATACGCTGACCCCCAATACCAGCCCGGACGTGCCCGCCAAGGCGTACACCACGACCGAGCATCTGATGACGGCCTATCTCCAGACCGACCTGCGCGCGCAGCTCGGCGCGGCGGAGCTGACCGGCAATATCGGCGTGCAGGCGGTCGGCACCGAGCAGAAGTCGCGCGGGCTGATCTATAACGGATCGGGCTATACAAGCATCGTCCAGGGCGACGATTACTGGGACATCCTGCCCAGCGCCAACCTGTCGCTGCGCCTGCCCAGCGACTGGGTGTTCCGCGTCGCCGCCGCGCGCCAGATGATGCGGCCGCGCTTCGACGACATGCGCGTCGCCCTGTCCTATGGCTTCGACGCGGCGCAGGGGATCATCTCCGGCAATGGCGGCAATCCCTATCTCCGCCCGATCCGCGCCAATTCGTTCGACGTGACGGTGGAGAAGTATTTCGGCACGCGCGGCTATCTGGCGGCGCAGGGCTTCTACAAGGATCTCAAAAGCTTCGTTTACAATCTTGAGCAGCCCTATGATTATGCGGGCCTGCCCCTGCCCGCCGCCGTGCCGGTCGGCACGCCGACGCTGGGGCGCATCACCCGGCCGATCAACGGCTCGGGCGGGACCATCTATGGCGTCGAGCTGGCGGGCACGCTGCCGCTCGGCCAGGTGGTCAGTTTCCTCGACGGTTTCGGCCTGACGGGTGGCGGGTCGTACACCAAGACCGAGATCGTCCCGACGCCCGGCGGCGAGCCCGAGGATATTCCCGGCTATTCGCGCTGGGTGGCGAACGGCACCGCCTTCTTCGAGAAATGGGGCCTGAACATCCGCGGGTCGGTGCGCTACCGCTCGACCTTTGTGGGTGAGCTGTCGGGCTTCGGCGCCAACCGCGTCCGCCGCCGCGCCATCGACGAGACGATCGTCGACGGGCAGATCGGCTATGACTTCCAGGAGGGCACGTTCAAGGGCCTGTCACTGTTCCTGCAGGGCCAAAACCTGACCGACACGCCGTTCGTCACCACCAATGGCGGACAGCGCGATCAGGTGATCGACTATCAAAGCTATGGCCGCCGGTTCCTCGCCGGGTTTACCTATCGCTTCTGATGCCCCTCGCCCCGCGCCGGTCTTCGGCTGGCGCGGGGTATCGTGAGACGCCGCATGGACGCCGCCCCCTCGACAGCCCCCATCGCGCCCGCCCCCGTCACGCAGCGGGTCGTGATCGTCGGCGGCGGCACCGCCGGATGGATGGCGGCGGCGGCGCTGGCGCGGTTCCTGCCCGCCTCCACTCGCATCACCCTGATCGAGTCCGAGGCGATCGGCACCGTCGGGGTCGGCGAGGCGACCATTCCCGGCATCCGCCTGTTCAACCAGATGCTGGGCCTGGA
Organism: Sphingomonas sp. SORGH_AS_0950; assembly: GCF_030818415.1. Lineage (NCBI taxonomy): Bacteria > Pseudomonadati > Pseudomonadota > Alphaproteobacteria > Sphingomonadales > Sphingomonadaceae > Sphingomonas > Sphingomonas sp. SORGH_AS_0950. Next base: position 1,252,549 of record NZ_JAUTAE010000001.1, read on the forward strand.
CGAAGCCCAATTCCTTCGCGCCACCCAAGGCAGCTTCAAGCTGGGCATCCGGTTCGAGGGCTGGTCAGGTGCGGACAGCGGCTATATCCATGCGTTCGGCAGCATCGGGCGCGCGCTGGGGCTGGTGCCCTTTCACCATTACTGGCTGCGTGGCGGCGGCGGGGCCAATCCGGCCTCGCTCTGGGGGCATATGGCCAGTGCCCAGGCCGCAATGGCGGGCCGCTTCGCCCCCGATCCCGGCCGCCCCGACCTGCCGAGCGGCCTGGCCTGGGCCTATCATTTCGACGCCAGCCTCTATGCCGCGCTGCTCCGCCGTCATGCGGAGGCGACAGGGGTGGTGCGGATCGAAGGCAGGATCGGCTCGGTCGCACGCGATACCGGCGGGCGGATCAATCATGTCGTGCTGGAGGGCGGCCGGCGCGAGGCGGGCGACCTGTTCATCGACTGCACCGGCTTTCGCGCGCTGCTGATCGGCGAGACGCTGGCCGAGCCCTTTGATGACTGGTCCGAACTGCTCCCCTGCAACCGCGCGCTGGCGGTGGCGGGCGAGCGGACCAGCCCCCTGCCCCCTTATACCCGCGCCATCGCGCATGGCGCGGGGTGGCGCTGGCGCATTCCGCTTCAGCATCGGACCGGCAACGGGCTGGTCTATGACAGCCGCCATCTCTCGGACGGCGAGGCGGCCGACCGGCTGCTCTCGGCGCTCCGTGGCGAGGCGGTGGGGGAGCCGCGCCTGCTCGGCTTCACCGCCGGACGGCGGCGGCGCGCCTGGGTGGGCAATTGCGTCGCGCTCGGCTTGGCGGCGGGGTTTCTGGAGCCGCTGGAATCAACCAGCATCCACCTGATCCAATCGGGCATCGCCCGGCTGCTGGAGTTCTGGCCGGGGCCGATGCTCCAACCGGTCGAGATCGACGCCTATAATCGCCTGACCGAAGTCGAATGGCGGGGCATCCGCGACTTCCTGATTCTCCATTACCACGCCAATGCCCGGCCCGAGCCCTTCTGGGCCGAGCGGCGCGCGGTGCCCTTGCCCGACGGCCTTGCCGCCCGCATCGCCCTGTTCCGCGCCAGCGGCCGCGTGCTGCGCGACGGCGAGGAGCTGTTTGCCGAACCCGCCTGGATCCAGGTCCTGATCGGTCAGGGCATCCTGCCCTCCGGCCATCATGCGCTGGCGGATGCGCTGTCGGCGGACGAGTTGGACGATCTCCTCACCCTCACCCGGCGTCATGCCGCGCAGGTGGCCGCCCGGCTGCCGACGCACGACGCCTTCCTCGCCGCGCATTGCGCCGCGCCCGTTCCAAAGGTCTGCCCATGAAGACGCTGCTGCTCGCCTTGCTCGCCACCGCCACGCCCTTGGCCGCGCAGGATTATCGCCAGCGCCTGCCCCAGGACGAGGTGATCTATTTCGTCCTGCCCGACCGGTTCGACAATGGCGACACCGCCAATGATCGCGGTGGGCTGAAGGGCGGGCCACTGACCACCGGCTTCGATCCGACGCACAAGGGATTCTATCATGGCGGCGACCTGAAGGGGCTGACCCGGCGGCTCGACTATATCCAGGGGCTGGGCGCGACCGCGATCTGGCTGGGGCCGATCTTCAAGAACAAAGCCGTGCAAGGGGCCAGGGGCCAGGAGAGCGCGGGCTATCACGGTTACTGGATCACCGACTTCACGACCGTCGACCCGCATCTGGGCAGCGAGGCGGACCTGCGCGCCTTCATCGCCGCCGCGCATGGCCGGGGGATGAAGGTCTATATGGACATCATCGTCAACCACACCGCCGACGTGATCCAGTATCGCGAATGCGCCGAGGGCACGCCCTGCCCCTATCGCGACCGCGCGACCTGGCCCTATCAGCGGCGGGGCGGGGTGGACGGTCAGCCGATCAATCTGGGCTTTCTGGGCGACGACGTGCAGACCGCGGCGAACTTCGCGCATCTGACTGATCCCGCTTACGCCTATACGCCCTATGTCCCGGCAGGCGAGCAGAATGCCAAGACCCCCGCCTGGCTGAACGATCCCGTCTATTACCATAATCGCGGCAATACGAGCTTCGAGGATGAAAGCTCGACCACCGGTGACTTTTCGGGACTGGACGATCTCTACACCGAAAATCCGCGCGTCATTGCGGGCATGATCGACATTTACGGCAGCTGGATCGACCGGTTCGGCATCGACGGCTTTCGCATCGACACCGCCAAGCATGTGAACCCGGAGTTCTGGCGCAGTTTCGTCCCCGCCATGCTGGACCGCGCCAAGGCCAAGGGCATCCCGAACTTCCATATCTTCGGCGAGGTCACGGCGGGGATGGAGCCGGGCACGCTCGCGCGCTGGACCAAGATCGCCGACTATCCGGCGGTCCTCGACTTCGCCTTCATGAATGCGGTCATCCAGACGGTCGCGGAGAACAAGCCGACCCGCACGCTCGCCAGCCTGTTCGAGGGCGATGTCCTCTATGCCAAGGGCGAGGCGACGGCGGACATATTGCCGACCTTTCTCGGCAATCACGATCATGGCCGCTTCGCGCGCGACGTCCGGCAGGCGAACCCCGACGCCTCGGACGAGGAAATTCTGAAGCGCGTCGAACTGGGCCATGCCATGCTGCTGACCCTGCGCGGCGTGCCGACCATCTATTCGGGCGACGAACAGGGTTTTGCGGGCGATGGCAACGACCAGGATGCGCGCGAGGACATGTTCGCCAGCAAGGTTGCCAGCTACAACGACAACCGGCTGGTCGGCACGATGAAGACGACCGCGACCGACAGCTTCGTCCCCTCCCACCCGCTCTATCGGGAGATCGCGACGCTCGCCCGACTGCGCGTCGCCAACCCCGCCCTCACGCGCGGGCGGCAGGTGATCCGCGCGCGCGGCGATGCGCCGGGGCTGTTCGCCGTCTCGCGCTTCGATCCCGATACGGGGCGCGAATTTGTGATCGCCTTCAACACCTCAGCCAAGCCCATCGCGCAGGCCGTACAGGTCGAAACGGCATCGCAACGTTTCACTGCCATGGCTGGCCCCTGCGCCCCCAAGGCCGCCGCGCCCGGCAGCCTGATGTTCGACTTGCCCGCCTTCGGCTATGCCGTCTGCGCGGCGGAGACCCGTTGATGACCGAGACTGCCCGCATCGCTCCGCGTCCCTGGTGGAAGGGCGCGGTGATCTATCAGATTTACCCCCGTAGCTTTGCCGACAGCAATGGCGACGGCATCGGCGACCTGCCCGGCATCACCGCCCGGCTGGACCATGTCGCCAGCCTGGGCGTCGATGCGATCTGGCTGTCGCCCTTCTTCACCTCGCCGATGAAGGATTTCGGCTATGACGTCGCCGATTATCGCGACGTCGATCCGATCTTCGGGACGCTCAAGGATTTCGACGCGCTGGTCGCCCGTGCGCACGAACTGGGGCTGAAGGTCGTCATCGACCAGGTGTACAGCCACACCTCCGACGAGCACCCCTGGTTCACCGAAAGCCGGTCCAGCCGCACCAATCCCCGCGCCAATTGGTATGTCTGGGCCGATCCCAAGCCAGACGGCTCGCCGCCGTCCAACTGGCAGTCGGTGTTCGGCGGCCCCGCCTGGACCTGGGACGCGCGGCGCGGGCAATATTATCTGCACAATTTCCTGAAGGAACAGCCGCAGCTGCACGTCCACCATCCGGACGTGCAGGCCGAATTGCTGGCGACTGCGCGCTTCTGGCTCGACCGGGGCGTGGACGGCTTCCGCCTCGATGCGATCAACTTCATGATGCACGAGCCGACCCTGCGCGATAACCCGCCCGCGCCCGACACGGGCAAGACGCGGACCCGGCCGTTCGACTTCCAGCTGAAGCTCTACAACCAGAGCCATGCCGATATCGTGCCCTTCCTCGAGCGGATCCGCACCACGCTGGACGGCTATGGCGACCGCTTCACTGTGGCCGAGGTCGGCGGCGACGAGGCCGATCGCGAGATGAAGCTGTTCACCGCCGGGGATCATAGGCTGAACACCGCCTATGGCTTCGACTTCCTCTATGCCGACCGGCTGACCCCACGCATCGTCGCCGAGGCGGTCGCGAAATGGCCAGCCGAGCCGGGGGTGGGCTGGCCGAGCTGGGCGTTCGAGAACCATGACGCGCCCCGCGCCGTGTCGCGCTGGACCACGCCGGAGCATCGCGACGCGTTCGCGCGGATGAAGATGCTGCTGCTCCTGTCCTTGCGCGGCAATGCCTTTGTCTATCAGGGCGAGGAACTGGGGCTGACCCAGGTCGATGTGCCCTTCGAGCGGTTGGTCGACCCGGAAGCCATCGCCAACTGGCCGCTGACCCTGTCGCGCGACGGGGTGCGCACGCCGATGCCGTGGAGCAGCAATGCGGCCAATGGCGGCTTCTCGGAGGTCGAGCCCTGGCTGCCGGTCGGGCCGGATCACGCCGCGCTGGCGGTCAACCGACAGGATGGCGACCCGGACTCGCTGCTGAACCTCACCCGCCGCCTCGTTCGCTTGCGCGCCGATACGCCTGCGCTGGCGGTCGGCGACCTGACGCTGTTGCACGCCGACGACCAGCTGCTCGCCTTCGAGCGGCGGGAAGGCGACCAGCACCTGCTCTGCCTGTTCAATACGGGCGACACGCCCGTCCAGCTGCCCGCCACCCTGCCACGGGGCGGGCGGGTGCTGGTCCAGATCAATAACGCCACCGACGAACGCCTGGGCGCGTTCGGGGCGGCGATCCGGGAGATGACTGCATGAAGACGACCATTGCCCTGGGCTTCGGCCTGATTGCCGGGGCGGCGCAGGCCCAGAACGGGCCCGCCGATCCGGCGGTCAACGAGACATTCAAATTCGCCAAGCCCGCCGGACAGCCCGACGCGATCGAAACCTCGCCGAACGGGCAGATCACCGTGCAGGTGTCGACCGACAATGACGGGCGTGCGGTCTATATGATCGCCAGGGGCGGCAAGGCGATCGTCGCCCCCTCGCGGCTGGGGATGATGTTCACCGACGCGCCCAAGATCGAGCGGGGGCTGAAGATCGAGGCGGTGTCGCACGCCAAGTCCGACACCAGCTGGACCCAGCCCTGGGGCGAATGGCGCACCATCCGCGACAATCACCGCGAGATGCGCGTCCGCCTGATGGAATCGAGCGCGCTCCATCGCCGCTATGACGTGGTGTTCCGGGTGCAGGACGACGGTGTCGGCTTCCGCTACGAATTTCCCGAGCAGCAGGCTTTGCCCAAGGCGAACATCGCCGAGGAACTGACCGAGTTCAACATCGCGCAGGGCGGCACCGCCTGGTGGAAGCCCGCCTTCCTGTGGAACCGCGAGGAATATCTCTACAACCGCACGCCCATCACGGCGGTCGGCACGGCGGCGACGCCGATCACCATGAAGCTGGACGACGGTACGCACATCGCCATCCATGAGGCGGCGCTTGTCGACTATGCCAGCATGGCGGTGATGAAGACCGAGGGGAATGGGTTCAAGGCGGTCCTCACCCCCGGCTCGGGCGCGCCCAAGGTGGTGAAGACGGGGGCGTGGACGACGCCGTGGCGCACCTTCCTGATCGCACCCGATGCAGGCGGCCTCTATATGAGCCACCTGATGCTCAACCTGAACGAGCCCAACAGGCTGGGCGACGTATCCTGGGTGAAGCCGGGCAAGTTCGTCGGCGTCTGGTGGAAGATGATCAAGGGCGAATGGAGCTGGGCGCGCGGACCGCGCCACGGCGCGACGACCGCCAATGTGAAGACCTATATCGACTTCGCATCGAAATACGGCATCCCCGGCGTGCTGGTCGAGGGATGGAATATCGGCTGGGATGGCGACTGGGCGGGCAATGGCTCGGCGATGCAGTTCGCGACCCCGGCGGAGGATTTCGATGCGGACGCGCTGGCGAAATATGCGAAGTCCAGGGGCGTCTCGCTGATCGGCCACCACGAGACGGGCGGCGCGGTCAGCCATTATGAAAGCCAGTTCGACCCGGCCTTCAAATTCGCCGCCGATCATGGCGAGCATGTCGTCAAGACCGGCTATGTCGCCGATGCCGGGCAGATCGAGCGGGTGAACCCGGACGGCTCGGTCAGCCGGGAATGGCATGAGGGCCAGTGGATGGTGAACCACCATCTCCGCGTTCTTCAGGCCGCCGCCAAGTACAAGGTGTCGATCGACAGCCATGAGCCGGTCAAGGACACCGGCCTGCGCCGCACCTATCCCAACTGGCTGGCGCGCGAGGGCTCGCGGGGTATGGAATATAACGCCTGGCCGGGCAAGAACCCGCCCGAGCATGAGGCGAATCTGGCCTTCACCCGGATGCTCGAAGGGCCGATGGACTTCACGCCCGGCGTGCTGAGCCTGACGGGCAGCGACAATAGCCCGATCCAGTCGACCATCGCCAAGCAGCTGGCGCTGTATGTGGTGCTCTACTCGCCGGTGCAGATGGCGGCCGACACGCCGGAGAATTACGCGAAATATCTGGAAGCCTTCCGCTTCATCGCGGATGTGCCGGTGGATTGGGAGGATAGCCGCGTGCTGAACGGCGAGGTCGGCGATTACGTCACCTTCGCGCGTCGGGATCGTAAGAGCCGCGACTGGTATGTCGGCTCGATCACCGACGAGAATGCGCGGGAACTGACCGTGACGCTCGACTTCCTCGATCCGGGCAAGTCCTATGAGGCACAGGTCTATAAGGACGGCCCCGGCGCGACCTATGCGACCGAGGCGCGGCACGCGATCGCGTTCGAAACCCGGCGGGTGAAGAAGGGCGACACGCTGACGCTGTCGCTGGCGCCGGGTGGTGGTCAGGCAATCCGGTTGAAGGCGCTTTGACACCTCTTCCTCCCCCATAGGGGGAGGGGGACCATCCGAAGGATGGTGGAGGGGTGTCACCGGTGGCGAGGTTGGTTTGACCTCGCCGACCGGGACACCCCTCCGTCAGGGCTTCGCCCTGCCACCTCCCCTTACAGGGGAGGATTTTGGGTTACTTCGTCGGGAAACCCCGCTGCTTGAGCAGCGCGTTCACATCCGGGTCGCGCCCCCGGAACGCGCGATAGGCCTCGGCGCGGTCGGTCTCGTTCCCCGTCGACAACAGCACCCGCGCAAAGCGGTCCGCCGTGGCCTTGTCCCACGGGCTGCCCGCTTCCTCGAACGCCGCGAAGGTGTCGGCGTCCATCGTCTCCGACCAGAGATAGCTGTAATAGCCCGCCGAATAGCTGTCCGACGAGAACAGGTGATTGAACTGCGGCAGGCGGTGCCGCATCACCAGCTCCCTCGGCATCCCGATCTCGCGCAGCGTCGTCGCCTCGAACGCCGCCGGGTCGACCACGCCGTCGGGCACGGTGTGCAGCTTCATGTCGACGATCGCCGAGGACAGATATTCGGTCGTCGCAAAGCCTTGGTTGAAGGTCTCCGACGCCTTGATCTTGTCGAGCAGCGCCTGCGGCATGGGCTGGCCGGTCTTGTAGTGGCGGGCATATTTGTCGAGCACGTCGCGGGTCAGCAGCCAATGCTCGTTCACCTGGCTGGGATATTCGACGAAGTCGCGCGGCGTGCCCGCCAGCCCCGGATAGGTGACGTTCTGCAGCATCGCGTGGATCGCGTGGCCGAATTCGTGGAACAGCGTCTCGGCATCGTCCAGGCTGATGAGGACCGGCTCGCCGGGCGCGCCCTTGGCGAAGTTGTTGTTGTTGGACGACAGGACATTCTGCACCGGCGGCAGGTTGCGCTGGCCGCGATAGGTGTTCGCCCAGGCACCCGAACGCTTGCCGGTCCGCGCGAAATCGTCGCGGTAGAACAGGCCGACCTCCTTGCCGTTCCGCGTGACGTGCCAGACGCGCATGTTCGGCTCGAAGACGGGCACCGTGCCGGTGATCTCCTTGAACTCCAGCCCGTAGAGCCGGTTCGCGGCGTAGAGCGAACCCTGGATGATGTTGTTCAGCTCGAAATAGGGCTTCAGCTCGGCCTGATCGAGATCGTAGCGGCTCTTGCGGACCTTCTCCTGATAGAAGCGATAGTCCCAGGGCTCGATGGTGATCTTCGCGCCTTCCCTATCCGCGATGGCCTGCATGTCGCGGACCTCTTCGGCGACGCGCGCCTTGGCGGCGGGCCAGACGCGCATCATCAGGTCCATCGCGGCGGCCGGGGTCTTGGCCATCGTGTCCTGCATCCGCCAGTCGGCATGCGTCTTGAAGCCCAGCAGGTGCGCCCGGTTCGCGCGCAGGCGGACGATACGCGCGATGGTCGCCTTGGTATCGTTGATGTCGCCATTGTCGCCGCGCTTGGTGAAGGCGCGCCACACCTGCTCGCGCAGCGCCCGGTCGGTGGCGAAGGTCAGCACCGGATCGACCGCCGAGCGGGTGTTGACGATCGCCCAGCCCTGCTGCCCGCGCTCGGCCGCCGCCGCCTTGGCGACCGCCTTCACGCTGTCGGGCAGGCCCGCAAGGCGCGCCTCGTCGGTGACGATGATCGCGGTGCCTTCGTCCGCCAGCAGCCGCTGCGAGAACTCGCTGAAATTGATCGCCAGATTCTGGTTGAAGGCGGACAGCTCGGCCTTCTGCGCGGGTGTCAGCTTGGCCCCCTGCCGCACGAAGCTGTCATAGGTGCGCGTGACCAGCCGCTTCTGCTGCGCGTCGAGTCCGCTCGTGTCGCGTGCCTTATAGATCGCCTCGATCCGCGCGAACAGCTTGGGGTTGAAGGTGATCTCGTCCGACGCCTTGGACAGTTTGGGCGACCATTCGCGGTCCAGCGCCTGATAGGCCGGATTGTTCATGTTGCCGGTCATCACCCCGAACAGCGTCATCACGCGGTTCAGCGTCTGTCCGGCATTCTGCATCGGCACAAAGGTATTGGCGAAGCTCGGCTTGGCCGGATCGTTGGCGATCCGGTCATACTCCTGCCTGCGCTCGGCCAGCGCCGCCTGGAAAGCGGCGGGGAACAGCTCGGGCTTCACCTTGTCCCATGGCGGCACCCCGCCATAGGGGCCGGTCCAGGGGGAAAGCAGCGGATTGGTGGCGGGCGCCTGCGCCGCCTGCGGGGGAGCAGCCATGGCGGTTTGGCTCATCAGCGTGGACAGGACAAGGGCGAGGGACAGGTGACGCAATGGGAACTCCCGGACATGACACGGAAGTCATCACCATAAGCGCCTGAACAAAGGGGTAAAGTCCCGATCCCTCCGCACGGGATCACCCTTGCCGCCGATTCTGCTCCTCCGCGACCCCGGCAGCGGCGATCAGCGCCTCGCCCGTCCGGCGCGCGGCCCCGGCCGTCATCGTGACCGCGACACCATCGGGGCCGTCGAGCATGACCAGCCCTTGCTCCGCGGTCGCCCGTCCGGCATCGGATCGGATTCCGGAATGGCCGGGAGACGCGCTCATATGTCCTTACCCATCATGTTGGGGCCGCCGCCATAGAGATAGCCCGGATCGAAATCGGCCAGCGCCGCCAGCGCGTCGATGTCGAGCATCCGCACCTCCCCGCTGCGAAAGGTCATCAGCCCGCGCTCGCGCAGCGACCGCAGCACGCGGTTCAGATGCACCGGGGTAACCCCCGCCGCCTCGGCCAGATCGATCTGCGTCACCGGAAAGCGGAACGTGCCGTCGCGCACCAGATCGACCATGGCGAGCCGCGCATGAAGCTCGCAGAACAGATGCGCGACGCGTCCGTCCGCCTCCAGCCGACCCAGCCGGAACACCCATTCGCGGTGCATCGCCGCGTCAAGCAGCGTCGAGAACCACAAGAGCCGCGTCAGGCGTGGTCGATGCAAGACGATCTCGTCCAGCCGGTCATGGCCCGCCAGCGCCACCTTGGCCCGGGTCAGCGTCGCCACCTCATGGTCGAGATAGCGCATCGCGAAGCCATGGAGGTCGACGAAATCGCCCGGCACGTGAAAGGCGACGATCTGTCGGTTGCCGTGCCGGTCGTCCATATACCGGCACATCACCCCTTCGAGCAGCAGGCTGCTGTGCCTGACCCGCTCGTCCCGGCGGATAACGATCCGGCGCGCAGGCAGGTCGACCACCTCGTCGATCGTGGACTCCAGCGCGGCGACGTCGTCCGCCGTCATCACGTCGCGCCCGCGTTCCTTCAGGAACAGGCCGGTCAGGGGAGGACGGTCGGCCGTGGCCTTGTCCAGATGCAGGGCATCGATCGCAGTTGCCGCCATGCCGTGATCCCTCGCTCCAACCGTTCGCAGGGGAAATCCTTCGCGATGCGAAACGGTTCCCCTGCGCGACGACGGCGCGCGATCAGTGGCCGGGCGAGCGTCCGGTTCCCTTGACCGGATCGGCGGAGGCCAATGCCTGTTCGGGATGCTTGCGGTTGCTGCGCACCGACGCCCAGAAGGACAGGCCGATGACCGTCGCGCCGATCAGGCCGGTGATCGTCTCCGGGATATGGAACCGCACCGACAACAGCATGATCGCCGCCAGCGCCAGGATCGCATAGAAGGCGCCATGCTCCAGATAGCGATACTGGGTCAGCGTGCCGTGATCGACCAGCATGATCGTCATCGACCGGACGAACATCGCCCCGATCCCCAGGCCCAGCGCGATGATGAACAGATTGTTCGACAGGGCGAAGGCGCCGATCACCCCGTCGAACGAGAAGCTGGCGTCCAGCACCTCCAGATACAGGAAGGCGGCAAAGCCCGACTTGGCCGCCGCGCCCGTCGCCGCATCGCCATCGCCCTCCAGCAGCACGCCGACCGCATGGACCGCGATATAGGTCAGCAGGCCGAAGATCCCGGCGGTCAGGAAGGTCATCGCCTCCTCGGCGGGAATGAACCGGCCGATGCCATAGAGCGCGAGCAGCACGATCCCCATCGCCAGCCCCGAAATGTCACGCAGCGCCGCCAGCGGCCGTTCGATCGCGGGGAGCCAATGGTCCTCCTTCTCGTCATCGAGAAAGAAGTTCAGCCCGACCATCGCCAGGAAGCTGCCGCCGAACCCCGAAATCCCGACATGGGCCGAGGTGATGATCTGTTCGTAGCGGACTGGATCGCCCGCGGCGAGCTTCACCGCCTCGATCGGCCCCATATGCGCGGCGATCGCGACGATGGCGAGCGGGAAGACGATCCGCATCCCGAACACCGCGATCAGGATACCCCAGGTCAGGAAGCGCCGCCGCCATTTGTCGTCCATGTCGCGCAGCACGGTGGCATTGACCACCGCATTGTCGAACGACAGCGACACCTCCAGCACGCCGAGCACCAGCACGATCCACAATATGCCCAGCGTCCCCGCCAGCGTGCCCGTGCTCTCAAAGCCCAGCCAGGCCGCGATCGCCAGACAGATCGCGGTGAAGAGGAACGATCCCTTATAATATTTCAGCAGCACCTATTCCCCCTGTACGCGGCCGACCGAAAAGCTCCGCAGCCCGGTAAAGCCCGGCTCCATGCTTTTGTTCAATCGGGCACCGGCTCTATCGCCGCCGGGCCCGGTCGCGACAAGCGGCTTTGCACGCGAAGATGCGCGGGAGGGGACCCACGCGCGGGTCAGATGCGCGCGTCGTTGCCGATCAGCTGATTGGTGATGCGGTCGGCGGTCGCGCGCAGATGATTCAGCGCGGCGGCCTCGTCGACGGGCGCGTCGGTGATGCGGATGAACGGGACCGCCAGGACCGCCATGGCCTGATCGCCGCGCATGATCGGGGCCGCCAGTTCGACCATGCCGACCAGATCGGGGCTGTCGACCCGGGCGAACCCCTGTTCCCGCACCGCATCCGCCTGCGCCACCAGCCGGGCGCGCGCCTCTTCCGACAGCGGTGGGTCGAACAGCGCCTCCCATTCGCGCCGGGTCTGTTCGGGCTGCATGGCATAGAGAAGGACGCCCGACGGGGTGTCGTAGAGCGGCCGACGATAGCCGACGCGGACCGAGAAGCCGACCGCCGTACACGCCTCCATCCGCGCGATGACCGAGGAAGCCGCGCCCGACGGGACGGAGAGATAGCAGGACTGGCCGATCGTATCGGCGAGCAGCCGCATTTCAGGAAGCGACTGTTCCATCAGGCTACGCACCGGCGGACGCTTCAACCCCAGATGGAACAGCCGCGAGGTCATGACATAGCCGTCCGGCCCCTGCGACACATAACCGCGATGCTCCAGCACCTGGATCATGCGGAACAGCTCGCCCGTCGACCGGCCCAGCCGGTTGACGATCCCGCTCATGGTCAGCGGGTGCTCCTCGGCCGCCAGCAGCTCCAGAATGTCGAGCCCCTTTTCCAGCGCGGGGGCGCGGTAGAGCCGCTTATCGTCCAAGCTGCCCTCTGTTAACGTAACCAAGCACACTCTCCACCGCAACCCGACCGAAAGATCCGACAGATTCGCCATGACATCAGAGTGTTCGCATCTACATCCTTTGGTCAGGCCGCAGCAATATCATTAACGTTCAATTCACCTGCCGGTCAGTCGACCAGAAGGTGAACGACGTTTCGCTCGACATGGGCGATGGCCCGCACCGGCGCGACCGGGGCCGATGCGACGAGCGCCGGATCGGCCAGCTCGACACGCCACCGTCCCGCATGATGGCTGGCCGCACGGACATTGCCCGCCCCGCCCAGCAGGCCGAGCAGCGCGTCGGGCAGGCTCGCCATAGGGGCCACCGCCGGGGCGGCGGGGGTCGGCGCGACGGCGACCGGCGCAACCGCGACCGGCGCGGAGACCGGCTGGCCATGGCCCGCCTGAATGGCGGCGCGCATCTCCATCGCGACCGTGTCCGCGACCGGACCCAGCACCACCTGAACGCCATTGGCGGAGGGGCGCAGGATGCCGCGCGCACCCAGCCGCTTCAGCGCGGGCTCGTCGACCCGTGCGGGGTCGTTGACGACCAGCCGGAGCCGGGTGGTGCAGGCCGCGACCTCGCTGAGATTGGCGCCGCCGCCCATCGCCGCGACGAAGGACGCGCCGCGCCCGCCCTCGACCACCGGCTGATCGCCCGCCGCCTCGCCGCTCTCGACCATCGGCTCGGCCTCGCGGCCCGGCGTCTGGAGGTTCCAGCGGCGGATCGCGAAGCGGAAGACCGCGTAATAGAGCAGCGCATAGACCGCGCCGACCGGGATCAGCATCAGCGGCTTGGTCGCCTTGCCGAAATTGATGACATAGTCGAACAGGCCCGCCGAGAAGGTATAGCCCAGCCGCACGCCCAGCGCGTTCATCAGCGCCTCCGACACGCCGGTCAGGATCGCGTGGAAGGCATAGAGGACCGGCGCCAGGAACATGAAGCTGAACTCGATCGGCTCGGTCACGCCGGTCAGGAACGACATCAGCGCCAGGCTGAACAACATGCCGCCGACCGCCTTTTTCCGCTCGGGCAGCGCCTCGTGATACATGGCGAGACAGGCGGCGGGCAGGCCGAACATCATCACCGGGAAGAACCCGCTCATGAACGCGCCCGCGGTCGGATCGCCCGCGAAGAAGCGGGTCAGGTCGCCGGTCTTGCCCTGATAGTCGCCGACCACGAAATAGGCGACGGTGTTCAGGATATGGTGCAGGCCGGTGACGACGAGCAGCCGGTTCAGCACGCCGAACGCGAACAGCCCCAGCCCGCCCGCCTGGACGATACCCTGGCTCATCGCATCGATACCCGTGTTGACCGGCCCGAACGCCACGCCCAGAAGCGCCGCCAGCCCCAGGCCGACAATGCCCGAAATGATCGGCACGAACCGGCGGCCACCGAAAAAGGCCAGATATTCCGGCATCTTGATGGTCGCAAAACGGTTGTAGAAGCTGCCACCGATCAACCCGGCGACGATCCCCACCGGCACGTCGAAGCGATGGACCGACTTGGTCCGCCAGGCCGCCTCGACGGTCGCCGCGATGTCCTTGGCCAGCCCCGCGCCGGTCCCGGCGGGCGGGACGATCAGCGTCTCGGCCCCCTTGATCGTGACGAGATAGCAGGTGATCCCCGCCAGCGCCGCCGCGCCATTGCCGTCGCGGGCAAAGGCGGTGGCGACGCCGACCGCGAAGAGCAGTCCCAGATTGTCGAAGATCGCATTGCCCGCATTCGCCATGAAGGCGATGTTCAGCATGTCCGGCTGGCCCAGGCGGAGCAGCAGCCCCGCCACCGGCAGGACCGCGATGGGCAACATCAGCGCCCGCCCGAGCGACTGAAGCGAGGCCATGGGCGAGCTCATGCGCCGATCTCCTGAAGCATGGTGGTGATATGCGCGCGAACCGCCGCCGCCGAGGGCAAGGCGGTCGCCTGAAGCGCGGCGGCGCGGCAGCGGACCATGTCCAGCTTGCCGACCAGCGCCTTGATCGCGGCGACCCGCGCGGGGGGCACCGACAATTCGGTGACGCCCAGCCCCAGCAGGATCGGCACGGCCAGACGATCGGCGGCAAGCGAGCCGCAGACGCCGACCGGCGTGTCATGCCTGGCCGCGCCTTCGCAGGTCGTGCCGATCAGCCGCAGCACGGCCGGATGAAGCCCGTCGACCCCCGCCGCCACCGCCGCGTTGCCGCGATCCATCGCCAGGGTATATTGGGTCAGGTCGTTGGTGCCGATCGAGAAGAAATCGGCCTTGCGCGCGAGGATATCGGCGGAAATGGCGGCGGCGGGCGTCTCGATCATGACGCCGACCTCGGCCTTGCCTCCCTGGCGTTCGACGACGGCGCGAACCGCCTCCAGCTCGGCCAGGCTGGCGACCATCGGCGCCATGATCCGGCAGGGCTGGCGCACCGCCAGGATCGCGCCGACCTGATCCTCCAGAAGCTGCGGATCGGCGAGCGACACGCGAATGCCACGCAGGCCCAGCGCCGGATTCTCCTCGACGGGCAGGTCCATATAGGGTGCGGGCTTGTCGCCGCCGACATCGAGCAGCCGGACGATCATCGGCCGGTCGCCCAGCGCATCGGCGATCGCCTGGTAATCGCGGGCCTGTTCGTCGCGGGTCGGCGCGGTCGCGCGTTCCAGGAACAGGAATTCGGTGCGCAGCAGGCCGCAGCCCTCCGCCCCTTCGGCCACCGCCGCCTCGGCATCGGCGACCGAGCCCAGATTGGCGAACATCTCGATCCGGGTGCCGTCCGCCATGCGGCACGGCCCCTGGGCGGCGCGCGCCGCCTCCATCTCGGCCTTGCGGCGCGCGATGGTGTCGCGGGCTTGGCCTTGTGCGTCGGCATCGGGTTCGGGATCGATCAGCCCGCGATCGGCGTCGAGCACGATGACCCGGCCATCCTCGAGCGCGGCGAGCGGATCGCCGAACGCCACCGCCATGGGCAGCCCCATGCCCGCCGCCAGGATCGCGGCGTGCGAGGTCGGGCCGCCCTTGACCAGCGCGATCCCCGCGACGACGCCCGCATCCAGCGCCGCCACCTGGCTGGGCAACAGGTCCTCGGCGACCAGGATCGCCCCGGCAGGAACGCTCGGCCCCTCGATCGGCAACCCGGCCAGCGCGGCCAGGACATGACGTTCCAGATCGCGCAGATCGTCGGCGCGCTCGGCGATGCGGCGGTCGCCGCTCGACACCAGCACCGCGACCTGCTCGGCGATCGCTTCCTGCCACGCCAAACCCGCGCTCAGGCCGCGAGCGACCCCCGCCAGCGCGGCCTCGGTCAGCGTGGGATCGGCCAGCATCGCGCCATGCGCCGCCATCACGCCGCCGCGCGCGCCACCGGCCGCAGCCGCCAGCACCAGCCCTTCGCGGACCCGTGCCAGCGCATCGGTCAGCCTGGCGCGCTCTTCCTCGGCGCTTGCCGCGACGGTCTCGACCGGAATCGCCGCGCGGGTCAGCCGGTGGATCGGCCCGACCGCCAGGCCGGGCGCGGCGGGTACGCCGCCCAGGCCCGGTCCTTCGCCGCGTGCGGGCTCGGGCGCCTCGACCGGGCTTTCCTCGGGCGTCGCGTCGCCCAGAAAGGCGACGACCTCGGCCAGAGCGGCGGCGGCCTGCGGGCCGTTCGCCTCGATCCGTACCGTCGTGCCATGACCCAGCCCCAGCCCCAGCAGGCCGACCGCGCTCAGCGCCGAGGCGCTGCGCTCGCCATGCGACAGGGTGACGCGCGCCTCGTGCCGCCGAACCGCCTCGACCAGCCGGGCGGCGGGACGGGCGTGGAGGCCGTGCGACAGCGCGACCGTCATCTCCTCGACCAGCGTCTCCCCGCTCTCCTCGGCGACCAGGGCCTCACCGGCGAGCGGCACGACACGCAGCAGCGGATCGCCGACCGCGACCAGCCCTGTGGCGATCGGCTCGACGCCGTAGCGGGTGGCGTCCGCGACGATGACCGGCGTCACCACGGCGGGTGCGTGGCGGACGAGATAATCGAGATCGAAGCGGATCAGCGGCTGCCCCGCCAGCACCTTGGCGCCCGCCTGCACCTGCGGGGTCAGACCCTGGCCGCCGAGCGACACGGTGTCGATGCCGATATGGCAGATCAGCTCGAAGCCCTCGGTGCTGCGCAGCGTCACCGCATGCCCGGCCTCGTGCACGGTCAGCACCGTGGCGTCGCACGGGGCGCAGAGCGCGTCGTTCACCGGATCGATGGCGATGCCGTCGCCCAGCATCTTCTCGGCGAAAACCGGATCGGGCACCTGCGCCAACGGCATCACCCAACCCGCCAGCGGGGCAAAAATGGTCAGGTCACTCATCGCACGTCACTCTTTGCCAAACTGCATTCCTTCCCCCGCGACGATCGCCCGTCCCCCGCATCAGCGTGGACGGATCGTCACCCGGCCCAGCAGACCGCTTTCGATATTGCCCAGTCCCGCGACGATCAGCGCGATCGTCCGCTTGCCCGACCCGGCCGGCAGCGCGGCGGTCAGCGGGCCCGGCCGGGGATCGCGCTTCTCGGCGACCAGCCGTCCGTCGACCCACAGGCTGGCCATGCCGCCTACCGAGGCGAAGCTCAACGTGCCGCCCCGCGCCGCGACGGCGCGGCGGGGCGTGAGGACGGTGCGATAGACGCGCCACCCCGCCCCCTCCGCCGGGGTCGGCGTTCCCGCCCGGACGAAGGCCCATCCGTTATTGTCGCTGGCGGCGGGCGCGAGGTCGGGCGAAGGCCTGGCGTCCAGCTGGGGCGAGCGCCGCCAGTCGCGCACGTCCATGTCCCCCGCCAGCACCGGCACCTGCGCGCGCGGCGTCACGCCCAGCCGGTCGAGCCGCAGGGTGGCGGGCCTCAGCCCGTCCGCCGTCGCGCGGATGGTGATCCGCCCGCGCCCGGTGTCGGGCCGCACGATCATCTGCGCCAGACCGTTGAACAGCGAGCGCCGATCGCCCTTTTCGGGCTCATGGCTATTGGGATCGCCATTGCCCAGGCCGATGATCGCACCCCCGTCGATCATGAAGCGGGTCATCAGATTGGCGGTCGGGACATGGCGTCCATGCGCGTCGATCGCATCGATGGTGATCGCCTGCGCATCCTCGGTATCGCCCGCCATCACGGTGCGCGCGGGCGTCAGGCGAAGCGCCACCGGCACGCCGACCGTCTCATGCGCGGCCCGCGCGACCTCGCGCCCGCCGCGATAGGCGATCGCCTCGATCCGGCCCGGCGCATAGGGGATGGTCCATTCATTGCCCATCAGCCGGTCGACCGCTCCCTCGCCCACCGTCTTGCCGTTCAGGCGAAGGACGACGCGCTCGGCGTTCGACAGAACCATGACCTTGGTCGGCTTGCCCTCGCGCCCCGGCCAGCTCCAGTGCGGCGCGATCGCCACGACGGGCGCGTCATCGACCCAGGCGGCGCGGTGGATGTCGAACGCGGTCTTGGGAAAGCCGCAGAGATCCAGGATGCCGAAGAAGCTGGCGATGGTCGGCCATTCATAGGGCGTCGGCTCGCCATGATAGTCGAAGCCGGTCCACACGAACCCGCCCGCGACGAAGGGGCGATCGGCGATCTTCTTCCAGGCGCCGCGATGGGTGTCGCCCCAGCTCGCCGCTTCGATATCGTAGCTCGACGCAATGTGGCGCGCCGGGTCAGTCTCGAACGCGCCGCGCGTCATGAACGCGCTGGTATCCTCCGAACTGGTCATCGGCTTGGCCGGGTTCAGCTGGTGATAGCGGTCGTAATCGCCCTGATAATAGTTGAAGCCGGTCACATCGACGACCTGCGCGACGTTGACGGGATCGAAAAAGGCCCCGTTCATCGCCGCCGTCACCGGGCGGCTGTCGTCCAGCGCGCGCACCCAATGCGCCATGCGCTTGACCATCTCGACCCCCGCCGGGGTGCCCTGCATCGGTTCCTCGTTGAAGACAGACCACAGGATGACCGAAGGATGGTTGCGGTCGCGCCGGACCAGCCATTCCAGCTGCGCGCGATATTCGGGCGCCGGATTGAACTGCCGGTTCTCGTTCATGACCAGCAGGCCCAGCCGGTCGCACCAGTCGAGCAGCTCGGGCGTCGGCGCATTGTGGCTGGAACGCACCGCGTTGCACCCCATCGCCTTCAGCCGCTCCAGCCGCCAGCCGATCAGCGCGTCGGGAAGTGCGGTGCCCACGCCCGCATGATCCTGATGCAGGCAGACGCCCTTCAGCTTCACCGGCCGGTCGTTGAGGAAGAAACCCCGGTTCGCGTCGAAGCGGATCGTGCGGAACCCGATCGGCACGCGGCGTTCGTCCGCCACCTGTCCGTCGCGCAGCAGCCGCACCTCGACCGTGTACAGCGTCGGCCGCTCGACCGACCAGAGCATGGGATCGGCCACCGACAGGTCGAGCGCGGCGCGCCCTTCGTCCAGTGACGGCACGGTCGCCTGGGCCTGGCCCTGCGCCACCACCTTGCCCTGCGGATCGAGAAGCCGCGCCTCGACCGTCACGGGACTGTCAGTTTCGACGATGCTGGCCAGTGTCACCGCGACGGGGACATGCCAGCCGTCGTCGCGCTTGCGCGGGTCGCAATGGACGCCGTCGGTCGCGATCGAGACGGGCGCATAGTCGCCCAGCCAGACATGGCGATAAAGGCCCGCGCCTTCATACCACCAGCCCTCCATCGCATCGGCGTCGACGCGGACGGCCACGACATTGGCCTCGTCGCCGAACCGCGCGAACGGGGTCAGGTCGATGCGGACGGCGTTGTAGCCGGAGAAATTGTGCGAGACGACGCTGCCATTGACCCAGATGGTCGCAAAGGTCGCGATCCCGCCGAATTCCAGCTCGATCCGCCGCCCGCGCAGGGCCGGGTCCAGCCGTAAGCTGCGCCGATACCAGCCGATCCCGCGCGGGCGATAGCCTTGCGCGACATTGGCGGTTTCCACGAAGGGCTGGAACGAGGCCCAGTCGTGCGGCAGGTCGACGGTCTGCCAGTCGCTGTCGTCATAATCGACCGCTGCCGCGCCGCGCGCATTGCCCGCCTTGACCGACAGATAGGTCGCATTGTGCGTGTCGAGCGGCGCGGGCTCGACATCGCCCTCGTGGAACAGCCAGCCGCGATCCATCAGGACCCGGCCAGCATCCTGCACCGGCAGCGCGGGCGGCAGCCGGTCCACCGGGGCGGGCATGGGAAGCGCGCCCGCGCCGTCCGCCGGGCGGCGATCGGCGGCGAAGAGCGGGGCGGACGGAATGCCGCCCGCCAGCCCCACCACCGCACTGCCCAGCAGAAGGTCGCGGCGCGCGACCGTCATGCGGCGATCCGCGTATCGACGGGCTTGAGCGCGGCGTCGAGCACCACCCAGTCGGCGCGCAGGCCGACGCCGAGCGCGCCCCGCTCGTCCGACAGGCCGAGGAACGCCGCCGGGTTCGTCGCCGCCATCGCGGCGGCCTGGTCCACGGTGATCCGCAGCTGCTCGACCGCATTGGCGACCGCCGAGCCCATGTCGAGATCCGATCCCGCCAGCGTGCCGTCGGTATAGGTGCACTTGCCGCCCGACACGTCGATATGACGGCCGTGCAGGACGAAGTCCTTCTCGACCGCGCCGACCGACGACATGGCGTCCGTGACCAGCATCAGTCTGTCGAACGGCCGCGCCTTCAGCGCCAGCCGCAGCATCGGCGCGGAGACGTGGAAGCCGTCGATGATCAGCCCCGAATAGGGGCGCGGATCGTCGAGCGTCGCGCCCGCCAGCCCCGGCACGCGCTGCTGCATGGCGGGCATGGCGTTGTAGAGGTGGGTGATGCCGGACAGCCCGACATCGAACGCCGCCATCGCCTGCTCATAGCTGGCCTCGGTGTGCCCGGCGCTGACCAGCACGCCCGCTTCGACCAGACGGCGGATCGTGTCGACCGGCACCCGTTCCGGCGCGATGGTCAGCATGACCTTGCCGCGGCGCGGGCGGGTCAGGACGGCGATCATCTCCTCGTCCAGATCGCGGAACCGCGTCGGATCGTGGATGCCCTTGCGCGCCGGGTTGAGCACCGGCCCTTCGACATGGATGCCGATGACGCCCGGCACCTTCGCCTCGATCGCCTCGTCGATCGCGTCGAGCGCGCGGGCGATCTTGTCGGGGGTTTCGCTGACCAAGGTCGGCAGCATCGCGGTGGTGCCATAGACGGCATGCGCCACCGCCATGGTCGCGATGCCGTCCACGTCCAGCCGGTCGTTGAACAGCACGCCGCCGCCGCCATTGACCTGGGTGTCGATATAGCCGGGGACGACCCAGCCGCCGTTTAGGTCGATCGTGTCGTCCGAACCCTCGACCGCGCCGATCGACGCGATGCGATCGCCGTCCACGACGATCTCCGCACCCGGCAGGACGCCGCCGGAGGTCGCGACATGGCCGTTGACGAAACGGAAGCGGGTCATAGCGTGCGGGTCACTTTCTGCAGATGCGGCGGCGAGTCGGGGTCCATGCCACGGGCGAGCGCCAGCGCCTCGACCATGCGGTAGAAGCTGGCGAGCATCGAAATCGGCTCCAGCGCGGGATGGCCGGCGACCATGGGCAGCGCACCGCCTTGCCCCGCGACGAACGGTTTTGCGCCGCGCGCCTCGAACTGGTCGGCGACCGCCTTCACATCCTTGCCCGCCACGTCCGAGGTGGCGAAGCCCAGCACCGAATAGCCGGGCTCGACGATGCGCATCGGGCCGTGGCGAACCTCGGCGGCGCTGAACGGCTCGGCCTGGATCGAGCAGGTTTCCTTGAGCTTCAGCGCGGCTTCCTGCGCCACGCCGTAGCCATAGCCGCGACCCAGCACGAACATCTGGCTGAGTTCGCGCAGCCCCTCGACCGCCGGGGACCAGTCGAGGCCCAGCGCCTGTTCGACCTGACCGGGCAGCTCGGCGAGCGCCGCTTCCAGCGTCTCGTCGCCCGCCCAGGCGGCGGCGAGCTGCGCCAGACCGGCCAGCGCGGTCAGGCAGGACTTGGTGGCGGCGACGGCCTTTTCGGGACCGGCCGACAGCGGCAGGAAGGTGTCGGCGCCGGTCGCCAGCGGCGATTCCTCGTCATTGACCAGCGCGACGATATGCGCGCCGCCCGCGCGATACGCCTCGACCGTCGCCAGCAGGTCCGGGCTGCGCCCCGACTGCGAGATGGCGATGACCAGCGCGCCCTGCACCTTCATCGGCGTCTCGAAAATCGACGCGACCGAGGGCGCCGCCGACGACACCGGCACGCCGGTCTTGGTCTCCAGGATATATTTGCCGTAGGTTGCGGCGTGATCCGACGATCCACGGGCTATCGTGACGATCACCGGCGGCGGGGCGGCACGCAGCCGTTCGGCCAGCGCCTTGACGGTCGGCGCATTGCGCGCGAGCAGCCGGGCGATCGCCTGCGGCGCCTCCCCCGCTTCCGCTCCCATCAGGGTGCTGGTCCCCGCACTACCGGCGGTCATCACATCAGACATCGGTTAACTCCGCGACGAAATCATAGGCATCGCCGCGATAGAAGGACTGGGTATATTCCACCGCCCGTCCATCGCGTAGAAATCCGCGGCGCTCGATCAACAGGCCCGCATGGCCCGGATCGACATCCAGCATCTTGGCATGGTCCGCCCCGAACGGCACCGCGCGCAGCCGCTGGAGCGCGCGGATCGGCCGATTGCCGGTCCGCTCCAGCGCCGCATAGAGCGACCGGTCGACCGCCTCGACCGAGGGGAGCGCGAAACCGGCGATGGTCGAGACCTCGATCGCCATCGGCACCTCGTCGGCAAAGCGGACCCGCTGGAACCGATAGACGGGCGCGCCCGGCGACAGGCCCAGCGACAACGCCTCCTCGGGCGTCACCGTGCCCGGTGCGCGACTGACCCACTGGCTGCTCGGCGTGCGGCCGCGCGCGATCATGTCCTCCGAGAAGGAGGACAGCTTCGAGAAGCTCTTCTCCACCCGGCCCGCGACGAAGGTCCCGGCACCACGCCGGCGGGTCAGCAACCCCTCTTCGACCAGGCCGCCGATCGCCTTGCGCACCGTGATCCGTGACACGTCATATTCGATCGCCAGATCGCGCTCGGCGGGGATCGCGTCGTCCTCGGCCAGGACGTTGCTGGTGATGGCGTCGCGCAGCAGCTGCTGGAGCTGAAGGTATAACGGCGCGGGGTTCCCCTTTCGGAAGGAGCCGACCTGCGCCGAGAATGTCATGGCCGCGCCATCCCCCTTTGCCCGGACGTCGCTCATGCCGCGCCCCGCTTCGCACAAAGGCTTATCGCAGCAGGACCATGTGGGCAATAGGTATTATATTTGGCATACATTGGATGTTATTTCCTTCCGATAGCCTGCCGCAACGCCGCGATCTTTTCGGGGCTGGTCCGGCGCCGGTCGCCACCTCCGAAACCCATGGCGGCGATCCGCGGGTCCCCCCAATCCTGCCGGACGCTCGCCGAGGCATGGACCGCGTCGACGCCGGTCCGCGCGACCAGCGCGGCGGCATTGTCCGCCGAAACGCCCGATCCGGCGATGATCGCCAACCGCCCGTCCGCCGCTGCGACCATCGCCGCGATCGCCTCGGCCCCGGCCTCGGCGGTCGCTTCGCCGCCCGAGGTCAGGATATGGTCATAGCCGATGGCCGCGATGGCCTGGACCGCCGCGACCGGATCGGCGACGAGATCGACGGCGCGGTGCAGCACGATGGCCACGCCGTCCGCCGCGTCCCGCCAGGCCGCCAGCACGTCCAGATCGAGCGACTGGTCGTCGGCCATCGCCCCGACCACGACACCCGCGACCCCCATGGCGATCATCCGCCGGATCTCGTCGGTCGCCATCGCGACCTCGTCGGCGTCGTAACGGAAATCGCCCTCGCGCGGACGGACCATCGCATGAACCGGCACCCCCGACCGCACCGCCTGCGCGACCAGCGCCGCCGAGGGGGTCAGCCCGCCCAGCCCCAGCGCGCCGCACAATTCGATCCGATCCGCGCCCCCCGCCACGGCCGCCGCGACGCCGTCGGCATCATCGACACAGATTTCCAGAAGCGGTCGCGGCATCGCCGTCATGGGCATCCCCTCGTCATGATAGCCATAGCCAGTCCTCCTCCCCAGGAACGACCGGAACCCTGCCATTTAAGCAGCATGTCCCACGATGTGCCAGCCCAATGGTCCCATGACGGGATCGGCCTGATTTTTTCCGTTTACGGACCAATGTCAGTTTGGTTACACGTTGGTCGTCAAGCATATAGTATAAAAAATGCTTTCAAGGGAGGACGCCATTCATCTCCCTGCGACGGTAACAGGCACAATTCGCGGGATGGCGCGAGGGAATTTGGGGGGATTTGAACATGTTGAGCTTTCGCAGCATGATCCTGACGGCGACCGCGCTCGCCGGACTTCAGGGCACCGCATTCGCACAGACCACGAATCAGGCACCGACGCAGACCGCGGTCGGAAGTGACCAGTCGGATACCGATGGCGACGTCGTGGTCACCGGCATCCGCCAGAGCCTTCGCAACGCCATCAACGTCAAGCGCGAGGCCAACGCCGTCGTCGACGTGATCACCGCCGAGGACGTGGGCAAGTTCCCCGACCGCAACGTCGCGGAATCGCTGTCGCACATTCCGGGCGTCAGCATCGACCGCCGCTTCGGCGAGGGCGAGAAGGTCGCCATCCTGGGCACCGATCCCGCGCTCAACCGCATGCTGCTCGACGGCCATGCGCTCGCCTCGGCCGACTGGGGCGGCAACGACAACGACCCGTCCAGCCGCACCTTCAACTATTCGCTGCTCGCCCCCGAACTGGTCGACCGGCTCGAAGTCTACAAGTCGCCCGAACCCCGCATCGAAGAGGGCAGCCTGGGCGGCACCGTGATCGTGCGTACCCGCCGTCCGCTCGACCTGGCGGCCAATTCGGTCTTCGCCTCGGGCGGCTACACCTATAACGACCGTTCCGAAAAGGGTAACATCCGCGGATCGGGTCTCTATAGCTGGCACAACGAAGCCAATAATTTCGGCTTCCTGGTCGCCGCCACCTATGACAAGCAGAACCTGACCCGCGCAGGCGTCGAGTTCTTCGGCTATCAGAGCGGCGCGGACTTCTTCCAGAAGAACAGCGACGGCAGCGTGCGTCGCGACGCGAACGGCCAGGGCATCCTGCTGAACCCGAACGCCACCGTCACCGGCGGGTCGAAGGAAGACCTGATCAAGGCGGTCGCCCCCTTCGGCATCAACTATGCCTATTTCCAGCAGACCCGCGAGCGCGCCAGCGTGTCGGGCACCGTGCAGTATCGCCCGGCCGACAATCTGACGCTGACCCTGAACGGGCTGCACATCGACGGCAACTACAACAATTACAGCCAGTCGATGTACACCATCCCGGTCGCCTGGACCGGCAGCGTGCTGCAGACCGCCAATGTCAGCAACGGCGTCGTCAACTCGGCCAGCTTCGCCGCCGCGCCGAACCAGTCGGCCCAGCTCGACACGCTGGTCCGCAAGACCAAGCTGAAGACCGACAATCTCAACTTCTTCGCCGACTGGGAAGGCGATGACGGCACGAAGATCAACTTCGCGGGCGGCTGGTCGAAGGCGACCGGCGGGCGCAATCCCGAATATCTGTTCAACGTGCAGACCAAGCTGCCGTTCAACTATGCCTTCACGCCCACCTCGGCGACGGTGAACTTCACGGGCGACCTGACCAACCCGGCGAACTACTTCACCAACCCGAACAACAATCCGGCCCAGATCGAGGGCCGCCCGGTCGTCATCAACGGCCAGCAGCTGAACGGCGCGCAGATCGGCGGCCTGGATTACAGCGTCACGACCGACCGCGACATCTTCGGCGGCTATGACGCGACCATCCCGGTCAATTTCGGCCCGTTCACCCAGATCCTGCTGGGCAGCCGCGTGACCGATCACGTCAACCGCGTCGATGCGCGCGGCATCAACACCTACAAGACCAGCTCGCAGACCGTGGACCAGCTGGGCGTCACCACGCTCGTCACGCCCGATGGCGTGTTCGACGGCAGCGGCGGCATGGGCAATGCCACCAAATATCTGAACCTGCCCGACCAGGCCGTGATCGACATCCTCGCAAAGTCGATCAACAGCCCGCTGGTCAACAAGGTCGGCGCCTCGACCAAGGTGCGCGAGACGGTCATCGCCTCCTATGTCCAGGCCAATTTCGAACAGGGCGGCCTGCGCGGCAACATCGGTGGTCGCCTGGTCTATACGCGCGACAAGTCCAACTATGCGCTGACGCTGTCCAACACGGTCAATCCGGTGCCGGTGCCCACCAGCACGACCACCGATTACCTGAAGTTCCTGCCCAGCGTGAACGTCGCCTATTCGATCACGCCCGAATTCCTGGTTCGCGGTTCGGTCGCGCAGGTGATCTCGCGTCCGCGCTATCAGGATCTGGCGGCGGCCACCTCGCTCAACGACGTCACCCTCGATGGCGGCGGCGGCAATCCGAACCTGAAGCCGTATGAGTCCACCAACTACGAACTGACCGCGGAATGGTATCCGCGCGCCGGCTCGCTGATCGCGGTCGAACTCTTCCGTCGCGACATCTCGAACTACATCATCAACACGCGCACCAATGCGGTGTTCTTCAACTCGCTGCAGAACCGTCTGACGCCCTATAGCGTCAACCAGCCGATCAACGGCGGCAAGGCGAAGGTCAACGGCGCGCTGGTGTCGGGCCAGACCGAAATCTGGGGCGGCTTCGGCATCCAGGCGAACTATTCGTACCAGGACAGCTCGACCTCGTCGGTCGACTCGACCGGCGCGTCGCTCAACCTGCCCTATCTGTCGCGGCATACCGTCAACGTGATCCCCTATTTCGAGAGCGGGATCTTCCAGGCGCGGCTCAGCTACAATTATCGCTCGAGCTATTTCCGCACGATCGGCCGCCTGAACTCGCGCGAAATGGTGGCGCCGTACAGCCAGCTCGACTTCTCGGCGGGTGTGAACCTGACCAAGGAGATCACGCTGACCGTCAATGCGCAGAACCTGCTCGACGAGACCTATTACCAGTATAACGCGACCCGCGACCGTCCGACCGCCTTCTACAAGAATGGCCGGACCTATGCGGCATCGGTGGCGGTGCGCTTCTAAAAAAGCCGCCTCCGTCTTTACGATGCGGAAAGGCCCGTCGATCCAGGATCGGCGGGCTTTTTTGCGATCGGTGACTTTAACGAGTCATCAAAATGCTGCGCGCCTGTCACCGATCTGCGACGCGCACGTCACAGATGACGGGCATGACATTCCCAACGCCTAGCGTGGGGGAACGCCGATGCCGATGACCAGCATTCCGATCGATGGCTCGCTGCACGAAGACGCCGCCATTCTCGACTTCATCCCCCGCGCGCCGGGGACCCCCGAACCCGAAGGCCAGGCGCGCCGCCGCTATCGCACGATCTGGATCTCGGACGTCCATCTCGGCACGCGCGGCTGCAATGCGGAAATGCTGATCGACTTTCTGGACCATGTCGACAGCGAGACCATGTATCTGGTCGGCGACATGATCGACGGCTGGCGGCTGAAGAAGAAATTCTACTGGCCCGCCGCGCACAACGACGTGGTGTGGCGGCTGCTGAAGCGCGCCAAGCGCGGCACCCGCGTCGTCTATATCCCCGGCAATCACGACGAGATCTTCCGCCAGTTCACCGGCATGGATTTCGGCGGCATCGCCATCTGTCGCAAGGCGATCCACGAGACGGCGGACGGTCGCCGCCTGCTGGTGCTGCATGGCGACGAGTTCGACGCGATCACGCTGGCGCATCGCTGGCTCGCCCATGTCGGCGACTTCGCCTATACCGCACTGATGGAGGTCAATCGCTGGGTGAACATCGTCCGGCGGTGGATGAAGCGCCCCTATTGGTCGCTGTCCAAGCACGCCAAGGCCAAGGTGAAGAACGCCGTCGCCTTCATCTCGCATTTCGAGGAAGTCGTCGCCCATGCAGCGGGTGCGCGCGGGGTCGATGGCGTGGTTTGCGGCCATATCCACACTGCCGAGATCCGCGACATCAACGGCGTCACCTATTATAATGACGGCGATTGGGTAGAGGGCTGCACCGCGCTGGTCGAGCATTTCGACGGCACGATGGAGATCCTGCACTGGGGCGACGAGATGGAGGCGCGGCGCAACCAGCCGCTCGCCGCCGCCATCGCCGCCTGACCGGGGAAGGACACACCGAATGCGCATCGCGATCGTCACCGACGCCTGGAGCCCGCAGGTCAACGGTGTGGTCCGCACCCTGCAATCGGTCGCCGCCGAACTGCGCGCGATGGGGCATGAGCTGTGCATCGTCTCGCCCGATCGCTATGTCTCGGTCCCCTGCCCGACCTATCCCGAAATCCGGCTGGCGCTGCCGGGCCCCGGCGTGATCGGGCGGACGCTGGGCGAGTTCCTGCCCGATGCCATCCATATCGCGACCGAGGGGCCGCTGGGTCTGCTGGCGCGGCGCTGGGCGCTGGCGCAGGGGCTGCCCTTCACCACCGCCTATCACACCCAGTTCCCCGATTATGTCGCCGCGCGGATTCGCGCGATCGATCCCGAATTCGTCTGGCGCTATGTCCGCTGGTTCCACGCGCCCTCGACCGCGATCCTCGCCTCGACGCCCAGCGTGGCCGCGACGCTGACCGCGCATGACCTGCCCCAGAGCCGCCATTGGGGGCGCGGGGTCGATACCGCCCTGTTCCGGCCCGACGGCCCGCGCGATGCTTTTGTCGCAGGTCTGCCCGGCCCGGTGCAGCTCTATGCCGGGCGGGTCGCGGTCGAGAAGAATATCGCCGCCTTCCTCGCGACCGACGTGCCGGGGACCAAGGTTGTGGTCGGCGACGGCCCGGCGCGCGCCGCACTGGCCGCCCAATATCCCGATGTCCATTTCCTGGGCGCGAAGTTTGGCGAGGATTTGGCGGCGATCTACCGCGCGGCGGATGTGTTCGTCTTCCCCAGCCGCACCGATACCTTCGGGCTGGTCATGATCGAGGCGCTGGCCTGCGGAACGCCGGTCGCCGCCCTGCCGGTACAGGGGCCGCTCGACGTGTTGAGTCCCGAGGTCGGGGTGATGGACGAGGCGCTGGAGCGGGCGATCGGGCAGGCGCTGACGCTCGACCGGACGATCTGTGCGGCATTCGGCCAGGAATTTTCCTGGCGGCGCAGCGCCGAGCAGTTCCTGGCGGCGCTGGCACGGATCGACCGCACGATGCGCAAGGCGGCCTGATCGCTCGACTCCTCTGGACGGGTATCGCACATGCATCAGGCCTACGCCCCCGTTTAACGGGTTGAACCGCCCTTGCCTGCCATGTCATGGTCGCCGCTCGCGCGATTCGGCATGGCCATCGGCCGCCGATCGCTGATCCTTCGGTCGGTCCGTCATTCGGCGCGCATCGGCCGCTCCAACCGCTGCACCCGAAAGGTCCCCGATTGGACGTCGTCACGCTCAGCCTGTTCCTTCTCCTCGCCGTCGTCATCAGCGGCGTCGTCTCGCGCATCCTGCCCTCCGCGCTGCCGCGCCCCCTGGTCCAGATCGCGCTGGGCGCGGTGATCGGCGGGATCGCGCAGATCCGGGTCGAGCTCGATCCCGAGATCTTCTTCCTGCTGTTCGTGCCGCCGCTGCTCTTCCTCGATGGCTGGCGCATTCCCAAGGACGAGCTGTTTCGCGATGCCGGCGCGGTGCTGGGGCTGGCCTTGGGGCTGGTGTTCCTGACGGTGCTGGGCATGGGGCTGTTCATCCACTGGATGATCCCGGCCGTGCCCTATGCGGTGGCCTTCGCACTCGCCGCCGTCGTGTCGCCGACCGATCCGATCGCGGTGTCGGCGATCGCGCAGAAAGCGCCGATCCCCAAGCGGATGATGCACATATTGGAGGGGGAGTCGCTGCTCAACGATGCCTCGGGCCTGGTCTGCCTGCGCTTTGCGGTCGCCGCCGCGCTGACCGGCACCTTCTCGCTCGCCCATGCCGGGCTGACCTTCGCCTGGATGGCGGTGTCGGGCGTCGGGCTGGGCGTCGCCATCGCCTGGGGCACGGTCACCGCCAAGGGCGTCTTCGCGCGGCGGTTCGGCGACGATAGCGGCTCGAACATCCTGGTCAGCCTGCTGATCCCCTTCGCCGCCTATATGGTCGCCGAGCATGTCGAGAGTTCGGGCGTGCTGGCGGCGGCGGCGGCGGGCATCGCCATGTCGTTCACCAACGTCTCCTCGGGTGCCAAGGCCGCGACGCGCATCCGGCGGCAGGCGGTGTGGGACATGCTGCAATTCACGCTGAACGGCATCATCTTCGTGCTGCTCGGCGAGCAGTTGCCCCAGGTCTTTGCGGGCGCGCGCGACACGGTGATGCTGACCGGCCATCTCAGCCCCTGGTGGCTGGGGCTGTACGTCGTCGCGATCGTCACCGGGCTGGCGGGGCTGCGTTTCCTGTGGACCTGGGTCGCGCTGCGCCTGACGCTGTTCCGCGAGCGGCATCTGCCCAACCGGACCAGCCCGCCGCGCCGCGTCATCACCGCCATGTCGGTCGCGGGCGCGCGCGGGGCGATCACCCTGGCGGGCGCGCTGACCCTGCCGCTGACGCTGAACGACGGCACGCCCTTTCCGGCGCGCGATCTGGTGATCTTCCTGGCATGCGGGGTCATTCTCTGCTCGCTGGTGATCGCCAGCCTGACGCTGCCGCTGCTGCTGCGCGGGCTGGCGCTGCCCAGCGAGGACGGGATCAGCGAACTCGACCGCACCCGCGTCGCCGCCGCCAAGGCCGCGATCGCCGAGCTGGAACGCTTCCAGCACGAAATGGCCGAGGGGCGCGAGGATGCCGACCAATATGTCGAGATCGCCTCGCGCCTGATGGACGGCTATCGCAGCCGGATCGACACGCTGGAGGGCGACGACGATCCCGACGCCCGCCGCCTGGAGGATGTCGAGCGACGGATGCGGCTGGCGGCGATCCGCGCCGAGCGGCGGGTGGTGTTCGAGCTGCTCAACGCGCGCGCCATCGGGTCGGAAACTGCGCAGCGTCTGGGTCGCGAGCTGGACCTGATCGACACGCGCCTGTCGACGCAGGGCTGAGGTCGCTCAGCCCAGCATCTTTGCCCTTGCGCGGAGCGGCGAATTATCGTGTCTCGTCGGCCGGGTCCGGCATCGACAGGGGGTGGAATGCACGCAGACGTCGCGAACAAGTGCCTGAATTGCGGGGCAAGCCTGGTCGGTCCTTACTGCCATGAGTGCGGCCAGTCGGCGCATATCCACCGGACGCTGGGCGCCTGGTGGCACGACTTCAGCCACGGCGTCCTGCATATCGAGGGACAGGTGTGGCGCACCATGGCCAAGCTCGTCACCCGGCCCGGCGAGCTGACCCGCCGCTATATCGCGGGCGAGCGCCGTCGCTTCCTGTCGCCGCTGGCGCTGTATCTGTTCAGCGTCTTCCTGCTCTACATCGCCTATTCGGTGCTGGGCGGGTTCGCGACCTTCCACGCCCCCGGTACGCAGGAGGCCGCGACCGAGCTCCGCGCCGAGGTCGCCACGACCGAGCGTCGCATCGCGGCGATCGACCGGCAACGCGCCGACGCCGTCGCCGCGAAACGCGATACCGCGGCGCTCGACGGCGAGCGTGCGACCCTGGTCAAGCGGCAGCATGATCTGGAATTCACCGCCATGGCGCTGGGCGGCGGAGGCAGCGGGACCGCGTCGGGCCATGGCGCGCAGGAGGCCCAGGTCATCACCGGCTGGAAATCGCTCGACGAAAAGATCGCCCATGCGGTTCGCGATCCCGAATTCCTCCTCTTCAAGATGGAGGCGAACGGCTATAAATTCTCCTGGGCGCTGATCCTGTTGTCGATGCCGTTCATGCGCCTGTTCTTCCTGTGGAAGCGCGGGCTGGCAATGTTCGACCATGCCGTCTTCGTCACCTATTCGCTCAGCTTCGTCAGCCTGCTGATGGTCGTCATGATCCTCTGGACGAAGCTGGCGCACCTGCCCGGCCTGGGATTGCTGATGCTCGCCTTTCCCGTGCATCTCTTCCTCCAGATTCGCGGCGCCTATGGCCTGGGTCCGCTGGCGGGGCTGGTGATGACGCTGGTCGTCGGGGTCATGGCGGCGGCCGTTCTGCTGATCTGGATCGTCGCATTGCTGGCGCTCGGCATGGCGCATTGACCCGTCAATCGGTTGCATCACCGCCCGGTTCGCGATCCCCCCAGAAAATGGGTGGACGCCCCCTTCCCGCCTTGCCATGATACCAAAACATACCATGAGAATACCGGCACGCGACAAGCCGGTGGATTGCGGGGGTGACGGATGGCGAGAAAGAGCCTGATGCGAGCGGGGACCATGTCCGCCGCCGTCGCGCGTGCCCGCCGCCGGTCCGGCCGGGTCCGGCCTTTTGGTTCCATGTCCTTTGCCGTGCGGGGCTTGGTCCGCGCACCGATGCAGCTTCCGGGGAAATCGTCTTGAAACATCGTCTCGGCCTGATCCTGGCCGCGCTCGCCTTGCCCTTCCCCGCGCTCGCCGCGCCCAAGACGGTGGCGACGCTCGACCGCTGGCAGGTGCGGATCGATCCCAAAGACGCCGATGCCGCGCGCGCGCATCCGCAGGCGGCGAACTGGCTCGCCGCCACCGTGCCGGGCAGCGTGCAGCAGGACCTGATCGCCGCGAAGATCGTGCCCGATCCCTATAAGGGCGCGAACGAGGCCCCCATCCAGTGGGCGGGCCTGACCGGCTGGCAATATCGCACCACGCTGGACGTCACGTCCGAGATGCTGCGCCGCGATCATCTGGACCTGGTGTTCGACGGGCTCGACACCTTCGCGACCGTCACGGTCAACGGCCAGCCGCTCCTGTCGGCCGACAATGCGCATCGCCGCTGGCGGGCGGACGCCAAGCCGCTGCTGAAGGCGGGCGCGAACGAGGTGGTGGTCAGCTTCGCCTCGCCGATCAGGACGCTCCAGCCGATGGTGCTGGCCGAGAAGAACCCGCTGCCCGGCGAATATGACTCCCCCTATGGCGACGAGCCCAAGGGCAAGCAGACCTCGCCCTATATCCGCAAGCCGAAATACCAATATGGCTGGGACTGGGCGCCGCGCATCGTCGATATCGGCATCTGGCGCTCGGTCCGGCTGGAGGCGTGGGACGCCGCGCGGATCGACAATCTAAGGATCGAGCAGGAGGCGCTGACCGATGCCGAGGCGCGCATCCTCGCCCGCGCCTCGGTGGTGGCCGACCGCGCGCAGACCGGCCGGATGGACGTGACCGTCACCGGCCCCGACGGCCGCCGCATCCGCGTTCGCCGCGACGTGGCGCTCCAGCCGGGCGAGAATGACGTGGTCGTCCCCGTCTCGATCGCCCGGCCGCAACGCTGGCAGCCGATCGGCTTCGGCGCGCATCCGCTCTATACCGTCAATGCCACGCTGGCGGGGGCTGATGCGGTCGAGAAGCGCACCGGCCTGCGCACCGTCGAGCTGGTCCGTGAAGGTGGCAGCTTCGGCCTGAAGATCAACGGCAACGTCATCTTCGCCAAGGGCAGCAACGTCATCCCCTTCGATGCCTTCCCCGCCCGCGTCGCCGCCGCAACCGAGCGCGCCATGCTGGAAAAGGCGGTCAAGGCGAACATGAACATGGTCCGCATCTGGGGCGGCGGCTATTATCCCGAGGACAGCTTCTACGACGCCGCCGACGCGCTGGGCCTGATGGTCTGGCAGGATTTCATGTTCGGCGGCAGCGTGACGCCCCCCGACGCCAAGTTCCGCGAAAATGTCCGCATCGAGGCCGAGGAACAGGTCGCCCGGCTCCAGTCGCACCCCTCGCTGGTCATCTGGGCGGGCAATAACGAGGTGCTGTCGGGCTGGGAAAACTGGTCGGACCGCAAGGCGTTCAAGAAGGCGGTCGGCCCGGACGAGCAGGAACGGATCGGCACCGGCATGGCGGTGCTGTTCGACCGCGTGCTGCGCGATGCCGTCATCAGGAATTCGCCCGGCATCCCCTATTGGCCCGGCTCGCCCTCGACCGATTATGAGGGGCCGACCGACACCGACAAGGACGGCGACCGCCATTTCTGGGACGTCTGGTCGGGCTCCAAGCCGGTCGAGCGTTACACCGACAGCTGCCCGCGCTTCATGTCGGAATATGGCTTCCAGGCGTTCCCCGACCTGTCGACCATCGCGACCTTCGCCTCGCCCGAAGACTTCCGCATCGACAGCCCGGTGATGAAGGCGCACCAGAAGTTCCTGGCGGGCGAAGGCAATGACCGCATCACCTTCTACCTCAAGCAGAATCTGCGCGACCCGCGCGATTTCGCCGATCTGGTCTATCTGAGCCAGGCGATGCAGGCGCGCGCCATCGGCCTGGCGGCGCGGCATCACCGGGCCTGCCGTCCGGTGACGCTGGGCTCGCTCTACTGGCAGCTCAACGACAGCTGGCCCGCGATCAGCTGGTCGAGCATCGACTGGACCGGGCATGACAAGATGCTCCAGCACGAGGCGCGCCGCTT
This sequence comes from Sphingomonas sp. SORGH_AS_0950, assembly GCF_030818415.1. Classification (NCBI taxonomy): domain Bacteria; kingdom Pseudomonadati; phylum Pseudomonadota; class Alphaproteobacteria; order Sphingomonadales; family Sphingomonadaceae; genus Sphingomonas; species Sphingomonas sp. SORGH_AS_0950. The sequence goes on from NZ_JAUTAE010000001.1 coordinate 1,286,193, forward strand.
CTTCGCGCCCCAGACCATCGTGGCGGAGACCAGGCCCGGCGCGACCCGGATCGCGCTGGTGTCCGACGCCACGGCGCCCAAGCCGCTCGGCTGGCGCGTCACCGGCTATGCCATGGATGGCCGCAAGCTGGGCTCGCAATCGGGCAGCGTGACCATGGCCCCCGCCTCGGCCAGCGATGTCGCGACGATCCCCGATGCGGCGATCTTCGCCGGTGCCGCGCCCGAGAGCAGCTATGCCGTCGCCGAACTGTTCGACGGGGACAAGGTGATCGCCCGCCAGATCGTCGAGCGGAAGGTGCCGCGCGACATGGCCTATCCGGCGCCGGGCATCACCGCACGCTGGGCGGGCAAGCAGCTGACGCTGACCACGCGCCATCTCGCGCGGCAGGTACAGGTCAATTTCGGCACCACCGCCGCCGAGCCGTCCGACGATGGCTTCGACCTGTTGCCCGGCGAGAGCATCACGCTCACCATCCAGAGCGACGCGGACGCGGCCACCCTGGCGCGCGAGCTGAACATCTATACCCTCGGTCCGAAGGACGCCCAGTGATCCCGTTCCTCCTCCTCGCCGCCGCCGGTCAGGCCGCCGCCCCAGCCCCCGCCCTTCCTCCCGCCGCGCAGTCGCTGTCCGTCGAACGCAAGGCGGCGCAGCTGGTCAACGAGGCCCCGGCCGAACCCGCGCTCGGCCTGCCCGCCTTCGACTGGTGGAGCGAGGGGCTGCACGGCATCGCGCGCAACGGTCCGGCGACCGTCTTTCCGCAGGCGATGGGCATGGCCGCCACCTGGGACCCCGCGCTGATCCAGAAGGTCGGCGATGTCGTCGCGGTCGAGGCGCGGGCGAAGTTCAACACCAAGCCGCTGAACGCCGATCGCGGCCTGTTCGAAGGGCTGACCATCTGGTCGCCCAACATCAACATCTTCCGCGATCCGCGCTGGGGCCGGGGCCAGGAAACCTATGGCGAGGACCCGTTCCTCACCAGCCGGATCGGCATCGCCTTCGTGCGCGGCCTCCAGGGCCCCGACCTGAAGCATCCCAAGGTCATCGCGACGGTCAAGCATCTCGCGGTCCATTCGGGCCCCGAGGGCGGGCGCGACAGCTTCGACGTGATGGTGTCCCCGCGCGATCTGGAGGCGACCTACCTGCCCGCCTTCCGCGCGACGGTGACGGAGGGCAAGGCGCTGTCGCTGATGTGCGCCTATAACGCGATCCACGGCACCCCGGTCTGCGCCAATCCGATGCTGCTGACCCAGCGGCTGCGAACCGACTGGGGCTTCAACGGGCTCGTCGTGTCGGACTGCGACGCGGTCGGCAATATCTGGATGTTCCACCATGCCCAGCCCGACGCGCCCGCGGCGGCGGCGGCGGCGCTGCGCGCAGGGACCGACCTGAATTGCGGCAACACCTATCGTGCGCTGCCCGAGGCGCTGAAGCGCGGGCTGATTACCGAAAGCGAGATCGACACCGCGCTCGCCCGCGCGCTGGCGGTGCGGCGGATGCTGACGGTCGATTCGCCGTGGAACGCGATCAAGCCCAGCCAGCTCGGCACCCCCGCGCATCGTGCGCTGGCGCTGGAGACGGCGCGCAAGGGCATCATCCTGCTCGACAATCCGGGCGACCTGCTGCCGCTCAAGGGCAAGCGGCTGGCGGTGTTCGGGGCCAATGCCGACGATCTGGGCGTGCTGGAGGGCAATTATCACGGGTCGGCGATCGATCCGGTGACGCCGCTGGAGGGAATTCGCCGCAAGTTCGGCCGCGACATCCGCTATGCGCAAGGGTCGGTGCTGGCCGAGGGGGCGTTCGTCAACGTGCCCGAAACCGCCTTGTCGGCGAACGGCAAGCCGGGTCTGGCCGTGGAGACGATGGGCGCGAACGGCCAGTGGAGCGCCGCCGGTCAGGATTCCCGCATCGACTTCAACTATACCAAGACCGCTCCCTTCCGCCGCCGCTGGACCGGCACGCTGACCCCGCCGGGGCCGGGCCAGTACAAGCTCCAGCTCAACGGCCCCGCCTGCTGGCACGCCTGCCCGCCGCATGATCCGGTCAAGCTGTGGATCGACGACCGGCTGGTCATCGACGGCGTGATCGGGGCCAAGGGCCTGGAGACCATGATCGACGGCACCGCGCCCCGGCGCATCCGGGTCGAGATCGACCATAAGGGCGGCGACGAGGGCTTCCGCCTGCAATGGCTGCCCCCCGCCGAGGCGCTTCAGGCCGAGGCGCTGAAGGTCGCCGGGACCGCCGACGTGCTGGTCGCGGTCATCGGCCTGTCGCCCGATCTGGAGGGCGAGGCGCTGGGCGTCTCGGTCCCCGGCTTTGCGGGCGGCGACCGCACCGAGATCGTCCTGCCCGAGCCGCAGCGCAACCTGCTTGCCGCGCTCCAGGCGACCGGCAAGCCCGTCGTCGCGGTCATCGTCTCGGGATCGGCCGTCTCGCTGGGCGACATCAAGCCCGCCGCCACGCTGGCGGCCTTCTATCCGGGCACCGAGGGCGGCACCGCGCTGGCCGAGATCCTGGCGGGCGACGTGAACCCGTCGGGCCGCCTGCCGGTCACCGTCTATCGCTCGACCGCCGACCTGCCCGCCTTTGCCGATTACGGGATGAAGGAGCGGACCTATCGCTACTTCACCGGCACCCCCGCCTGGGGCTTCGGCCATGGCCTGAGCTATACCCGGTTCGACTATGGCCAGCCGACCGTCACCGCCAGCGTCGCGGCGGGCCAGCCGGTCGAGGTCGCGGTGCAGCTGCGCAATGTCGGCCAGCGCAGCGGCGAAGAGGTGGCGCAGGCCTATCTCGTCCCGCCCGCCACCGACGAGAAGCTCGTCCTGACCGATCCCGTGCTCCAGCGGCAACTGGTCGGCTTCACCCGCATTCCGCTCAAGCCCGGCCAGGCGGGCACGGCGCGCTTCACCATCGACCCGCGCCTGATGAGCCAGGTGTGGCGCGACGGCAGCCGCCGCATCCTGCCGGGCACGTACAAGCTGTATATCGGCGGCGGTCAGCCGGGTGACGGCGCGGGCCAGTGGACCCAGTTCACCGTGACCGGCGCGGCGCAGGACCTGCCGAAATGACCCCGAACCGTCGCGAACTGATCGCGGGGGCCGCCGCCCTCGCCGCCACCTCCGCCGCCCCCGCTTTCGCCGCTACGCCCGGCTTCGTCAGCAAGCGCCCCCCGGTCGCCGAGCGCCGCTTCGTATCGAAGGCGGTCGAGGCGGAGATCACCCGCATCTCAAAGATGATCGCCGATCCCGAACTCCGCTGGATGTTCAGGAACTGCTATCCCAACACGCTCGACACCACCGTGCTGTCGCTGGGCGAGGTGAACGGCAAGCCGGACGCCTTCGTCATCACCGGCGACATTCCCTGCCTGTGGCTGCGGGACTCGGCGGCGCAGCTGCGGCCCTATCTGCATCTGGTGAAGCGCGATCCCGCGCTCGGGCGGCTGTTCCGCGGGCTGATCGGGCGGCAGGCGCGGTCGATCCTGATCGACCCCTATGCCAATGCCTTCATGCAGGACCCGAACGCCAGGACGAACCTGAGCTGGGCGCTGAAGGACGATACCGAGATGAAGCCGGGCGTCGCCGAGCGGAAGTGGGAGATCGACTCGCTCTGCTACGCGATCCGGCTGGCATATGGCTATTGGCGCGAGACGGGCGACACCACGCCGTTCGACGCAGAGTGGAAGGCCTCGGCGCGGTCGATCGTGAAGACCTTTCGCGAGCAGCAGCGTAAAGACGGCCTGGGCCCCTATCGCTTCCGCCGTTCCGCGCCCGAGCCGACCGAGACGCTCTATCGCGGCTATGGCCTGCCGACCCGTCCCAACGGCATGATCCATTCGGGCTTCCGCCCTTCGGACGATGCGTGCCTGTACGAACAGTTCGTGCCCGCCAATCTGTTCGCGATGACGACGCTGCGCGAACTCGCCGCGCTGTCGAACGCGGTCGGCGAGCTCGCACTGGCGCAGGATGCGACCACGCTGGCCGCCGAGGTCGAGGCCGCGCTCCGGCAGCATGGCACCATGACGCTGCCCAACGGGCAGCGGGTCTGGGCCTATGAGGTCGATGGCTATGGCAATGCCGTCTTCATGGACGATGCCAATGTCCCCTCGCTCTCGGGCCTCGCCTATCTCGGCTGCGTCGATCCGGCCGATCCGCTGTGGCAACGGACGCTCGCGGCATGCTGGAGCACGGACAATCCCTGGTATTTCGAGGGCTCCGCGATCAGCGGCATCGGCGGCCCGCATACCGGGCCGGGCCAGGTCTGGCCAATGTCGGTCATCACCCGTGCGCTGACCTCGACCAATCCGGCCTTGCTGCGCGACAGCCTGGCGATGATTCGCCGATCGCACGGCCATACCGGCTTCATTCACGAAGGGGTCGATATCAACGATCCCACCAAGTTCACGCGCGACTGGTTCGCCTGGGCCAATGGCCTGTTCGGCGAGCTGATCGTCCATGTCGCGGCCACCCGGCCCGAAGTTTTGCGGGAGACGTTCGCATGATTTTGACCCGCCGCTCGCTCCTCGCCGGGACCGCGCTCGCCTCCTTGCCGCTCGATACGCTGGCCGCCCGCGTCGACACCCCGCCCGTTCTGCCGAACCTGTTCATCGGGACGGGCGGCGACGGCCATACCTATCCGGGTGCGGTCCTGCCCTTCGGCATGGTGCAGCTGAGCCCCGACACCGATGTCGAGCGTTGGGACACCTGCTCGGGCTATCACCACGGTGACAGCTCGATCATGGGGTTCAGCCACACCCATTTGTCGGGCACCGGGATCGGCGACATGCTGGACGTGCTGGTCGTGCCGACGCGCGGCGAGCTGAAGCTGGTGCCGGGGCCGCTGTCGGACCCCGATGCGGGCTATCGCCAGCGTTATTCGGACGAACAGGCGCAAGCCGGTTATTACCGCGTGAAGCTGGAGTCCGGCGTGCTCGCCGAGCTGACCGTGACGGAGCGGACCGGCTGGCACCGCTATACCTATCCCAAGGGGCCGGGCCATGTCCTGGTCGACCTTTCGCACCTCGTCCTCGACAAGAGCGACGAGAAGCCGCTGATCACCGATGCCGAGATCACCGTCGAGCCCGACGGCACGATCACCGGCACGCGCCGCGTGTTCCGCTGGGCCAAGGGGCGGCGCATCTTCTTTGCGATGCAGCTGTCGAAGAAGCCCAGCCGCATCCAGCTTTACGGCGATGGCGACGCGCCCGCGAACGGTACCGCCGTCAAGGGCAACCGCCTGAAGGCCGCCTTGTTCTTCGACGAACTGGGAGATGCGCCGCTCCTCATCCGGTGCGGCATCTCGGCGGTCGATGTGGCCGGGGCCAAGGCGAACCTGGCGGCCGAGGCCGACCACTGGGATTTCGAGCGCACCCGCAAGGCCGCCGTGGCGCGCTGGTGGGAGAAGAATTCCGGCATTCATGTCGAAGGCGGCACCAGCGACCAGCAGGTCATCATGGCCTCCGCCAATTACCACACGCTGATCGCGCCCACGCTCTTTTCCGACGTGGACGGCCGCTATGTCGGGCTGGACGGGCAGGTCCATACCCTGCCCGCCGGGCAGTCCGCCTATAGCACCTACTCCACCTGGGACACGTACCGCGCGCTGCACCCCTGGCTGATCCTGACTCAGCCCGCCCAGGCCAAGAAGCTGATCGACGACGTCATCCGCCAGACGCAGCAGAGCGCCTATGGCCCGCCGGTCTGGACGCTGCAGGGCAAGGAGACGGGAATCATGATCGGTTGGCACGGCACGCCGATCATGGCCGAGGCGATGGTGAAGGGCATTCCCGCCGACTATGCCGCCGCCTGGCCCGGCATCGCCAAGCGCAGCTTCGACTTCGCGGCGCCCGACATGGACAATAGCAAGGGCCGCGACCTGTACGATGCCAAGGGCTATGTCCCCGCCGACATCTGGTGGGAAAGCGTCAGCCGGACGCAGGAATATGCCTATGACGACTGGGCCGCGTCGCATATCGCGCGGCATGCGGGCAAGACCGCCGAGGCCCAGCGGCTGCTCAAGCGTTCGGGCAACTGGCGCAACGTCATCGACGGCTCGATCGGCTTTGCCCGCCCGCGCTTCAACGACGGCAGCTGGTGGAAGGATTACGACCCCATCCAGCTCGGCCATATGCCCAAGCCCTGGTGGCGCGACTATACCGAGGCCAATGGCTGGCAGGCGACGTTCCTGAATCAGCATGACGTGTACGGCCTGATCCGCCACATGGGCGGAGATGCAAAGTTCGAGGCCAAGCTGGACGGCCTGTTCAACGCGCCCTCGACCCTGCCCAAGAATGCGCCGCCCGATATTTCGGGTCTGGTCGGCCAATATGCCCATGGCAACGAGCCCGACCAGCACGCGGCCTACCTGTACGCCTATGTCGGCGCGCCGTGGAAGACGCAGGCGATGGTTCGCCGCCTGCTGACCGAGATGTACAAGAACGCGCCCGACGGCATCATCGGCAATGACGATTGCGGCCAGATGAGCGCGTGGTTCCTGTTCTCGGCGCTCGGCTTCTATCCGGTCGATCCGGTCAGCGGCGCCTATGTCCTGGGCAGTCCGCTGTTCGAGCGGGTGCGGCTGTCGCTGGGCGGGACCAGGACGCTGACCGTCGAGGCGAAGGGCAATCGCCCCGACACGCCCTATGTCCAGTCGGTGACCTGGAACGGCCGCCCCTGGACGAAGAGCTGGATCGACCATGCCACCCTGTCGAAGGGCGGCACCCTGTCCTTCACCATGGGCGCGCGGCCGAACCGCGCCTTCGGCCGCGATCCGAAGGACCGGCCGCCGTCCTTCGACCACAAGCCCGCCTGATCCCTCCCGGAGATACGTTGAAGATGATCGATTTCTCCCGCCGCGCCGTCCTTGCCTCCGGCCTGGTCGCGTCCGCCACGCCCGCTTTTGCCAAGGCGCGGGCCGGTGCGCCCGCCCCCTACGGCGCGGTCCCCTCGGCGCGTCAGTGGCGCTGGCACCAGCGCGAGCAATATGCCTTCGTCCACTTCGCCATGAATACCTTCACCGACAAGGAATGGGGTTACGGCGACGAAGACCCCAAGATGTTCAACCCGTCCGACTTCAGCGCGGACCAGATCGTCGCGGCGGCCAAGGCGGGGAACCTCAAGGGCATCATCCTGACGGCCAAGCATCATGACGGCTTCTGCCTGTGGCCGACCAGGCTGACCGAGCATTGCATCCGCAATTCGCCCTACAAGGACGGCAAGGGCGATATCGTCCGCGAGATGTCGGATGCGTGCAAGCGCGGCGGGATCGCGTTCGGCATCTATCTCTCGCCCTGGGACCGCAACCGCGCCGATTATGGCACCCCCGCCTATATCGACTATTATCGCAAGCAGGTGGTCGAGCTCTGCACCGGTTATGGGGAGCTGTTCGAATTCTGGTTCGACGGCGCGAATGGCGGCGACGGCTATTATGGCGGCGCGCGCGAGACGCGGCAGATCGATGCCCCCAAATATTACAACTGGCCCTCGATCATCGCGCTGGTCCATCAATATCAGCCCATGGCGTGCACCTTCGACCCGCTGGGCGCGGACATTCGCTGGGTCGGCAATGAGGACGGCATCGCGGGCGATCCCTGCTGGCCGACCATGCCCGACCATCCCTATGTCCAGTCGGAGGGCAATTCGGGCGTGCGCGGCGGCGCGCTGTGGTGGCCCGCCGAGACCAACACCTCGATCCGGCCCGGCTGGTTCTATCACGCCGACGAGGATTCCAAGGTCCGATCGCCTGAGAATCTCGTCGGCTATTTCGACACCTCGGTCGCGCGCGGCACCAATATGAACCTGAACCTGCCGCCCGACCGGCGCGGCCGCATTCCCGATCAGGACGTGAAAATCCTGAAGAGCTTCGGCGATGCGATCCGCGCCAGCTTCGCGACCGACCTCGCGCAAGGGTCGGTGGCGAGCGCCAGCCATGTGCGCGGCAAGGGGTTCGAGGCGGCCCGCGTCCTCGACGGCGACCGCGAGACCTATTGGTCGGCCCCCGATGGCGTGACCACGCCCAGCCTGACGCTCGACCTGCCGCCCGGCCGCAGCTTCGACCTGATCCGCATCCGCGAATATCTGCCGCTCGGCGTGCGGGTCACGCGCTTCGCAGTCGATGCCGAGGTGAACGGCCAGTGGCAGCAGCTTGCCGAGCATGAGTGCATCAGCGCGCAGCGGATCATCCGCCTGCCCGCCCCGATCACCGCCAAGCGGGTCCGCCTGCGCATCGTCGACGCGCCGGTCTGCCCGGCGATCAGCGAGGTGTCGCTGTTCCGAAGCGTCGCGCCGGTCCCCGTCCCCGCCATCGTGTCGAGCGATCCCACGGTGCTGGCGACCACCGACTGGACGATCGTCTCGGCAAGTGCGCCGGGCGCGGAGAAGCTGCTCGACAATGACGCCAAGACCATCTGGATCCAGCCCGCGCCGACGCCGGGCAAGCCCGCCAGCGTCACCGTCGACATGGGCCAGGTCCGCGATGTGGCGGGCTTCAGCCTGACGCCGTCGCGCCAGGTGATGGTCGATGCCGCCCCGCCGCGCGGCTATGTCGCGGAGACGAGCGTCGACGGCAAGAACTGGACTCCGGCGGGTTCGGGCGAATTCTCCAACATCGCCTATGCGCTTTCCACCCAGCGCCTGCCCTTCACCAGCGTCCGGCCGGTCCGCTATCTGCGGCTGAGCTTCGCCGAAATGTCCAAGCCCGCCGCCAATCTGGCGATTGCGGGGATCGGCGCCTTCACCAAGCGCTGAGCCTCCCTGCGCCCCGTCGCGGCCGGACCGTCCGGCGCGGCGGGGCGTCCTCCTGTCCCGTCATACGGAACAGTGCGGGGTCCGGGCGGTTGAGCCGGGCCTGAGCACAGGACAGGAGATGCCGCCATGGCCCGTTTCGACGGCAAGATCGTGATCGTCACCGGCGCGGCCTCGGGCATCGGCGAAGGCGCCGCGCGCCGCTTCGCGCAAGAGGGTGCGACCCTCGTCCTCGGCGACACGGACCAGGACGGCCTGGCGACGTTGACCGAGGCGCTGGCCCCCGCAACCGTCGCGACGCGGCCGACCGACGTGTCCAGAATGGCCGATTGCGAGGCGCTGGTCGCGCTGGCGATCGAGCGGTTCGGGCGGGTCGACATCCTGGTCAGCAACGCCGGGATCGATCATCTCGGCAAGCTCGACGAGGGCGATTTCTCGGCCTTCACCAAGGTCATCGAAACCGACCTGTACGGCGTCGTCCAGATGGCGCGCGCCGCGATCGCGCCCTTGCGCGCGGCGAAGGGGTGCATCATCAACATGTCCTCCGTCTCCGGTCTGGGCGGCGACTGGAACCACAGCTTCTATTGCGCCGCCAAGGGGGCGGTCACCAACTTCACCCGCGCGCTGGCGATGGACGAGGCGGCGAACGGCGTGCGCGTCAACGCGGTCAATCCGTCGCTGACCTACACCGCGCTGACCGAGGGGATGAAGGAACAGCCCGAGCTGATCGCCAAGTTCGAGGCGCGCATTCCGATGGGCCGAGGGGCCGAACCCGACGATATTGCCGGGGCCATCGCCTTTCTGGCCAGCGAGGATGCCCGATTCATTACCGGCATCAACCTGCCCGTGGATGGCGGCCTGAGCGCTTCCAATGGCCAGCCACCGCTCGGCTGACGACCATAATATAGATATATATCAAGATCGGCACCGGGCCGCATCGCCCTGTGAAAATTAGCTTATGTTTCCATCATCGTTCTGGGAGCCAAACAAAATATCCGACGTTGTCCCTCTATAACGAAAGGGGCGAGCTTGATCATTGTTCATCTGGCGCTTGGCGGGTGCCTGAAATCGCCACCTGTCCATTATGGTATCACCGCCGATACGGGCGGCCATATTGCCTATATTCTTGATGCCGCCGCCGCGCAGGCCGACAATATTGATACGCATCAAGTTTCGATCGTCACCCGGCTGTTCGAGGGCGAAGGTCTGGCCGTCGAGCATGGCCTGTCGAGCGAACGCCTGTCGCCCCGCCTGACCATCGACCGGATCGCGACCGCCAATCGCGGCTATCTGGAAAAGGAAGCGCTGGCCGAAGACTTGTCCGCCTTTACCGAGGCATTCTGCGCGCACCTGGCGCGGCTGCCCCGGCTTCCCGACGTCATCCATGCGCATTTCTCCGACGCCGCCGCCGTCGCGGCCGAGGCTCGCCGCCGCTTCGCCATTCCCTTCGTCTATACCCCGCACGCGCTGGGCATCGACAAGCAGACGCATCAGGGCTCCTGCCCCGCGCTCGATGCCCGTATCGCCGCCGAGCGGACCGCGATCGCCGGGGCAGATGCGATCATCGTGTCGACCCGCGACGAGGCCGATCGGCAGGTCCATGCCTATGACACGCCCGTCTCGGGGCGCATCCACTGCATCCCGCCCGGCGTGCCCAGCCGCGACCCGCGGCCATCGTCGCAGCCGTCGCTGGCCGCGCGGCTGGACCAGTGGCTCGACGATCCGGCCAAGCCGATCGTGCTCGCCATCGCCCGGCCGGTCGCCAAGAAGAACCTCGCCGCGCTGGCCCGCGCCTATGCCGCCTCTCCCAAGCTCCAGCGCGCGGCCAATCTGGTCATCCTGGCCGGGCAGCATGACGGCCCCGGCTCGGCCGAGGAACGCGCGGTCCTCGCGGAGTTGCAGGCGCTGGTCGAGGCACCCGGCTTGCGCGGTCATGTCGCGCTGCCGCCCGCGCATGACGGACATGATGTCGCCGCGCTGTACGACCGCGCCGCGCAAGGGGGCGTCTTCGTCAATCCCGCGCTGCACGAACCCTTCGGGCTGACCCTGATCGAGGCCGCCGCCGCCGGCGTGCCGGTGGTCGCGACCCGGCATGGGGGCCCCAGCGAGATCGTCGCCCATCTGGGCCATGGCCTGCTGGTCGATCCGCGTGACGAGGCGGCCATCGCCGAAACCTGCCTGTCGATCATCGCCAACCCCGAACGCCATGCCGCGATGAGCCGCGCGGGACGCGAGGGCGCGGCGCGCTATGACTGGGGCCGCTATGCGGCGGAGTCGGTCGCGCTCTATGCCCGCCTGCCGCGCGCGCCGGGGCTGCTCGCCAGCGACATCGATCACACGCTGACCGGCTGTCCGGCGGGGGCACACGGCTTTGCCCAGTGGCGACAGGGCAGCGACCTGCCCTTCGTCGTCGCCACGGGGCGCTCCTTCGCGATGGCGCGGATGATCCTGTCGCAATGGGGCCTGCCCGAACCCGACGCCTTCATCACCGATGTCGGCACCCGCATCATGCTGAAGGGGCAGCGCGGGTGGCAGGAATGCCCGGTCTATGCCGCGCGGCTGGACGAGGGGTGGAACCGCAAGGCGGTGGCGACCGCGCTCAAGCCGCTGCGCCTGCGCCCGCAACCGCGCGACACGGCGGGGCCGCACAAGATCAGCTTCTTCGGCACCGCCGAGGATGCCGCGCGGGTCCGCGCCGTCCTGTCCGAACAGGGGCTGGCCGCCAAGGTCGTCTATTCGCACGGACGGCTGATCGACGTGCTGGCACCGCTGGGCGGCAAGGCGGCGGCGGTCGCGGCCTATGCGCGGCGACTGGACCTGCCGGTCGGCGCCTGCATCGCGGCGGGCGACAGCGGCAACGATGTCGACATGCTGGAGGCGTGCGGCCATGCCATCGTCGTCGGCAATGCCAGCGACGAGCTGGACGGGCTGGCCCCGCGCGACGGGCTGCTGCGCGTCGCCGGGCATCACGCCAATGGCGTGCTGGAAGGGCTGGAGCGACTGGGGCTGACCGAGCCGATGCTGATGCGTGCGAGCGCGGCGTGATGCGGCCCTTCGGTTATTTCGTCCATCATCAGGGGCGCGGCCATGCCGAACGCTGCGCCGCCATCCTGAACGCACTGCCACCCGAACGTCCGGTCACGATCTTCTGCGCGCGCGACGACATCTTCCCGCCGCTCCCCCCGCAGGTCGAGCTGATCGTCATCCCCTCGCTGTTCGAGCCGACGGGGGCCGAGGCGGGCACGATGGATGCGGTCCCGACGCCCGAGACGCTGCATTGCGCGCCGCTCGGCTGGCCGGGAATCCGCCATGCCATGGCGGTGATCGCGGGCTGGTTCGACCGCGCCGACCCCGCGCTGATGATCTGCGACGTGTCGGCGGAGATCGCGCAGCTCTCGCGCATCTGCTCGGTGCCGCATGTGAAGATCCTCCAGCATGGCGACCGGGGCGATGCGGGGCACCGCGCGGCCTATGACGGCGCGGCGGGGCTGCTGGCGGCGTTCGACGAGGCGCTGGCCCAGCCCGAATGGGACGACGCGATGCTGGCCAAGACCTGTTTCGCGGGTGGCCTGGGCGTCGACACCCGCGTGCCCGAGCGCGAACTGGCGCGCCAGCGGATCGGCGTCGGCGCGGAGGAGGAGGTCATCCTCGTCCTCTCCGGCGGCGGCGGCGGCGGCTTCGCGCAGGCCCCGCTGGGCGTCGGCGCGCGCAGCCGTCCGGGCGCGCGCTGGATCACCATCGGCCCGGTCGTGCGCGACTGGCACGCGACAGAGCCCGGCAATATCGAGCATCGCGGCTGGGTCGACAATCCGGCCGACCATGTCGCCGCAGCCGACTTGGTCATCGCCTCGACCGGCAACACCACCTGCCAGCAGATCCTGGCCGCTGCCCGCCCCTGGCTCGCCATTCCCGAATGGCGCTATTTCGACGAGCAGCATCGGAAGGCCGAGGCGCTGGCGGCGGCGGGGGCGGCATGCGTCCGCCCGCATCTGCCCTCCTCGGCCCAGGCCTGGACCGCGGCGCTGGCCGAGACGCGCGCCACCCACCGCCCCGCGCTCCAGCGCGCGATGATCGCCGACACGCCCGCCCAGGACGCCGCCGACTGGCTGGAAGCGCTCGCCGCGCGGCTCTGGCCGGTCGAACTCCACCCCTCCTCCACCCCCACCCCCAGCGGAGCCCATTCATGATCTCGGTCGTCACGCTTGCCGGGGGCCGCCCCGATCATCTCCGCAATGTCGTCCTCGGCCTCAGCCGCCAGACGACCATGCCAGCCGAACTGATCGTCGCGGTCATCCAGGACGCGCCCTATGACTTACCGGATGCGCCCTTTCCCATTCGCCAGATGATGGTGTCGGGTCCGCACCTGCCGCTCGCCTCCGCGCGCAACGCGGCGGCCAAGGCATGCGTCGGCGACAAGATCGTCTTCCTCGATATGGACTGCATTCCGACGCCCGAGCTGCTGGCCGATTACGACCGCTGCCTCGATGAGATGGATGGGCTGTTGATGGGCGAGGTGATGTATCTGCCCGGCGGCGCGACTGAGGGCGACTGGCGCTATAAGGACTTCGCGACGGTGGCGGTCCGCCACTCCGACCGGCGAGGGCCCCCGCCCGAGGGGATCGAGCGCTGCGCCGATTATCGGTGCTTCTGGTCACTCAACTTCGCGATGCGCCGCGCGACCTTCCTCGCGACCGGCGGCTTCGACGAACGCTATGCGGGCTATGGCGGCGAGGACACCGATTTCGGCAAGGTGGTGGACAAGGCGGGCGTCCCGATCGCCTGGATCAAGGGCGGGCTCGCCTATCACCAATATCATCCGCACCACATGCCGCCGGTCCACCATATCGACAGCGTGGTGCGCAATGCCGAGCTGTTCGAGGCGAAATGGGGCTATCGCACCATGGGGCACTGGCTGCACGCCTTTCGCCTGATGGGGCTGATCGACGACACGCCCGGCCGCCCGATCCGCATCCTGCGCCGTCCCGACAAGGACGACCTCGCCCTGACCGGGCAGCAGAGCCACCAGCCCTATGCCAATACCGCCAGCGTCATCCGCCTGCTGGAGGAGCGCGCCGCCGGGTCCCGCGTCGCGGCATGAGGATCGCGCTGCTCGCCCATGTCCGCCAGCCGATCCGCCAACCCTTTCTCGGCGGCATGGAGGCGCATGGCTGGTATCTGGCGGAGGGGCTGGCGGCCCGCGGGCATGAGGTGGTGCTGTTCGCCAGCGGCGACAGCGACCCGCGCTTCACGCTCGATCCGGTGCTGCCCGTCCATTACGAGGCGGTGTTCCCCTGGGCCGAGCATCGCGGCAAGCCCGAGCTGATCGCGCATGTCGATGCCGGTTACGCCGCTGCCTGCGACCGGATCGCGCGCGGCGGGTTCGACGTGGTGCACAATAACAGCCTGCACCGCTTCCCGCTGGAGCCGCGCCGCACCGCCGCAACGCCGACCGTGACCTCGCTGCACGTGCCGCCCTATGACGCGCTCCATTATTTCGTCACCGCCAGCCCAGGCCCGACCCACAGGCTGACCGTCACTTCAGCGCGCCAGCTCGCCGCCTGGTGGCCGCAGGGGGCACCGCCCGAAGCCTCGGTCCTGCACAACGCCATCGATCCCGCCGCCTGGCCCTTCGTGGCGCAGGGCAATGGCGAGGCGGTGTGGTGCGGCCGGATCACCCCCAATAAGGGCCCGCATCTGGCCGCGCTCGCCGCGCGTAAGGCGGGCATCCCCCTCACCCTGTTCGGCGCCATCGAAGACCCGGATTATTGGGGGGCGGCGGTCGAGCCCCTGCTCGGCGACGGCATCCGCTATGGCGGGCATCTCGACGGCCCCGCGCTGGCGCGGGAAATCGGGCGGGCCTCGGTCTTCCTCTTCACCCCCTGTTGGGACGAGCCCTTCGGCCTGGTCGCCATCGAGGCCATGGCCTGCGGCCTGCCCGTCGCCGCCTTTGACGAAGGCGCGGCGGCCGAAGTCGTCGGCGAGGCGGGGTGCCTGGCCCCGGCGGGCGATGTGGAGGCGCTCGCCCGCGCGATCGACACGGCCAGGGCCATTCCGCGCACGGTCGCCCGCCACCGGGTCGAGACCCATTTCGCCCGCGACCGCTGGCTCGATCGGTGCGAGGCGCTCTATGCGGAGGTCTGCGCCGGCGCGCGCGTGACGCGCGCCGCATGAGCGAGGACGTCATCGCCCGGCAGCAGGCGGCGTTGCGCGACCTGTACCGCCACCATGTCGCGCCCGGCGAGCCCTATGCGCTGGTCGACTTTCCCGACCATCCCAATGTCGGCGACAGCGCGATCTGGCTGGGCGAGATCGCCATGCTCCATGCGGTCGGCGCGGGCGATCCGGCCTATAGGTCGCACTGGGACGATTTCGATGCGGCCGCCTTCGTCGCGGCCTGCCCGATCGGGCCGATCCTGATCCATGGCGGCGGCAATCTGGGCGATATCTGGCCGCACCATCAGCATTTCCGCGAAAGCCTGATCCGCGATTTTCCCGATCGCCGCATCGTCCAGCTGCCCCAGTCGATCCATTTCCGCGATCCCGCCCATCGCGACCGTTTCGCCGCGCTGGTCGCCGGGCATGGCGACTTCCATCTTCATGTCCGCGATGCCGCCAGCCTGGAACTGGCGCGGCGGCATTTCGACTGTCCGGTCGCATTGTCCCCCGACTCCGCCTTCGGGCTCGGACCGCTGCCGCGCCCCCGCACGCCCGACTGCCATAGCCTGATGCTGTTGCGGACCGATGCCGAACGCGCCGCGCGGGACGACCGGCTGTTGCGGCAAAGCCCGGATGCGGTGGCGCTGGACTGGCTGGACGAGACGCCCCCGACCGAGGCCGACTTCACCGCACGGGCGCGGGCGCGGGTGGAGCGCGGGCTCCGCCTGTTGTCGCGCGGGGAGCAGGTCGTCACCGACCGGCTGCACGGTCATATCCTGGCGCTGCTCCTCGGGCTGCCGCATGTCGTGCTCGACAATGACTATGGCAAGGTCGCCGCCTATATCGGCGCATGGACCCATGGTTCGCCGCTGGTTCGTCAGGCCGCCACCCCGGACGAGGCGATGGCGCTGATCGGCGCGGCGATGATGGCATGATCGACGTCAGCCTGCTGATCTGCACGCGCAATCGCCGCGACAGCCTGTCCGCCACGCTCGCCTCGATCGCGAGGGCAGCGGGGCCCGCGCGGCTGGAGGTGATCGTGGTCGACAACGGGTCCACCGACGACAGCGCCGCGATGGTCCGGCACTGGGTCGCCGAACAGGCTTTTGCGGTCCGACTGCTGGTCGAACCCCGCGCCGGGCTCGCGCGGGCGCGCAACGTCGCGATGGCGGCCGCGCGGGGGCGGATCATCGCGATGACCGATGACGACTGCGTGCTTCATGCCGACTATTTCCGGCGGCTGGCCGACGCCTTTGCGCGCCATCCCGGCCCGGTCATCATCGGCGGGCGTATCCTGCTGGGCGATCCGTCCGACCTGCCGGTCACGGTCAAGCTGGAGGACCATCCGATGATCGCGGGCCGCGATGCCTTTCCCGGCGGCTTCGTGATGGGCGCCAACCTGGCCTTCACCGCAGACATCCGCGAGAAGGTCGGCGCGTTCGACGAGCGGTTCGGCGCGGGCGCCCCCTTTCGCGCGGCCGAGGATACCGATTTCCTGTTCCGCGCGCTGGGGCGGGATATTCCGGTGCTGTACGATCCCGGTTTCGTCGTGGACCATCATCACGGCCGGAAAGCCGCGCACGAGGTGGTCGCGCTGCTGGCGGGCTATGGCTATGGCGACGGGGCGCTGTACGCCAAACATCTGTGGCGGGATGCCCGGATCGCCCGCACGATCCGCGACGACCTGCGCAACCTGGCGACGCGGTTCGCCGGGCCCGTCCCGCAGATCCGACATTTCCACGCCTTTCGCCTGCGCCATATCCTCGCAGGCTTTGCCCGCTATGGCCGCGAGGCGATCAGAAGTCGGCGCTCAGGCGCAACCCCATCGTCTGCGGCCTGACCGGGGTCGAGACATTGTGCCGCCCGAGCAGGATCGGGTTGCCAAAGGCGAAGCGGTTGCCGCGCTCGTCGAGCAGATTGTCGACCGTCAGCGCCAGCGCATAGCGACCATGGCGCGCGGTCAGCCCGGCATCGACGACGCCATATCCCCCCTGCCGCACGTCGAGCATGTCGCCCACCCCCAGCACGGAGGGACCGACAAAGGCCGCATCGACCCGCCCCGACAGCATCAGCTCCGGCGCCACCCGCAGGTCGCGGATCACCCCCAGCCGCGCCGATATGCTGGGCGTTTCCGGCAGCCGCCGGTTGCGCGCCCGGCTGAGCATCGCGGTCGATCCCGTCACCCGGTTGTCGGTCAGGAACAGGGCGGCGTTGATATGCCAGTCCTGTTGCGGCACCCAGTCGGCCCAGCCCTCCAGCGCGTCGATCCGTGCATCGCCGATATTGCTGGTCGCGGGCTGGCCGCCGCGCCCCAACAGATCGGCCTGGATCGATCGCCAATTGGCGCGCGACACGCTGACCGAGGCGGACAGGCCGGTATCGCCGCGTCGGAGATGGCGCAGGCCCAGCTCGACCATCGCGATCGAATCGGGGTCGAAATTGGCGACCCGCCCGACCCCCGCCGCCACGGCCAGACCGCCGGTGCGGAAACCCGATTGATAGCGGCCGAACAGGGTCCAGTCGCCGCCCGGCTGCCAGGTGAAGCCCAGGGTCGGATCGACACGCGCGGTCGACCGCCCCCGGACATATTGGCCGTTGCGCGGCGTGATCGACGGCTCGCCATCGACCCGCGCAAGGGTGACGCGCCCGCCCAGCGTCACCCAGAGCGCCCGTGTCACCGGATGTGTCGCCTCGCCGAAGATCGCGCCGCTGCGGGTGACGTTGGTCACGCCGATCACCGGCCGCACACCCTGGCGAATGGTCAGCGAGCGCCCCATCACCGACTGGTCCGACACCAGGTTGATGCCGACCACCCAGGATCCCCCGCCGGGCAGGCGCCGCGACAAACGGCTTTCGTGCGAGAACAGTGCCTTGTCGCTCGACAGCTGATAGGATTCGACCGCCCCCACCGCGCTGGCGTCGAAATTTTCGAACGACGCGCCGTCCACCAGCCCGGTGGCGGAGACGAATTGCAGCCCGCTCGCCCAATCCTTCGACAGGAGGATACGGCCGAAGCTCATGTCGCTCCAGGACGGTTGCGGAATCGCGGCACGCGTGACCAGCGAGTCCTCGTGCGTCACATATTGCGCGTCGCGCGCGACGATCGACTGGGCGCCGCCGCCCAGCTCCACCCGCCAGCCGTCGCCGGGGGCCAGGCGCAGCGTCGCGCGGCCGCCATTGGTCAGCACCCGGTTGATGTCGGTCCGTTTCGTGCGGCTATTGTCGATATAGCCGCCCGTCACCCCGCGATAGCCGACGACGCGCAGTCCCAGCGTCTGCGGGATCGCCACCAGATTGGCGACCAGGGCCATATCCGCACTGGGTGCGCCATGCGCGGTCAGGGCACCGCCGATCTCGACATGCCCGCCGTCGCGATCGAGCGACACCGGGTTGGAGGTCAGCCGGATGATGCCGCCGATCGCCCCCGACCCGTGCAGCGCGCCTTGCGGCCCCTCGGCGACCTCGACCGTGCCGATGTCATAGAGTTTCAGCCCCGGATCGGGCCCGGCAAAGGCGATCTGGACATCGTCCAGATACAGGCTGGCGGTCGACTCGGTCGCGCCGTTGAAGCTGCTGTCGGCAATGCCCCGGATGAACAGCTTGTTGCGCCCCGGCCCCAGCGCGGTCGTCTGGAGGATCGGGGTCTGCGCCGCCACGTCGCTGAGGTTGATCGAGCCGGCGGGCAGGGTGACACCGCGCCCGACCACCGAGACGCTGCCCGGATAGCGGGCCAGCGCCGTGCCCTGTTTGCTGGCGGTGACGATGATGTCCTGTCCGTTGGTCGCGGGGGGAGGGACGGGTTTGGGATGCGCGATCTTCGCCGGTCGCGGGATACGTGGCGCCCCGACGATCCGGAAACTGGTCGGATCGATCGCCACCGCGCGATAGCCGGTGCCCCGCAACAGCCGGTCGAGCGCGCGGGCGGGGGTGGCGGTGAGATGGAGCGTCGCGGTGCGGACGCGGTTCAGCCGGTCATCGGTCGCGACGATCGTGATCCCGGCCTGTCGCGCCAGTTCGCGCAGCGCGAAATCCAGCGTCGCGGGAGCCAGCACGATCCGGCGCGGGGCGGTCGTCGCACCGCCATAGTCCTGCGGCTGAGCGCGGGCGGCGGCGGGCATGGCAAGGGCCGCCAGGGCCATCAGGCCATGGTCAGCGATTCCCCTCCGACGCCCGCAAAATCCAATTCCCACCGCTTTGGCGCCACTCCGCTCCGATCAGCTTCGCCAGCCGCGGAACATCCCGATCGGCATCGCCCGTCATCCGGATCACCCCGGTGACGTTGCGATCGCTCAGGGGCCCCTCCACCGCGATGCGCACGCCATAGGCCGATTGCAATCGTCCGGCAATCGCCCCCACCGACTCGCGATCGAAATCGAATGTACCGCCGCGCCAGTCGCCGACCTGGGCCGGATCGACTCGCGTCAGGCGCAGGCTATGCGCGGCTTCGTCCAGGCTGGCCCCCTGCCCGGCCGCCAGCGCGATCCGCTGGCCCTTCGGCGCCAGCGACACCGCGCCTTCGGCGACCGACACATCCAGCCGCGCACCCGTGCGGCGGACATCGAAGACGGTCCCGACATCCTGGATCGTGACGTCGCCCGAACGCAGCTCGAAGGGGGCCGACGGATCGTGGCGGACGCGGAACAGCGCCTGCCCGGTTTCCAGTGTAGCGACGCGCGGATCGTTCCGGTCGAAGCGAAGACGCGATCCCCCCGCCATCTCCACCGTCGTTCCGTCGTTCAGCGCGATGCTGCGATGCTCGCCCGGCGCGGTCTGCTCGATCCGGATATCGGGCCGCGCGGTCATCAGCATCGGCCCCGCGACCAGCGCAACCGCCGCCGCGACGCCGCCCATCAGCCACCAGCGCCCCCAGCCCCCATTGTCGTTGGCGGCCGCCGGTGCATATTCGATCTCCACGATCGGCTCGGCCAGGACTGGCTCGGGCAGGACCGGCGCGGGCACGGGCGCGACCGGCTCGGCCATGGCGGGCGCGGTCAGCACATGGTCCGCCATCGCCACCGCGTCATAGGCGCGCGCATTGGCCGGGCTTTCCTCCAGCCATTGGGCAAAGGCTTCCCAATCGGCCGCGTCCATCGTGCGCTGCCGGATGTGCCAATCGATCGCCTGTTCGTCCCGCGTCACGCCCCCCTGCTCCCTTCACCGTGTTGACGACACCGGCTCAACCGATCCGCACCCCCGTCACGATTTTCCTGCAAATAATGATAGGCCCGCCGCAGCAGCTTCTCGACCGCGCTGATCGTCACCCCCATCCGCTCGGCGATGACGCGCTGCGGCTGTTCCTCGAAGCGGAACAGGATGAAGGCCTCGCGCATCCGGTCGGGCATGGCCGCGATCAAGGCATGCGCCCGCGCCAGTTCGTCGCGCGCGCCGACGATCCGTTCGGGATCGGCATATTCGTCCGACTGGGGCTGGACCTCTTCCCAGGCGCCGTCGCGCGATCCGCGCCGCGTGGCCGCGATCCGCCGGTCGGTCGCCAGGTTGGTCGCCATCCGGCAGAAGAAGGGAATCGGCTGGACGATCTCGACGTCCTCCAGCGCCGCGACCCGCAGCCAGAGGTCCTGAAGGGCATCCTCGGCCTCCTCGACCGAGCCGAGCCGGGCGGCCAACAGGCGACGCAGCAGGGGCCGCGCCTCCAGGAATTGGCTTTCCAAAGCCTCGCTACCCAACCGGACACCCTCATATCAGGCCGCGAAGGCCAGCCCATGCTCCCTTGCCATGTCCGAAACCGAAACCGCACGCAAGACATCCGCCTCGTCGCGCCGCGCCGCCGCGATCGTATCGCCCGCCCGCTTGCCCGCCCCCGGATGACACATCACCAGATGCAGCGCCCCCGCCTTGTCGAGAAAACGCGGCAGCGCCTCGGCGAAGCGGCCGTCAAAGCCGTAATGCCCCGCAAAGCCGCGATTGCAGCGCAGCCCTTCCGCCTCTGCCGCGCGCCGCAGCCCGCGCGAGTGATAGGCGCTGCCGATCGCCTTGCCGCGCCAGGGCCGCCCGAGCAGAGCGGCGACCCGATCCTCGCAGGTCCGCACCCAGGCCTGGGGCGCGCGGCGGCGGGCGGTGGCTAGCACGATGGGGCGAATGCCGGGCAGCGCGTGCGAATGCTGATGCCCGTCGACAAAGGCGGGCGGGCGGCCCATCGCCGTCTCGAACCGATCGAACTGCGCCTCGACCTCGCGCGCGATTTCGGCAAGGTCCAGCCTGCCGCGCGCCGCCAGCCGGGTCAGCGGATCGATCCCCGGCATCACCCCGCCTTGCGTGAAGCCATTGGGGTGGATCGGTGCTTCCTCGGTCAGCACCAGATGCAACCCGATCTGCGCCGTGTCGGGCACATCGTTCAGCATCGCGCTGTCCGCCATCCAGTTGGGCCGGACGGTCATGCAGCTCGTGGCGTTCAGCTTGCCCGTGCGGAGCAGCTCGGCGATGACCAGACTGTCTTCGGTGGAAAAGGCGAAATCGTCAGCGCACAGAATAAGCTGGTTCACCCACCACTCCTGCCAGATGCTGATAGGCGCGCTCGCGCATCCGTTCGGTGGTCAGCGCCCGCGCCTTCAGCCGCCGGGCGAGGAAGTCATAGAAGAACCAGTCCCCCGCAACCGGCGCCGCCGCGCTGTAGACCAGCCGTTCGACCAGCGTCCAGCGGATCGATTCCCGGTCCCGCTCGCGGTCGGAGGGGACGCACCACAGCGCATCGGCATAGCGCATCGTGCCGTGGCGCAGGACGCGGTGGATGACCTCGTGATCCTCCAGCACATAGTTCCAGCGGCGCGGATCGAACCCGCCCGCCGCCTTCAGCGCCTCGGTCCGGAAAGCCTGGCCCGCGCCGCCCGCATGGCACTGGCGCGGCAGCATCCGCGCGGCGAGCCGGATATTGGCGGACTCGCGCCGACGCTCCGCCTCGCCGTCGCCCGGCGCGATGAAATAGGCCCCCGCCACGACGCAGCCCGGCCGCTCCAGCAGCCGCTGCGCCTCCGCCAGATAATGCGCCGGATACCAGGTATCGGCATCGCAGGTCGCGACGAAGCGGGTATGGACATGGTCCAGCCCCATCCGCAACGCGTTGATCTTGCCCGCCATCCCCTGATGCAGCAGGACATGATCCAGCTCCAGCCGCTCGCACGTCTCGGTCGCGATCCGCGCGCTGGCATCGACCGACCCGTTGTCGACCAGGACCAGCCGGAACCGGACCGTCTGCGCCGCCAGACTCTCCAGCGTCGCGGTCAGAACGGCCTCTTCGTTGAAGAAGGGAACGACGATGGTCCAGCAGGGCGCCGTATAGGCCACCCTGTCCTCGATCATCCCCGCATCGGCCCGGGCCCTGGCGTTCCGCCAGGCCGCGCCTTCCGCATCGAGCAGCATCAACCCACCCCACTCAAGAAATTCGAACCCACCCCCGTCGCAACCGGATCGACCGTTTCGGACCGACGCCTGGCTGCTCCATGGCTTAGGACGATGCCGGGGCCCGCCATCCGGACATGACCCAACATAAATTTTTGATCCGGATGGGAACCGTCACGATTTCCTTTGCGCGCGCGCCTCGATCGGTGACATGCGGCGGCGGTGCAACGGCCCGGTCGGGCCATGCCCGCCTGCCCGGACAAGCCCCTGATGACGCCTTCCTTTCCCCGCCCCGCCGCCACGCCCCACGCGACCGGCATCGCGGCCTTCCTGAACCGGCCGCTCGGCGCCGCGCTCGCGCTGCTGGTCTTTGCGGTGCTGGTCCGCGCCCGCGATTTCGGCAATCCGGTCGCGCATGTCGACGAGCAATATTATCTGCTGGTCGGCGACCGCATCCTCCATGGGGCGCGGCTCTATATCGACCTGTGGGATCGCAAGCCGCCCGGGCTGTTCCTGCTGTTCGCGGGGTTCCGCCTGCTGCCCGGCGACGGGTTCCTCGCCTATCAGCTGGTCGGCACCGCCTGCGTCGCGGCGACCGGCTGGCTGATCTGGCTGGCGGCGCGGCGGATGGCGCTGGCCTGGCCCGCCGGGCTGGCGGCGGGGGCGGCCTATATCCTGTGGCTGCCGCTGCTCAGCGGCGGGAGCGGCCAGTCGCCGGTCTTCTACAATCTCGCCATGACGGCGGCGGCGGTCTTGACGCTGGACCTGCCGCGCCTGGCCGAGCGTCGCGCGGTCGGCGCGATCATGGTCAGCGGGGTGATCGCCTGCCTGCTGGCCGGGATTGCCATCCAGATCAAATATACCCCGCTGGTCGAGGGCGCCTTTTTCGGCCTGGCCCATCTCTGGTATCTGTGGCGCGCGCGGGCCGGTCTGGTGCCCGTCCTGATGGCGGCGCTGCTCTGGATGGCGATGGGGCTGTTGCCGACCGCGCTGGTCGTGCTGCATTTCCGGCTGAACGGTCCGGCCTCGTTCGACGCCTTCTGGTTCGCCAATTTCACCTCGATCACGCTGCGCCGGGGCTATCCCGCCGCCAAGATCGTCGGGCGGCTGGCGGGGATCGGCGGGCAGTTGCTGCCGCTGATCGCCTGTGCGGTGCTGGCGTGGCGCAAGGGGCCGGGGCCGGTCGGGCTGACGCTGACCCGGATCTGGCTGGGCTTTGCGCTCGTCGCCTTCGCGATGATCGGGGCGTTCTTCGACCATTATGCGCTGCCGCTGATCGCCCCGCTCTGCCTCGCCGCCGCCCCGGCCTTCGCGATGGGGCGCAAGCCGCTGATCGCGGTGTTCGTCATCGGCGCGGGGCTGTTCGCCTTGCACGCCGCGACCAACGATCCGTCCGAAGGCGACGGCATCCGCCGCATGGCGCGCGCGATGGCGGCGGTCGACGGGCGCGAATGCCCCTATGTCTTTGCGGGCGATTCCAGCCTCTATCACCTGTCGGGCGGATGCGTGCCGACCGCCTATGCCTTCCCCTCCTCGCTGGCCTATGAAGCCGAGCGCGGCGCGATCGGGATCGACGAGACGGCCGAGGTGGCACGCATCCTGCGCCGCCGCCCGCCCGCGATCGTGACGCTGGACGACCCCTTCTCGCCGTGGAACGCCGCGACGAACGCGCTGATCGCCGGGGCGCTGGCCCGCGATTATCGACAGGCGATGGCGGTCCCGCGCGAAGGGCGACACGAGCTGCTGTACGTCCGCCGCGACCGGCTCGTTCTCCTGCCGAAATAAACGTCACGCGGCAGTTGTTTTAACCCCGCGCCCGCCCCATCTGCCGCGCCGGACCTGCAAAGGGAGCATGACGCCCATGAGTGACGACGCCTATAGCCCGCCCGCCATCTGGACCTGGGACAAGGAGAATGGCGGCCGGTTCGCCTCGATCAACCGGCCCATCGCCGGAGCGACGCACGACAAGGAGCTGCCGGTCGGCCGTCACCCGCTCCAGCTCTATTCGATGGGCACGCCCAACGGGGTGAAGGTCACCATCCTGCTCGAGGAGCTGCTGGCGGCCGGATATTCGGAGGCCGAATATGACGCCTGGCTGATCAGCATCGCGGACGGCGACCAGTTCGGCAGCGGCTTTGTCGACATCAATCCCAATTCCAAGATCCCCGCGCTCGTCGACCGGCGCGGTGCCGAGCCGCTCGCCATCTTCGAATCGGGCGCGATCCTGACCCATCTGGCCGAGAGCTTCGGCGCCTTCCTGCCGACCGATCCGGCGGCCAGGGCGCGGGTCATGTCCTGGCTGTTCTGGCAGATGGGCAGCGCGCCGTTCCTGGGCGGCGGCTTCGGCCATTTCTATGCCTATGCGCCGGTGAAGATCGAATATGCGATCAACCGCTATGCGATGGAGGCCAAGCGCCAGCTCGACGTGCTGGACCGTCAGCTCGCGGACAATGCCTATGTCGCGGGCGACAGCTACAGCATCGCCGACATGGCGATCTGGCCCTGGTACGGGCAGGTCGTGCTGGGCAGCCTCTACAATGCCGCCGAGTTCCTGCAGGTGCAGGACTATACCCATGTCCAGCGCTGGGCGCGCGAACTGGCCGAGCGACCGGCGGTGAAGCGCGGCCGGATGGTCAACCGCACCTTCGGCGAGCCGTCCGAACAGCTGCGCGAACGCCACGACGCCAGCGATTTCGAGCTGCGGACTGCGGACAAGCTGAAAGCCGAGGGCTGACCCCGTGCCATCGCGGCAGATGACGCGCGCATGTCATCTGCCGCGAACGGCTTGATCGGGGCGGCGGAACGGGCATTAGTCCCCGCCATGCTCCCCGCCCCCCGCCCCCGCTTTTCCCGTCGCATCCTGGCGCTGGCGCTGGCCGCCGCCGGTCTGGGCACCGCCACCGTCTGCGCCGCCGACCCCGCGCCCTTCGACCTGCCCGGACCCGGCCTGCGCATCACGGTCACGCGCGGCGGCCGGACCCTGCCCATCGCCGAGGTGCCCAACCTGGCGACCGGCGACAAGCTGGCGATCGAGGCCGACCTGCCGGGCGACCAGCGCGCGCATTATATCCTGTTTTCGGCGTTCCTGAGCGGCGCGACCAATCCGCCGCCCAAGAACTGGGTCGATTCGGCCGAGACATGGAAGGCCAAGGACAAGGATCGCCGCCTGACCCTGACCGTGCCCAAGGGCGCGCGGCAGATGGCGCTGTTCCTAGTGCCCGAGACCGGCGGCGCGTCGGGCACCATCGTCGATGCGGTGCGCGACCGGCCGGGCGAGTTCGTCCGCGCGGTACAGGACCTCAACCAGGCCTCGCTCGACCGATCGCGGCTCAACGCCTTCGTCGCGGCGATCCGCGCGCAGGAGAACAGCCATCCCGAATTCCTGCGCACCCTGGCGCCCGCGCTGTCCAACAGCCTGGCGATCAAGCTGAACCCCGACTGCCTGGCCCGGGTGATCGAGTTGCAGGCGGCCTGTCTGCTCGAAAACCGCGACTCGCTGGTGCTGGCGGACATTCACAGCAGCTCGATGACCGACACGCTGGTCGGCGCACCGACCGACCTGGCCTTGCAGCTCAGCTACACGCGCGAGGCGGGGCTGGGCTATTACAGTCCCTATATCGGCGTCATCCGCGACATCGCCCGCGTGTTCGGCGCGTTCGGCAATCCGCAGTTCGGCTATCTGCCGACTCTGGCGACGCGCGACGGCGACCGGCTGTCGCTGCTGCTCAACGCCGCGCCATCCTTCGCCAAGCCCAAATCCGTGCTGGTCGCCGCCATGCCCGCCATCGACGCGGGCAGCCCGCCGCGGCTGCGCGTGACGGGGGAGCAACCGCTTTGCGGGGCGCGGCCGGGGCTGGTCCTGCCGGTCGAGGGCGCGCCGCTGATCTATTCGACCGGATTTGCGCGCAACATGGCGGTGTCGCTGACCATGGCGAACGGCAAGCGCTTCGACCTGCCCGTGCGTGCGCGCGCCGATCGCGGCGGCTATGTCCTGGCCGAGCCGCTGCCGCAGGGCGGCCTGTCGGGCAAGGTGACCGCGCGGCTGCACGGCGACTGGGGTTTCGATCCGTTTGAGGGGCCGTCCTTCACGCTGCAATTCCCCGATGGCGGCGACTGGCGCGCCAGCGATGCGGGGCAGAGCCTGGTCGTCGGGCGCGACAATGCGGTCGAGCTGACCGGATCGGCCGCCGCCTGCGTCACCGGCGTCACCATGCGCAGCGGCGGCGCGGCGCAGCCGGTCGCCTTCACCCTGCGCGGCGCCGACACGATCACCGTCACCCTGCCGATGAAGGGTGCGCGCGCCGGTGACGTCACGCTGGACATCCAGCAGGTGGGCGCCGCCACGCCCCGCACCGTCGCGCTCCGGGCCTTTTCGCCCGCCAGCCGTATCGACACGGTGACCCTGGCCAAGGGGGACCGTTTCGTCACGCTGACCGGCCAGCGGCTGGACGAGATTGCCGGGGTCGAGATCGGCGACGTTCGCCTGTCGCCCGACGGCCTGACCCGCGACGGCGATACCGACCGGCTGATCGCCACCGCCGCCGACGGGCGCGCGGCGGAGGGGACGAGCGCACGCATTCGCCTGAACGACGGCCGCACCCTGTCGGTGCCGATCACCGCCGCGCCGCCGCGCCCGGCGGCCACGCTCGCCGCGCGCAGCCTCAGCCCCAGGGACGGCACGCACGGGCTGCCGCTGGCGACGCGGGACGAGACGGTGTTGCCCGACACCGCGCGCCTGACCTTCTCGATCCGCGCGGCCGAGGGGTCGCGGCTGACCCCAGGCGACGCGATCGAGGTGGCGACGGCGGACGGCAGCGCCAGCGTCACGCTGGAGGGCGGGCACGACGTCCGCCTGTCCTCGCCCGACATCGCGGTCGCGACGCTCGATCCGGCGCGGCTGGGTCCGGCGGCGGCGGGGCCGCTGCGTTTCCGGCTGGTGCGCGGCGGCATCAAGGGCGACTGGGTGCCGCTGGCGACGCTGGTCCGCCTGCCGCAGATCGATACCGTGCGATGCCAGGCGGAGGGATGCCAGCTGGAGGGACGCGACCTGTTCCTGATCGACCGGGCGGCAACGACGCCCGACATGGCGGGCGCGGTCAGCGTCCCGGCGGGCTACACCTCGGCGCGGCTGGCGGTGCCGGTGCTGAAAGACGGATCGCTGTCGCTGATCCTGCGGGATGCGCCGGGCGTGGTCTTCACGCTGGGGGCGGCCAGCTGACGGGCGCGTCCTTCGCGCGGCGCAGGATCGTAGGGGATCAAGCCTCGCCCGCGTCGCGTGCCTCCAGCGCGCGGCGAAGCGCCTGAACCTCGCCCTGAAGCGCGCGCAGATCGTCGACCGGCATTCCCGCCCGCGCGATCAGTTCCTCGCCCAGGCATCCGCAGCGGTCGCGCAGATCCTGTCCGGCGGGGGTCAGGCGGACGCGGACCTGCCGCTCGTCCTGCGGATCGCGCTCGCGCGCCACCAGTCCTGCAACCTCCAGCCGCTTGACCAGCGGGGTGACGGTGCTCGATTCCAGCGCCAGCCGCTGCGCGATCGCGCCGATCGTGCGACCGTCCTCCTCCCACAGCACATGCAGCGCCAGATATTGCGGATAGGTCAGCCCCAGCTGGTCGAGCAGCGGCTTGTAGGTCCGCTGGATCGCCATATTGGCCGCGTAAAGCGCGAAGCACAGTTGTTCGTCGAGCGGCCAGGGCGCCGACATCCGCCATCTCCCGTTTGAGCAGGAAATACATATCGCGATAAAAGAAGCGCTGGACAAGCCCGAACCGCAACGCCATATATGTATCGCGATAACGATTATCGAAATATCGGAGACCGACCGTGACGATCGACGTGAAATACGAAACCCAGGCCAGCGCCACCGGCGGTCGCGACGGCCATGCCCGGACGCAGGACGGCACGCTCGACGTGAAGCTGTCGACCCCCAGGGAACTGGGCGGCGCCGGCGGCGACGGCACCAATCCCGAGCAGCTGTTCGCGGCGGGCTATTCGGCCTGCTTCATCGGCGCGCTGAAGGTCGCCGGACAGCAGCTGAAGGTGAAGGTGCCCGACGATGTGTCGGTGTCCGCCAAGGTCGGGATCGGGCCGCGCGCGGCGGGTGGTTTCGGCATCACCGCCGACCTGACCATCGCCCTGCCCGGCCTCGACCGCGCCCAGGCCGAGCAGCTGGTCGAGGCCGCGCACCAAATCTGCCCTTACTCCAATGCCACGCGGGGCAATGTCGATGTCGGCCTGACGCTGGCCTGACATGAAGGGACCGGGGCGCAACCCTGGCCGCGCCGGTCCCTTACCATAAGCGTACTCCCATCCTGACGGTGCGGTCCGATCTCCCAGCGGACCGCACCTTTTTTCGGGTCAGGCGGAATCGCGGACGACCAGGCGCGGCGGCATCTCGACGCCGGGGACGTCCCGCCCCTCCATCCGTGCGAACAGCGCGGCGACCATCGCCTCGGCCCCGGCGCGCAGGTCCTGATGGATGGTGGTCAGGCGCGGAATCGCGCGTTCGGCCAGCGGAAGATCATCGAACCCCGTCACCGCGACATCGCCCGGCACGCTCAGGCCGGACGACACGAGTTCCGCCATCGTCGCCATCGCGATCATGTCCGAGGCGCAGACGATGCCGTCGACCGTCTGCCCCTGTTCGCGCAGCCGCGCCAGATTGGCGGCGATCTGGTCGGGCATCAGCTCGGGCGCCAGCGCCACGTCGAATTGCAGCGGCGGCTCCAGCCCCGCCCCGGCCAGCGCATCGCACAGCCCGGCATGGCGCTGTTCCAGCTCCAGCGTGCGGACCTCGCCCATGAAGGCGATGCGACGCCGCCCGGCGGCCAGCAGATGCTCGCCCGCCATCCGGCCGCCCAGCCGGTTGTCGACCCCGACCGCGCAGTGCCGCTGGCCGGGCAGGCTGCTGCCCCAGACGACCAGCGGGCGATAGGTCGCGGCCACCGCCTCGATCACCGCCAGCTGGTCCGACTGGCCGATCAGCAGCACGCCGTCGACCATGCCCGACCGGGCGATACGCGACAGCCAGTCGTCGTCGTCGGGGATGATCCGCGACAGCATCACGTCATGGTCGCGCGCCGCGAGTTCGTCGGCGAGATGGCCGAGCAGCGTCATGAAGAAGGGGTCGGACAGCCTTTGCCGCCGCTCGTGACCCAACGGGATGGCGACCCCGACAACGCCGGTCCGTTGCGCGCGCAGGCGACGGGCCATCTGGTTGATCTGGAAATTATGCTCGGCGGCCAGCGCCTCGATCCGCTGCCGCGTCTCGGCATTGACCACGCTCTTGCCCGCCAGCGCGCGGCTGACGGTACCGGGTGACACGCCTGCCAGCCGGGCGATGTCCTTCAGGGTGCGGGCGGGTGGAGCCAGATCGGTCATGGCCAGCCTCCTGAACGAAAAGCGGGGCGGATGCCAAGTGGCACCCGCCCCAGGGAGAGTCTTTGTCAGAAACGATAGCGGATCGACCCCGTCACCGTGCGCCCGTACAGCGCGGTATTGTTGAACACGCCCTGCGTCGAGGACAGGATCGGGAACAGCCCGCCGCCGCCACGGAAGCCCAGCTTGTCGAACAGGTTGTTGACGTTCAGGCCCAGTTCCAGCCGCTCGGTCGGGCGTACCGTCACGAAGCCGTTGACGAAGGTCGAACCCTTGATCGTGTACAGGTTGAAGTCGTCCGACTTGGTGCTGGTCTGGCCGTTTACGCTGACGCCGAACGCGATGGGACCGGCGTCATAGGAGGGCGACACGACGAACAGGAAGTCGGGCAGGCCGCCGGGCTTCTTGCCGACCAGCGACGGCGTCGCGCTGCTGGTGATCTTGGAATTCGCATAGGTCGCATCGGCGGCCAGATGGAAATTGCCATAGCTCACCCGGCTGCTGAACTCGATACCCAGCGAGCGATAGCCGTTGGAGATGTTCGGATTGTTGTTCGGCGCCGGGTTGTTGATCCGGGTGAAGTCGTAATTATTCTCGGTCAGCGTCGAGCGGAAGCCGGTGATCTCGACCGAATAGGACGCGCCGAAGATGCCGCCGCGCTGCTTCAGGCCGATTTCCTGCTGGTTGAGATAGTTGACCGAGGTCGCCTGACCCTGGCTGTTGAGCGAGCCGTCGGCGTTGAAATTGCCCGACAGGACACGGCGGTCGGCGTTGAAGCGGCCGCCCCGGCTGGCGCGGGCAAAGACGCTGGTCTTGCTGTTGAACGCATAGAGCGCGCCGACCGACCAGCTGACATAGCCATCGGTATAGTTGATCTTCTCGGCGGTCGGGTTCAGCACCAGCGAGGGGATCACCGCCGAGCCCAGCGCATCCGAGACGCGGGTGTTGGGGCCCGCGATACCGCCCTGCGCGGTGCCTTCGCCATGCACGCTGTCATAGCGGATCGAGGCGTCGAGGTTCAGCCCGCCGACCTCATAGCCCGCCTGCAGGAAGGGCGCGACGTCGGTATAGGTCAGGTCGACGCGGCGCGCGCAGCAGCTGCCCCAATTGTCGTTGAACCCGGCCTGGCCCGCGGCGGTCAGCTGCGTGCCGGTGGTCGAGAACAGATCGAGCGGCGCGGCATTCTCGCCGTTCAGCTCGCTATACTGGCGGTTGACGTGCCAGTCCTGGACGATGTTCTGGCGCATCACGAACAGACCGGCGGTCAGCCGCGCCTTCCCCGGCCCGACCTGGAACTTGCCGTTCAGGGTCAGGTTGTTGGCGAAGTTGTCCATGTTCTTCATGAACACGTTGATGTTCGGATTGTTGTTGATGTACGAACCCGTGAACAGCTGGCCGGTCTTCGGACCCGCCGCATAGCGGATCGATCCGACGGTCTGGCCATTGACGGTCGATCCGATCAGCCCGCCGCTGCCGGTCCGGGTCTGGACGTTGATGAACTGGGTGGTGAAGTTCCCGCTGATCCACTGATAGCGCATCGTGTCGTCGAGCGAGATATTGTCGTTGAAGTCGTAATGGATCTGGCCGCTGATGCCGGTGACGCGCGGGTGGATGCCCTGCACCTCGGCCGACTTCACGCCGCCATTGTCATAGTCCAGATACTGGAAGTTGCGGTTGTAGATCGTATAGGCCGAACCCGAACGCCCGTCGAAATTGGGCAGCGGGGTGAAGCCGGTCACGCGGTTGCCGTCCAGCGTCGCCAGCGTCGGCGTGGTGGTGTTGGTCGGCGCCTGCTCGTCCAGCCGCTTGAAATACAGGCGGATAAAGCCGCGATTGTCGGCCAGATCGCGGGTGATGTTCGCCTTGATCTGGTAACCGCGCAGGATGTTGAAATTCTCGTTGGTGTAGCCGCCGCCGTTGCGCGCATAGCCACCGATATGGAAGCGCGTATTGTCGTCGATCGGGCCGCCATAGTCGAAGTCGACGCGGTGTTCGCGGAAGCCCAGGCCGTTGGAATAGGCGATCTGGCCGCCCTTGGTCTCGCCGGTCTTGCTGATGAAGTTGATGACCGCGCCCGGCGCCTGGCTGGCGAAGGTCGAGGCCGAACCGCCGCGCACCGCCTCGACCGTCTTCACATTCTGGTCGAAGCGCAGCCAATAGTCGTTGTTGCCGAAGTTGATATCGCCGAACAGGACGTCGGGCAGGCCGTCTTCCTGGAGCGAGACATATTCCGAACCGCCGGTCGACACCGGAATGCCGCGCACGCCGATATTGGCGTTGCCGCCCGGACCCGCGGTGTCGCTGGGCTGAAGGCCGGGGATGTTGCGCAGGATCTCGGCGGTCGAGCGCGGCGTGAAATTCTGGATCGCTTCCTGGCTGACCTGCGACACCGAGATCGAGCTGCGGAAGCGCGAACGCTCGCCGCTGGTCGCAGTGACGACGATGTCCTCGCTCGACACGCCCGCATCGGGGATGCTGCCCGCCTGGGGAGCCGGCGCGGCAGGAGCCGCCGGCGTGCTCGTCGCCTGTGCAAAGGCCGGTGCGCTGGCCAGTGCCATCGCCAGAGCCGCCATCGATCCGCAAGACCGCAGAACGCCCGTCGTCATTCACCCTCTCCTGATTCGCCCCGGTGGCCGGGATGTCGTGGAGACTGGCTATCACATGAGCAATCGTTTGCAAGTCTGACTTTGCAAACCATTGCATAAAAATCCGTTAACTGTGATCGGAAAAACACAGTGTTCGGCCGGGCATCGAGACGGTGGGATCGCAAACCTTTGCATGCTATGGCGCGGCAAAAGGGAGAGGATGGCATGATGAGCGACAGCCCCGCCGAGGCGATCCGGTCGGTCCTGATCGTCGGGGGCGGCACCGCCGGATGGATGACCGCCGCCGCGCTGGCGCATGCGATGCCGCGCGGGCTGACCATCACGCTGGTCGAATCGGATGCGATCGGCACGGTCGGGGTCGGCGAGGCGACGATCCCCCCGATCCGGCTGTTCAACCAGACGCTGGGCATCGACGAGGCGGAGTTCCTGCGCGAGACGAAGGGCAGCTTCAAGCTGGGGATCGAGTTCGTCGGCTGGGGTCGGGAGGGGCATCGCTATTTCCACCCCTTTGGCACGCACGGCAAATCCTTCGATCTGGTCGCGGTGCATCAGCATTGGCTGGCGGCGGGCGGGGCCCAGGGGGCGACGGTGCCGTTCGACGAGCTGTCGATGGCGTGGGGCGCGGCCAGACGCGGCCGGTTCGCCGCGCCGATGGCCGACCCGCGCAGCGTCGCATCCACCTTCGACTATGCCTATCATTTCGATGCCGGGCTCTATGCCCGCTATCTGCGCCGCTATGCCGAGGCGCGCGGCGTGGTGCGTGTCGAGGGGCGGATCGCGGGCCATGCGCTGGAGGGCATGCGCGGTCATGTCGCATCGGTCACGCTGGAGGATGGACGGGTGCTGGCGGCGGACCTGTTCGTCGACTGCTCGGGCTTTCGCGGACTGCTGATCGAGGAGGCGCTTGCCACCGGCTATGAGGACTGGACGCACTGGCTGCCCTGCGACCGCGCAGTGGCGGTGCCGTGCGTGACCGGCGGCGATGGCCTGACGCCCTATACCCGCTCGACCGCGCGCGCCGCCGGGTGGCAATGGCGCATCCCGCTCCAGCATCGCACCGGCAATGGCTATGTCTATTGCAGCCGCCATGTCTCGGACGATGAGGCGGCGGCGACGCTGATGGCGAACCTGGACGGCGAACCGCTGGGCGATCCGCGACCGC
Source organism: Sphingomonas sp. SORGH_AS_0950 (assembly GCF_030818415.1). Classification (NCBI taxonomy): domain Bacteria; kingdom Pseudomonadati; phylum Pseudomonadota; class Alphaproteobacteria; order Sphingomonadales; family Sphingomonadaceae; genus Sphingomonas; species Sphingomonas sp. SORGH_AS_0950. The sequence continues at coordinate 1,319,584 of NZ_JAUTAE010000001.1, forward strand.
TGCGCTTCACGACGGGGCGGCGCAAGCAATTCTGGAACCGCAACGTCGTCGCCATCGGCCTGTCGAGCGGGTTCATGGAGCCGCTCGAATCGACCAGCATCCATCTGATCCAGGCGGGTATCGCCAAGCTGCTCGCCTATTTCCCGACCCGCGCCTTCGCCCCCGCCGCGATCGAGGAATATAACCGCGTCGCGATCACCGAATATGAGCGGATCCGCGACTTCATCATCCTGCACTACAAGCTGACGCAGCGGACCGATACGCCGCTATGGCGCGACTGCGCGGCCATGCCGATCCCCGACACGCTGGCGATGAAGATCGGGCATTTCCGCGAGAGCGGGCGGCTGGTCGCGCGCGACATGGACCTGTTCGGCCCGGCAAGCTGGGCGGCGGTGCATCTCGGCCAGTTCAACATTCCCGAGGGGCGCGACCCACTGCTCAGCTATGGCGACCCCGCACAAAGCCGCGCGTTCGTCGGCAAGCTGGCCGACGCGATCGGGCAGATGGCGGAATCGATGCCCAGCCATGCCGACTGGCTGAAACGCATCGGGGCGACCGCGTAACGACGCGGCTTATCGGAGGGAAAAGGTCAAAGCCCCTCGCCGCCCACCCATTGCGCATGGGCGAGCCGGCGGGCGAGTTCCCAATTCTGCTGGCGCAGGTCGGGGACCGCCACGACTTCCCACAGGCCGCCGCGCGTCATCGGGCCGATGCAATAGAGCCGGTCGTCCACCCCGCCATCGGCCGCGACGACATGGCTCTGCGCATCGACCTCCAGCCCGATCCGCAGCGCATCCGGCCGGATCATGCCGCCCGCCAGCAACTGCCGGATCAGCGGTTCGCGCGAGCGGAGCAGGTCGCCCTGCGGCCCGGTGCAGTTGACGATCCGCGCCACGCGGAGCTCCTCCACCACCTCCGCCCCGCGCGGCCGCCAATGGACCATCGCCCCCGCGCCGTCCGGCTCGACCCGCACCAGCTTGCCGCCCGCGATCGACAGGCGCCCCGCCGCGACCAATGCATCGACCCGGTCGGCGACCGAGGGGGCGAGCCGGTGGCGGTGCACGTCCCAATAGGGGCGGACATGCCGCAGGAAGCGCGCCCGCGTCGCACCATCGGCCGCGCCCCACATCATCTGCGTCACCGGCCGCAACGCATCCACCGCGCCGCGCCAGCCCTGGTCGGCGGCGGCGCAGCGGACATGGCGGACCAGCGCCGACAGGCTGGCGGCGGGACGTTCGCGAAGCGGCGCGACCGGCGGGGTCTCGGCGTGACGGCGCGGCGCCAGCCCCCGGCGTGAGATGGCGACGATGCGCCCGCCAAAGCCGCTCGCGTCCAGCAGCAACGCCGCATCGATCGCGGTCAGCCCGCTGCCGACCAGCAACACCCGGTCGTCCGCATCCAGCCCCTCGGCAATGTCGCCCGCCCAGGGGTCCTCGCGATAGCAGCCCTGGTCCAGCACGGCCGGATCGATCCCCGGCGGCGTATGCGGCGGCAGATTGCCCAGCGCCAGCACCACCGCGTCGGCGCCGAGCGAACCGCCCTCCGCCAGATCGAGCCGATAGCCCTGCCCCGCCCGCTCCAGCGCGGTCACCTCGCCGCTCGCCAATGTCAGCCGCGCGGGGTCCGCCGCGATCGTCTCCATCAGCAAGTCGCGCAGATAGTCGCCATAGACCCGGCGCGGCACGAAGGTCTTCGCATCCCCCGCCCCGCGCGCGACCAGCCAGCGGACGAAATGATCGGGATCGTCGCGCAGCGCGCTCATATTGCCAGCGCGGACGTTCAGCAGATGCTCGGCATGCGCCGCGCTATAGGCGACGCCGCGCGCCAGCTGGTTCGCCCGCCGCTCGATCAGCGTGGCGCGCGGGCCCCCATGGCGCACCAGATTGATCGCCAGCAGCGTGCCCGCAAAGCCGCCGCCGATGATCGCGACATGGTCGATCCCCGATGTCATGACCCGGCTGTTCCTTTCCTCGTCGCGAACCGCCACCGTCTGTAATCGCATCGGCCGCAATCGCCACGCAGATTTCTGTATACGATTTTTATCGGCGCCGTTACGCTATGCGCTTTGCAAGCGAATATAGGGCGGGTCGATGCGGTCGTGCTGGCGAATTTCCGGGCTTTTGGTTTCCCTTTCCCCGCTGGCCCTTTCCCTGCCCGTCGCGGCGCAGACCGCGACGACGCCCGCTGCCCCATCGCTGTCGGTCGAAACCATTTTCGGGCCCGGCGCGGTCCGCACGCAATCGGTGCGGGAAAGCCGCTGGGGCAAGGACGGCGAAAGCTATCTCGCGCTGGAGGCGGGCCCCAAGGGCGGGCAGGACATCGTGCGCTACACGATCGCCGATGGCGCGCGGACGGTCGTGGTGCCCGCGACCGATCTGGTCCCGCCGGGCGCGACCACGCCGCTCGACATCGACAGCTATCAATGGTCGCCCGACGACCGCTGGCTGCTGATCCAGACCAACGGCCAGCGTTTCCGTAGGACCAATGCGCTGGCCGATTACTGGCTGTTCGACCGGACGACGCGCAAGCTGCACCGGGTCGGCGGCAACCTGCCCGCCTCGACCACCCTCTATGCCAGCATCTCGCCCGACAGCCGCCGCATCGCCTATGTCCACAAGAACAACCTGTATGTCGAGCCTGTCGAGGGTGGCGCGGCGCTGGCGCTGACGAAGGACGGCGACGACTATATCGTCAACGGCCTGGCCGACTGGGTCTATGAGGAGGAATTCTCGGTCCACCGCGCCTTTGACTGGAGCCCGGATTCCAGGCGGATCGCCTTTTTCCGTTTCGACACGCGCGGCGTCGGCACGTTCGACATGATCAAGAATACCGGCGGCCAATATTCGCAGGTCATTCCGCTGCAATATCCCAAGGCGGGCACGACCAATTCGGCGGTGACGGTGGCGGCGGTCGATGTGGCGGACGGCCAGACCCGCTGGTTCAAGCTCGATGGCGACCCGCGCCAGAATTACGTGCCGCAGATGAGTTGGGCGGGCGGATCGGACGCGGTCTTCATCCAGCAGTCGAACCGGCTTCAGAACACGTACGAGGTGCTGCTCGGCGATCCGGCCACGGGCTCGGTCCGGCCGGTGATGACCGAGAAGGATGCCGCCTGGGTCGAGGCCAATGTCGCGCCCGAATGGCTGAACGGCGGGCGCCGCTTCACCTGGCTGTCCGAACGCGACGGGTGGCGGCATCTCTACACCATCGACCGGGCCAGCGGCCGCGCGAGCCTGCGCACGCCGGGCCAGTTCGACGTGGTCGAGCTGCTCAATGTCGACGAGAAGGCGGGCTATGCCTGGTTCATCGCCTCGCCCGACAATCCGACCCAGCGTTACCTTTATCGCACCACCTTGTCGGGCAGCCCGAAGGTCGAGCGGCTGACCCCCGCCGGTCAGCCGGGCACGCACAGCTACGACATCGCGCCGGGCGAGCATTGGGCGCTGCACACCGTGTCCCGCTTCGATGCGCCGCCGGTGACCGACATGCTCGACATGACGCGCCAGCAGCCGCTGCGCACGCTCGCCGCCAACGCGCCGCTGGCCCAGGTCGTCCGGGACAGCGGCCTGCCCGCCACCGAGTTCTTCCGCGTCGATATCGGCGGCGGCACACAGCTCGACGGGTGGCTGATCAAGCCGCCGGGCTTCGATCCCGCCAAGCGCTATCCGATCCTGTACTTCGTCTATGGCGAACCCTGGGGCCAGACGGTCGCGGATCGCTGGGCGGGGTCGCAGGGGCTGTGGCACCGGATGCTGGCGCAAAAGGGCTATCTGGTCGCCAGCCTCGATCCGCGCGGCACCGCGACCCCGCGCGGGCGCGACTGGCGCAAGAGCATCTATCGCCAGGTCGGCATCCTCGCTTCCGCCGATTATGCGGCGGGCGTGAAGACGATGCTGGCGACGCGCCCCTATATCGATCCCGACCGGATCGGCATCTGGGGCTGGAGCGGCGGCGGCGCGATGACGCAGAACGCGCTGTTCCGCTATCCCGACCTCTACAAGACCGGCATCGCGGTGGCCGGGCCGACCGACATGACGCTCTATGACACCATCTATCAGGAGCGTTACATGGGGCTGCCGCAGGACAATGTGGACGGCTATAAAAATGGTTCGCCGATCACCTTCGCCGACCGGCTGAAGGGCAATATGCTGCTGATCCACGGCACGCTGGACGACAATGTCCATTATCAGAACCAGGACCAGCTGGTGGATCGCCTGATCCACTTCAACAAGCCCTTCTCGATGATGGCCTATCCCGACCGCAGCCACGGCATCTATGAGGGCGAGAATACCAGCATCCACCTCTATTCGCTGATGACCCGCTATCTGGAGACGAACCTGCCGCCCGGCGGGCGGTGAGGTCTTCCACGCGGAGCACGCGCGGCCGGTCGGGCGATGACGACGCCCTGATCGGTCGCAAGCCGTGCCACTTTGGGAGCGAAACATGCGCGGCCGTTCATGCAATCGTTTGTTGCAATCCCTTGCGCGGCGCGGCATGATCCAAAGCGACGCGGCAAGCCAGCGATAGACCATGGCCCATCCCCGCGTGCGAGAGGATCTCGATGACCCCGTCCACCCCCGCCGCCGGAACCATGGCCCCGATCAAACCCCGCCTTTCGCTGGTCCGCATCCTGGAGATGAATCTGGGCTTTCTGGGCCTTCAGTTCAGCTTCGGGCTGCAACAGGGCAATATGGCGCCGATCTACAGCTATCTGGGCGCGTCGGAGGCGCAGATTCCGCTGTTGCAGATGGCCGGGCCGATGACGGGTCTGCTGATCCAGCCGCTGATCGGCGCGATGAGCGACCGGACCGACAGCCGCTGGGGACGTCGCACCCCCTATTTCCTGGTCGGCGCGGTGCTGTGCGCGCTGGGGCTGTTCTTCATGCCGCTCAGCTCGTCGCTGCTGATGGCGGTGTCGCTGCTCTGGATTCTGGACGCGGGCAACAACATCACCATGGAGCCCTACCGTGCCTATGTCTCCGACCGGCTGGACGGGGCGCAGCATAATATCGGCTTTCTGACCCAGAGCGCCTTTACCGGCCTGGCGCAGATGCTCGCCTTCCTCACCCCCTCGATCCTGGTCTGGGCGGGGATGAACCCTGACTGGGTGGACGGGCATAATATCCCCTATACGGCGCGCGTGGTCTTCATGATCGGCGCGGCGCTGTCCTTCATCACCATCGTCTGGTCGATCCGGCGCGTGCCCGAATTGCCGACGAGCGAGGCGGACCGCGCGCGCATCGCCGCCGCGCCCAAAGGGATCGGGCCGGTGCTCAAGGAGATCGGCGACGCGATCCGCGCCATGCCGATGCCGATGCGCAAGCTGGCGCTGATGAGCCTGTTCCAATGGTATGCGATGATGGCCTATTGGAATTACGTCATCTATGCGATCGGCCGCTCGGTCTATGGCACCGCCGATGCGACGTCCTCGGGTTTCCATGCTGCCGTGCTGACCAATGGCGAGGTCGCGGCCTTCTATAACGGCGTCGCCTTCGTCGCGGCCTTTGCGATGGTGCCGCTGGCCAAGCGCTGGGGCGCGGCGCCGCTCCACGCGCTGTGCCTGGTCATCACCGGCATCGGGATGATCGCGATGCCCCATGTCACCAGCAAGGCGATGCTGTTCCTGCCCGCGATCGGCATCGGGCTGGGCTGGGCCAGCATGATGGGCAACCCGTACGTCATCCTGGCGGGCTCGATCCCGCCCGAGCGGACGGGCGTCTATATGGGCATCTTCAACATGATGATCGTCATTCCGATGCTGATCTTCGGCGTGACCCTGCCCCTGTTCTACCAAGACTGGCTGGGCAGCGATCCGCGCAATGTGCTGACCCTGTGCGGTGTGCTGATGCTGCTGGCCGCCGTCTCCGTGTTCACGGTGCGTGCGCGGGGGCGGGACGGCCTGCCCCTGGGCGCGGTGCCGCAAGCCTGATCCCCCTCCCCCCTTTCTGCTCCGAGGTATTATGACGATCACCCCCGCCCATTGGTCGGCCGAGGCGCTGGCCGGGATCGCCGCGCAAGACGATGCCCGCCTGCCCGTCTTCAGCGCCGCCGATGTCGTGCCGATCCTGCCCGACCACGACCTGTGGGACATGTGGCAGATCGCCTATGCCGATGGCCGCACCGCCTTTCTCGGCGGGCGGAGCTGGTGGTTCTTCCTCGCCACGCCGCGCTTCGAGGACCCCGAGATGCGCCATGACGAAGCGCGCATCCGGCTGACCAGCCACGGTGCGGACGGCTGGCGCGATCACGGCGTGACCTTCCCGGACGGCTTCACGCCGGGCAGCCGCGAATGGTCGGGCTCGGCGGTGCTGGGCGAGGACGACACGACGCTGACCATGTATTTCACCGCCTCGGGACGGCGCGGCGGTCCGCGCACCTTCGAGCAGCGTTTGTTCGAGACGGTCGGCCGCTTCCTGCCCGAGGAAGGGCGCACCGAGGGCTGGAGCGAGCCGGTCGAAAGCGTCGCGGCGGACGGCCATCACTATATCGTCGCCAACCAGGCCGAACCCGAAAATGGCGGCATCAAGGGCTTTCGCGATCCCGGCTATTTCCGCGATCCGGCGGACGGGGCGGAGTATCTGCTGTTCGTCGGATCGGCGGGCTGGGTGAAACAGGATATCGACGGCGTGGTCGGCGTGGCCAAGCGCGAGGGCGACCGCTGGGCGATCCAGCCGCCGCTGATCGAATCGCTGGGCGTCAACAGCGAGCTTGAGCGGCCGCACATCATCCTGCGCGACGGCCATTATTACTGCTTCTGGTCGACGCAGGGCAAGCGCTTCGCCCCCGGCCTGGGCGCGCCGACCGGGCTCTATGCGATGGTCGCGGAGCGGTTCGACGGGCCGTGGCGGCCGGTCAACGGCACCGGCCTGGTCGCGGGCAATCCGGTCGAGGAGCCGACCCAGGCCTATTGCTGGTGGGTGACCGGCGAAGGCGATGTCATCAGCTTCGTCGACTATTGGGGGCTGGAGGGCCGCGACGCCGGTGCCGACCCGGCGCTGCGTCGCCAGCGTTTCGGGGGCACCGCCGCGCCGTGGTTCCGCCTGGCCTTTGATGGAGACCGGGTGACGATCGCGCGCGACTGAGCCCCGTCAGGCGGAGTCGCGGGCGATCAGTTCGGGGGTCAGGATCACCGATCCGGCTTCCTGGCCCGCGATCCGCGCGAACAGCGCGTCGACCATCGCCTGCGCGCCGGTCGCGACATCCTGGCGGATGGTGGTGATGCGCGGCACCGCCTGCGCCGATAGCGGCAGGTCGTCATAGCCGATCACCGGCAGCGCGTCGGGCACGGTGATCGCGCGGTCGGTCAGCACGCGCACCGCCGTCATCGCGATCATGTCGGAGGCCGCGGCGATGCCGTCGATGGGCATGGTGCCGCCGCCCTGTTCCAGCAACGCGTCGATATGCGCCGCGATCTCCCGCTCCATCAGGTCGGAGGCGAGATGCGTGGCGAGCTGGATCAGCTGAGCATCCACTCCCGCCGCCGCGATCGCCTCGGCCACGCCGTCATGGCGCTGGCGGATTTCGGGCGCGCTGGCGTCGCCCAGAAAGGCGATGCGGCGGCACCCGCGCGCGATCAGCCGTTCGCCGACCAGCCGCCCGCCCGCGCGATTGTCGGTGCCGACCGCGACATGCACCTGATCGGGCAGCGTCACGCCCCAGGCGACCAGCGGGCGATAGCGCCGCGCCACCCGCTCGATCGCGTCATACTGGTTGGACTGGCCGATCAGCAGGACGCCGTCGACCATTCCCGAATCGACCACCCGGTCCAGCCAGTCCTCGGCATCGGGGATGATGCGCGAGAGCATCACGTCATAGCCGCTCTCGGTCAGCGCATCGGCCAGATAGCCCAACATGGTCATGAAGAACGGGTCGGACAGATGCTGGCGACGCTCATGGCCCAGCGGCACGACGATCCCGATCACCCCGGTCCGGCGGGTGCGCAACCGGCTGGCCATCTGGTTGGGGCGAAAGCCATGCTCGTCGGCCAGCGACTGGATGCGCCGCCGCGTCTCTTCGTTGACCAGCGCCTTGCCGGCCAGCGCGCGCGACACGGTGCCCGGCGACACCCCCGCCAGCTGCGCCAGATCCGCGATCGTGCGCACGCGCCGCTCGCTTCCTCCCATCATATTCTCATTCATCTGCTAACGCTAACCGGACCGGCGTGGCGGGAACAAGCAGGCAACGGGATTTCCTGCACATTCCTCACATAAATCAACGATATTCGGTCGTAACGTCCATCTTCCACCCATGGATCGCGACGGTGCGGCCGTTTTGACATTCCGGCGCACCGATGATCCGCATCCAGCGCTCGACACCCGACACCCGGATCAGCGCATCGATCGTGAAGCCGCGCCGGTGCCGTATCGCATAGTAACGCAGCCGCTCGACCGCCGAGCAGGACTCGCTGCTATAATAAGGCAGGATCTGCGAACGCTCCAGCACCCGTCCAAGCCGCCAGTCGAACAGATCATAGACACCCTGCGACCATCGCAAGTGCTGTGACATTAGATCACAATGCCAGCGCCCGATCCCGCGCGCGGCCAACCATTCATCGTCGGCATCGATCTGGGTGATGTCCGGCGCATCGGGACGGCCGAGGTCGAAGCGCATGCCCTGCTCGAACAATGGCCAGCTATGGTTTAATGCGAGCGGCTCGGTGGCTTTCATGCGAACCTCCTTCGAGAGGAGAGCAGCTAAGCCAGAAAAATTGATGTATGTTTAAAAGCCGCCCCGACTCATGGCCGGGGCGGTCTGGGTTTCACACCTTGTCGGTCAGTTCCGGCACGACGGTGAAGAGGTCGCCGACCAGGCCGATATCGGCGACCTGGAAGATCGGGGCATCCTCGTCCTTGTTGATCGCGACGATGACCTTGGAGTCCTTCATCCCCGCCAGATGCTGGATCGCGCCCGAGATGCCGACCGCGACATAGACTTCGGGCGCGACGATCTTGCCGGTCTGGCCGACCTGATAGTCGTTGGGGGCATAACCCGCATCGACCGCCGCACGGCTCGCGCCGACGGCGGCACCCAGCTTGTCGGCGAGCGGATCGATCAGCGCGTGGAACTGCTCCTCCGAGCCCAGCGCGCGACCGCCCGAGACGATGACCTTGGCGCTGGTGAGTTCCGGCCGGGCATTCTCGGCCTTCTCCGCGCCGACGAAGCGGGACTTGGCCGCATCGCCGGTCGAGGCGACCGCCTCGATGGTGCCCGAACCGCCCTCGGCCGCCGCCTTTTCGAAAGCGGTGGTGCGGACGGTCAGGACCAGCTTGGCGTCAGTCGTCTTCACGGTCGCGATCGCATTGCCCGCATAGATGGGCCGGGTGAAGCTGTCCGGCCCTTCGACCGACAGGATGTCGCTGATCTGCATCACGTCGATGAGGGCTGCGACGCGCGGCGCGATGTTCTTGCCCGTCGTGGTCGAGGGGGCGAGGAAGGCGTCGTGATGCCCCATCAGCTCGGCCACCAGCGGCGCGACATTCTCGGCCAGTGTGTTGGCGTACGCCGCATCGTCGGCGACATGGACCTTGCCGACGCCCGCAATCTTCGCGGCGGCCTGCGCCACGCCGTCCACGCCCTGCCCTGCAACGATCAGGTGCACTTCGCCCAGCTTGGCCGCCGCCGTGACGGTCGCCAGCGTGGCATCCTTGACGGCCCCGCCGTCATGCTCGACCCATACCAGCGTCTTCACTTGGCCACTCCCAGTGCTTTGAGTTTCTCGACCAGTTCGTCGACCGAGCCGACCTTGACGCCCGCCTGGCGCTTGCCCGGCTCGGCGACATGGGTGATCGTCAGACGGGGCGCGATGTCGACGCCGTAATCGGCCGCCGTCTTGGTCGCCATCGGCTTGGACTTGGCCTTCATGATGTTGGGCAGCGACGCATAGCGCGGCTCGTTAAGGCGCAGGTCGGTGGTGACGATCGCGGGCAGGGTCAGCGCCACCGTCTCGAGACCGCCATCGACCTCGCGGGTGACGTTGGCCGTCTCACCCTCGATCTCGACCTTCGACGCGAACGTCCCCTGCGCCCAGCCGAGCAGCCCGGCCAGCATTTGCCCGGTCTGGTTGTTGTCGCCGTCGATCGCCTGCTTGCCCAGGATCACGAGGCCGGGCTGTTCCTCCTCGACCACCTTGGCGAGCAGCTTGGCGACGCCCAGCGGCTCAGGCGCCTGATCGGCGGTGATCAGGATCGCCCGGTCCGCCCCCATGGCGAGTGCGGTGCGCAGCGTGTCCGCCGCCTTGGGCTCGCCGATCGAGACGACGACCACTTCGGTCGCCGCCCCCTTCTCCTTCAGCCGGATCGCCTCTTCCACCGCGATCTCGTCGAACGGGTTCATCGACATCTTCACGTTCGCCAGATCGACGCCCGTCCCGTCCGCCTTCACCCGCGGCTTCACGTTATAATCCAACACCCGCTTCACGGGCACGACGATCTTCATAACCACTCTCTCAATCAGAAGCTGAAGCGGCCGCCGATCGACGCCACGAACGCACGCGCATTCTGCACCTGGCCCGAGGTCAGGATCGGCGTCTGCACCGCCGTGCCCGCATAGGCGGCGGTACGGCGGTCGATGGTCGCGTTGGCGAAGTCGATATAGCTGCCCGCCGCGTCCAGCGTGAAGCGCGGGGTCAGCTTGTACGAGCCGCCGATCGAGTAGTTCCAGCGATTGGCGTCGGGCACGCGCGCGTCGCGATTGCCGTCCTGCGTCGGGGTGATGCCCCGCTGCACACCGGCACGCACCGTCAGGCGGTCATTGGCCGCATAGTCGAAGCCGCCCGCCAGCGACCAGCTGTTGCGGTAATTTTCGGGGATCGCGGTGTTGATCGGCGCGCCCAGCCGGATCGCGTCGAAATCGGCCCAGGTGAAGCGCACGACCTGTGCGTTCAGGGTCAGCTTGTCGGTGGTGCGGAAACGGCCCGAGACGATGATCTGCGCAGGGGTATAGAATTCCGCCGTCGCCCCGTCGACCGTCCGGTTCTGCCCGGCGAGGGGGCCGAGCAGGCCGCCCACTTCCAGGCTGCCCTTCAGCTTGTGCTTGATGTTCGACTTGTAGCTGATGCCGACCGTCGCCCAGTCATTGTGCAGCTGGACACCCGCGGTCCAGCCCAGGTCCCAGCCATCGCCCTTCAGCCGCTGATACCCGTCCGCCAGCTGCGACGACAGGTTGGGCAGCGCATTGCCCAGTTCGGCCTTGATATATTCGACGTTGAGCGCGCCGCCGACGCGCAGCCAGTCGAGCAGCGCGATGCCCACCGAAGGCTGGATGTCGATGGTCCGCAGCTCGGTCTTGAGCGCGCTGTACCGCGCCCAGCTGTTGCCGTCATATTCGGTCGTGAAGCTGTAGGGCGAGGTGACGGCCAGGCCGACCGCGACCCGGTCGTTCAGCGGGATGGCGACCGCGCCCGAGGGCACGACGCCGCGATTGATCGGATCGCTCGACACCCGGTTGCCGCCGACCGGCTGGAAGGTGGTCTGGCCCGGCCGACGGATCAGCGTGCCGGTATCGACCACATCGCCCTTGGGGATGATCGCCGAGGCGCCGAGCACCGCCTCGCCGCGCTCCATTCCCGCGATCGAGGCCGGGTTCCACCACAGCGACGAGGCCCCGGTATCGGCACCCTCGCCGGAAAAGGCGCGGCCCTGCCCCCGCGTCGACTGTTCCTGAAGATAAAAGGCCTGGCCGTGCGCCGCGCCCGCAAAGGCAAAGGAGGACGACAGGATGGCAGAGGCCAGAAGCGGAGCCCTGAAGCGCTTGGTCATGATCTTATTCCCCGAATCTTGTGTTGGATGGCGACGTGGCGGATCAGCGGATGCGGGTCCAGGTCTGCGTCTTGCACAGCGGCACGAAGACGCAGCCGCGCACCTTCAGCGTATCCGGCCCCTCGGGCGTCAGCTTCGCGCTATAGGTCTTGCCATCCTCGGCATTGTAGATGGTGCCGCCGCTCCAGGCCGTGCCGTCCTGTGAGAAGCCCTGCAGGATCAGCAGGTTCTTCAGCGGACGATTGCGCAGCTTGGGATCGCGGTTGTTCTGGTCGGTCAGCGCCGGGTTGGTGCGCAGCTTTTCCGAGGTCAGGACGCGGCCGCAGACCGACGCCCCGCATTTCTGGATCTCGACTACGCCGCCGCGCGTCTGCGTCTGCCAACGGCCGATCACCGTATCGGCGTTCGCACCGGCGGCGGCCAGCGCCATGGCTGTCAGGCTCAACAACATGCCTCTTCTCCTCTCCATGCCCGATGATCCGGGCCGGACGCCGCCTTTTCGCGGTCGCCCAGATTTCCCTATACGTTCATCATATGACGCATAGGATAATGCCCTATGCGTATAATGCCGACGGGCCGCAATCAAGGCCCGCCGGCATCATGACCATCAAAACGCCTCCAGCTCCAGCGCCATGGTCGAGCGCTTGCCCGACTTGATCGCCAGGAACGCCGCCGTCGCCTGCGGCAGGATGCGATCGAAGAAGAAACCGGCGGTGGCGAGCTTGGCCTTGTAGAAGCCCGCCTCGTCGCTGCCTTCGGCCAGTTTCGCGGTCGCGATCCGCGCCGACTTCAGGAAGCAATGCCCCATGCCGACCAGGCCGAGCAGGCGCAGATAGTCGGTCGCGGCGGCACCGGCTTCCTCGGGGTCCTTCATCCCCTTCTGCGCGATCATGCCGGTGCTGAGCTGGAGCGCGCCGAACGCCTGCTGCATCCCCGCCGCCCAGCCTGCGATCGCCTTGTCCTCGGACTTGACCAGCGCCTCGACCTGTTCGGACACCGCATGGAAGAAGGGGCGCATATAGCGGCCCATATGCGCGGGCATCTTGCGGCCGACGAGGTCGAGCGCCTGGACGCCGTTGGTGCCCTCATAGATCTGGGCGATGCGGGCGTCGCGGACGAACTGCTCGATGCCATGGTCGCGGATATAGCCGTGGCCGCCATGGACCTGCACCGCCATGTTCGCCGCGTCGAAGGCCAGGTCGGTGAACAGCGCCTTCACGACCGGGGTCATCAGCGCGACGAAGTCCGCCGCGCGCGACTGGTCGGCCGGGTCGATGGCATTCGCCTCGGCATCCAGCGCGCGTGCGGCCCATTGGCCCAGCGCACGGCAGCCCTCGGCATAGGCGCGCATGGTCATCAGCATCCGCCGCACGTCCGGGTGGACAATGATCGGGTCGGCGAGCAGGTCGGGGCGCTTGGCTCCGCCCAGCGCGCGGCCCTGCAACCGGTCCTTGGCATAGGCGACGGCCGACTGATAGGCGATCTCGTTGATGCCGAGGCCCTGGATGCCGACCGAGACGCGCTCGGTGTTCATCATGGTGAACATGGCGGCCAGGCCCTTGTTCAGCTCGCCCACGACCCAGCCCTTGGAGTCGTTGAACTCCAGCTGGCAGGTGGCCGACGCCTTCAGGCCCATCTTGTGCTCGATCGCCGCGACGCTGACGCCGTTGGCCGGGCCGACCGAGCCGTCATCCTTGGGCAGATATTTGGGCACCAGGAACAGGCTGATCCCCTTCACCCCCTTGGGCGCATCGGGCGTGCGCGCGAGGACGAGGTGGATGACATTGTCGGTCAGGTCATGGTCGCCCGCCGAGATGAAGATCTTGCCGCCGGTCAGCCGGTACGACCCATCACCTTGCGGCTCGGCGCGGGTGCGGAGCAGGCCCAGATCGGTGCCGCAATGCGCCTCGGTCAGGCACATGGTGCCGGACCATTCGCCCGAGATCATCTTGGGCAGATAGAAGCTCTTCAGGTCCTCCGAGCCATGGCCCATCAGCGCGGTGGTCGCGCCGTGGGTCAGGCCGGGATAGAGGCTGAACGACAGGTTGGTCGCGCAGATCATCTCCTCGACCAGCTTGTTCACCGCCTCGGGCAGCCCCTGCCCGCCATATTCGACCGGCGAGGCGAGCGCGGCCCAACCGCCCTCGCAGAACTGGCTATAGGCGTCCTTGAACCCGGCGGGCGTGCGGACGACGCCGTTTTCCAGCTTGCAGCCCTCGATATCACCGGTGGCGTTGAGCGGCAGCAGAACTTCCTGCGTGACGCGCGCCGCCTCTTCCAGGATCGCGTCGTACAGCTCGGGGCCGAATTCGTCCTGCCCCGCGACGGGGCCGAACTCGTCCTCCTGAAACAGCTCGTGGAGGACGAAGCGCATGTCGCGCAGCGGCGCGTTATAGACTTGCATGGGATTATCCTCTCCCGATCAATTGCGCAGCGGCTTGCCGGTTTCGAGCATATGCTCGACCCGCGCCTGGGTCCGCGCATCCTTGACGCTTTCCATGAAGGCGGCGCGTTCCAGCTTGAGCAGTTGGTCCTCGCTCACCTCGTCGATGATATCGGCCTCGCCGCCGGTGACGATGTTCGCCAGACGGCCCGCCACCACCACGTCATAGGGGGTGGCGACGCCCTTCTTGGCGAAGTCGGCAACCGCGCCGCTGAAGGCGACCCGTCCCGCCGCACCCGGCAGGCGGAAGACCGGCTTTTCGGGCGGCTGATAGCCCTCGACCAGCGACAGTGCCTTGCTCTTGGCATCGGCCAGCAGGCGGTCGCGGTTCATGGTGATGCCATCGTCCTTGCGAAGATAGCCGAGGTCCTTCGCCAGCGCCGCCGAGCGTGACACCTGCGCGGTCGAGATGGTCTCGAACGCCTTCATGACGGCGGGCATCGGCCCCTTGGGCATCTTGGGCGACTTGGCGAGGCGGTCGATCAGCTCGCCATTGCCGCCCCAGCCGGGCACCAGACCGACACCGGTCTCGACCAGACCGATATAGCTTTCGGCATGCGCCTGGATCGCATCGGCATGGAGCAGGATCTCGCACCCACCGCCCAGCGCCATGCCAGCCGGAGCCGCGACCACCGGGAAGGGCGCGTATTTCAGCGCCTTGTACGCCTGCTGCCCCGCGACGACCAGCTTGTCGACCTCACCCCAGGCCGCGATGTTCACCGCGAACATGGCGAGACCCAGATTGGCACCGGCCGAGAAGTTGCTGCCCTCATTATAGATGACCAGCGCCTTATACTGGCTCTTCACCAGCGCGATGGTCTTTTGCAGCAGCGTCAGCACCTGCTCGTCGAGCGCGTTCATCTTTCCGGTGAACTCGAACGCCACGACGCCGTCGCCGACATCCCAGGCCGCCGCCGAACCGTTCTTGAGCAGCGGTTCGGAGCGCAGCTTGATATCCTCGAGCAGCAGCACGCCCTCGGCGCGGACGACATCGGCATAGTCGCCGCCCAGCGTCAGATATTGCCGCTTGCCATCGACCACGCGATAGAAGGGGCGGTCGCCCGCCGTCTCCAGCAGCGCCGGAACGGGCTTGCCGTCGGCACGCAGCCGCTCGGCCAGCTTGCCCGGACTCAGCCGGTCGATCAGCTCGAACGGGCCGAACTTCCAGTTATAGCCCAGCTTCATCGCGTCATCGATCGCGACCACGTCGTCCGCCGCTTCGCCGACCAGACCGGCGGCATAGGACAGCACCGGACCCAGGATCGCCCAGGCATAATCGCCGACCTTGCCCGGCGTCGCGACCAGCGCGGCCAGATCCTTTTCGGCGCGGCCGGGCAGACGCTCGGGCTTCTTCTCGGCGCGATATTCGCCGGTCTTCAGATCGATCGCCTGCTTCGCCTTGGTGCCGTCGGGCTTGCGGTCGAGGCGGTAGAAGCCACCCTTGCCCTTGCGGCCGGTAAAGCCCTCCGCGATCATCCTGTCGACCAACGGCAGCGGGCGGACCGTGTCGAAATAGGCGTCGCCTTCGGGCAGGGTCGAGGACAGCGACTTGGCGAGCAGCGGCATCAGGTCGATGCCGACCAGGTCGATCAGCCCGAAAATGCCGGTCTTGGGCACGCCCATCGGACGGCCGCCGATCTGGTCGGCCTCCTCGACGGTCAGCCCCTGATCCATCGCCGCATTGATCGCGACGGCCAGCCAATAGGTGCCGATACGGTTGGCGATGAAGCCCGGCGTGTCCTTGGCGCGGACGATCCGCTTGCCCATGCGGTGATCGACGAACTGCTCGACCTTGGCCGCGACACCGGCATCGGTGTGGTCCGAGGTCACGATCTCGATCAGCCGCATATAGCGCGGCGGGTTGAAGAAATGGGTAATGAGGAAGTCGTTTTTGAACTGCTCCGACCGCCCCTCGACCAGATGGCCGAGCGGGATGGTCGAGGTGTTGGACGACACCGCCGTCCCCGGCCGCTTCAATTCCTCCAGCCGCGCATAAAGCGCCTGCTTGATGTCCAGCCGCTCGACCACCGCCTCGACAATCCAGCCGCATTCGGCGACCTTATCCAGATGATCCTCGATATTGCCCGTTTCGACCAGCTTGGCGGCGGCGGGCGACATGAAGGGCGCGGGCTCGGTCTTGAGCATCTTGGCGACGGCACCCTTGGCGATGGCGTCGCGGTCGGCGCCGTCCTTGGGCACGATGTCGAGCAGCAGGACGGGCACACCGGCATTGGCGACCTGCGCCGCGATGCCAGCCCCCATCACGCCTGCGCCGATCACGCAAACCTTGTTGATCGTGTCAGCCATCATGCACGCTCCAGAACCGTCGCGATGCCCTGCCCGCCGCCGATGCACTGGGTGGCGAGCGCGTACTGGCCGCCATCGCGCGCCAGCAACGCCGCCGCCTTGCCGACGATGCGCGCGCCGGTCGCGCCCAGCGGATGACCGATCGCGATCGCGCCGCCGTCCTTGTTGATCGTCTCGTCCTTCAGGCCGAGGTCGCGGATGCAGGCGATCGCCTGGCTGGCAAAGGCCTCGTTGATCTCGACCACGTCGAGGTCGCCCGCCGAAATGCCCGCGCGCTCCAGCGCCTTTTTGGACGAGCCGATCGGACCAAGGCCCATCGTCTCCGGCTCACAGCCCGAAATGCCGACCGCCTTGATGCGGGCGAGGATCTTCAGGCCGTGGCGATTGGCAAACTCTTCCGACGTGACCAGCACGGCCGCCGCGCCATCGGTCAGCGGCGAGGCGGTGCCCGCCGTGACGGTGCCCTCCTTGTCGAAGGCAGGCTTCAGGCCGGACAGCACTTCTTCGGTCGTGTCGGGACGGATCAGCCCGTCCTCGGTCACGTCGCCCGCCTTGGTGTGGATCGGCACGATCTCATCGGCGAGCCGCCCGGCGGCGCGCGCCTCGGCGGCCTTTTTCTGGCTGGCGACCGCGAACTTCTCCTGCTCGGCGCGGGTGATCTGATACTTTTGCGCGACATTCTCGGCGGTCTGGCCCATGCCCATATAGGCGCCGGGCCGGGCGGCGGCGAGCTCGGGGTTGGGCAGCGGGTTATAGCCGCCCATCGGCACCCGGCTCATCGACTCGATGCCCGCGCAGATGAACGCCTCGCCCGCGCCGATCTGGATCTGGCCCATGGCGATATGGATGGCCGACATGGACGATCCGCAGAAACGGTTCACCGTCATGCCGCCGACCGACAGCGGCAGGTCCGCCAGCAGGCCGATCAGCCGCGCGACGTTCATGCCCTGCTCGCCCTCGGGAAAGGCGCAGCCCAGGATGATGTCCTCGATCTCCGATGCGTCGACGCCGGTCCGTTCGATCAGGCCGCGAATCACCTGCGCGGTCAGGTCATCGGGACGAACCCGTGCGAGCGCGCCCTTGCCAGCCTGGGTGAAGGGAGAGCGGGCATAGCCTGCGATCACGATGTTGGTCATCCAATCCTCTCTTTATGGGCTTGCGGCCTAACGTTAAGGTGCGTTACCTACCCTATACGTCAAGACAATAAGCAACTCGACCGCAATCGACAACCGGGTATGGTCGAAAAAAGATATAGGAGAGCGACGCGATGACGGCAGGAGCCATCGGGGAAACCACGACAGGCGGTGTACCGGGTCAGGCGGCGGGACGTCCCCTGGTCTTCGAGCCGCGGCTGCTGACTGACATGTTCGAGACCACGGTACGGCGGCACGGGGATCGCCCCGCCATCGACTTCATGGGCCGAATCACCCGCTATGACGAACTGGGCGCGATGGTCGACAAGGCCGCCGCCGGGCTTCAGGCGCTGGGGGTGAAGCAGGGCACCCGCGTCGCGCTCTGCCTGCCCAACATCATCTATTACCCCGTCCTCTATTTCGCGACGCTGAAGGCGGGGGGCATCGTCGTCAACGTCAACCCGCTCTATGTCGAGCGCGAGCTATGCCATTTGCTGGAGGATTCGGGCGCGGAGATCATCGCGACCTGCGACATTCCCGACATTTACGGCCGCGTCTCCCATGTCGCCGAGAAGCTCGGTCTGCGCCACGTCATTGCCTGTCCCGTGGCCGACGCGCTGCCGACCATCAAGGGGCTGGCCTATCGCCTGCTCAAGCGGTCGATGATCGCCGCCCCCGGCCCCTCGCCCCGCCATCTGAGCTTCGCGCAGATGATGAAGCGCGGCGGCACCCTGACCCCGGTATCGGCCAGGCCCGACGATGTGGCCGTGCTGCAATATACCGGCGGCACCACCGGCAGCCCCAAGGCGGCGATGCTGTCGCACGCCAACCTGATCGCCAATGCCGATGCGATGGTCATCCATACCGGCGGCGAGGAGATGATCGGCGAGGAGCGTATCCTGGGTGTCCTGCCGCTCTTCCACGTCTTTGCGCTGACCACGGTGCTCAGCTTCGCGATCCGGGTCGGCGCGGAGATGATCCTGCTCCCCCGGTTCGAGCTGGACCAGGTGCTCAAGACCATCGCGCGCAGCAAGCCGACTTATTTTCCAGCCGTCCCCACCATCTACAACGCGATCGCGGGCGTGGCCGAGGCGCGCAAGGTCGACCTGTCGGCGATCAAGGCGTGCATCTCGGGCGGCGCGCCGCTGCCGGCCGAGGTGCGCGTGGCGTTCGAGACCACGACCG
The DNA here is from genome assembly GCF_030818415.1 of Sphingomonas sp. SORGH_AS_0950. Lineage (NCBI taxonomy): Bacteria > Pseudomonadati > Pseudomonadota > Alphaproteobacteria > Sphingomonadales > Sphingomonadaceae > Sphingomonas > Sphingomonas sp. SORGH_AS_0950. The sequence continues at coordinate 1,338,408 of NZ_JAUTAE010000001.1, forward strand.
GGGGCAAGCTGGTCGAGGGCTATGGCCTGTCGGAAGCGTCGCCGATCATCACCTGCAACCCGATCCTGGGCGAGAACAAGGGCGGATCGGCGGGGCTGCCCTTCCCCGGCACGATCATCGAGATCCGCGACCGCGACAATCCCGACCGGCTGATGCCGCCGGGCGAGGTCGGCGAAATCTGCGCGCGGGGCCCGCAGGTCATGTCCGGCTATTGGAACAGGCCCACCGAGAGCGAACAGGTCTTCATCCACGGCGCGCTGCGCACCGGCGACGTCGGCTATCTGGACGAGGACGGCTATCTGTTCATCGTCGACCGGATCAAGGACGTGATCCTGTGCGGCGGCTATAACGTCTATCCCCGCATGATCGAGGAGGCGCTGTACGAGCATCCCGCCGTCGCCGAGGCGGTGGTGATCGGCATCCCCGACCCCTATCGCGGCCAGTCGCCCAAGGCCTTCGTCAAGCTGGCCGCCGATCATCACGCCACGCCCGAGGAACTGCGTGTGTTCCTTCAGGACAAGGTCAGCAAGATCGAGCTTCCCCGCGAAGTCGAAATCCGCGAAAGCCTGCCCAAGACCCTGATCGGCAAATTGTCGAAAAAGGAACTGGTCGAGGAAGAATTGGCGAAGGCGGCGGCGGCGCGGCCGGTGGGGGAACAGGCGAAGTGACGGATACGGAGGAGTTGCGCGGCATCCAGGATGTCGCCAACAGCCTGGGAGTGACGACGCGCACGTTGCGCTTCTACGAGGATCGCGGGCTGATCGAGCCGCGACGGGTGGGCACCGCGCGCGTCTATTCCAAGCGGGAAACGGCGCGGATGCAGCTGATCCTGCGCGGCAAGCGGCTGGGCTTCTCGCTGCGCGAGATCGAGGAGTTCCTGCGGCTGTACGATGCCGATCCCCAGCATGTCGAACAGATGCGCGCGCTGGCCGAGCGATGCCATGCGCGGATCGGCGAGCTCCGCCAGCAGATGACCGCGCTGGTCCAGACGGTCGACGAACTGGAGACGATCGAACGCGAGGCACGCGAACGGATCGCGAAGGCGGGGGCGTAACCGCCCATCCTCCCCAAGCTGTGCTTGGGGAGGGGGACCATCGCGCCAGCGATGGTGGAGGGGCGAGACGGATCGGCAAGGCCCCTCCACCGCGCCCTATGGGCGCGGTCCCCCTCCCCATCTGACGATGGGGAGGATTTAAAGCCGACCGACATTCAGCGATGCTTTTCCCTCCCTCGCCCCTCGCAGAGGGGAGAGGGGAAGAAGCTATCCTGAATATGGGTGCGCCTTAGGACGACGCCCGCCAGCCCAGGCCGAGCGCCTTTTGCAGCGCCACGTAATCGTTGGTCAGCCCGGCCACCGCCTGCGACAGCGACTGGTCGGCGGACACGCGCTGGCGCTCGGCATCCAGCGTGTCGATCAGGGTCGCGGTGCCCGCGCGGTAACGCTGCTGCATCAGCAGCGCCGAGCGATCCGCCGACGCCTTGGCTCGCGCCAGTGTCGCCACCGTGTTGCGCCGCGCGCGGAAGCGCGACAGCGCGTCCTCGGCATCGCGCAGCGCCGACAGCACCACGCCGCGATACTGCGCCTCCGCCTCGTCGCGCGCGCCCTCGGCCTGACCCACACGGGCATTGGCGCGACCGAAGTTCAGCACGTTCCATTGCAGCATCGGCGCGCCCAGCGTCACCAGATTGTCGAGATCGGTCAGCGCGTCGAGCGAGGTGCCGCCGATGCCGATGATCCCCATCAGGTTGAGCCGCGGGAATTTCGCCGCCTCCGCCACGCCGATCCGCGCGGTCTGCGCCGCCAGGTTGCGCTCGGCGGCGCGGATGTCGGGGCGACGCTGGAGCAGCGCGGTCGGATCGCCGACCGCGACCTGCGCGGGCGGCAGCGGCACCTTGCCCGGCTGGCCCAGCCGCTGGTCGAGCGTGCCGGGCGCCTCGCCGATCAGGATCGCCAGCGCGTTGAGATAGGTCTCGACCGAGGCCGAGAGTGGCAGGATCTGCGCATCGGTGCTCTCGACCTGGTTGCGCAGCCGCTCGACCTCCAGCTGCGAGGCGGCGCCGTTGTTGAACCGCTGAAGCGTCAGGTTCAGCGTGTCGCGCTGCATCCGCGAGGCGTCGCGCGCCAGGATCAGCCGCTGCTGCGCATCGCGAAGCCCGATATAGGCCTGGGCGACATCGGCGCTGAGCGAAACCTGCGCATCCGCGACATTGGCCTCGGCCGCCGCCGCGCTGGCGCGCGCCGCCTCCACGGTGCGACGACGGCCGCCGAACAGGTCGATCTCCCAACTGGCGTCGAAACCCAGGTTGAAGAAGTCGACGCTGGTCCCGCCGCCCGAGCCGCCCGACGCATTGCCGTTCGCGCCGCCCTGCTCTCCCCCGCCACCCAGGTTCAGCGCGGGCAGATCGGCGTGAAGATAGGTCGCGCTGGCATTGGCGTTGGGCGCCTGATTGGCGCGTTCCAGCCGCAGCGCCGAACGCGCCTGCTTCAGCCGCGCCTGGGCGACGGCGACATTGGGATTGGACGCCAGCGCCTGCTCTTCCAGCCAGGTCAGCATCGGATCGTTCAGCGTCGTCCACCAGTCGGCGACCGCGGGCGCGGTCGTCGCCAGCGTGGTGTCGGCGCGGACGAACCCGGCGGGCGGCGTCGCGGCGGAGCCGATGGCCTTGGGCGGCCCGGCATAGTTCGGCCCGACGGTGCAGGCCCCCAGCAGGAAGAGCGGGATCAGGGAAAGCTGCTTGCGCATCACGGGCCTCAATGCATCGCCACGGGGCCGCCCTTGGGCAGCGGACGAAGGAACAGGACAAGCGGCATCACCATCAGGATGCCGACGCACAGGATGAAGAACAGGTCGTTATAGGTCATCACCAGCGCCTGTTGCTGGATGGTGCTGCCGATCATGCGATAGGCCGCCTCGCTGCTGCCGAACTGGCGGGTCAGGCCGGACAGCCAGTCCTGCACGGCTTGCGAATTGGCCGACAGCGACTCCTCCAGCCGTTGCTGGTGCAGGAAGCTGCGCTGGTCCTGCACGGTCGCGATCCCGGCGAGCGCGAACGATCCGCCCAGGTTGCGCGCCGCGCTGAACAGCCCGGCGGCGTCCCCGGCCTGCGACGGCGGCACCGACGAGATCGCCGCCTGGTTCAGGAACAACATGCCCAGGATCGTGCCGACCCCGCGCAACAGCTGCGAGTCGGTGAACGAGCCGCCGGTCGAATCCGCCGTCAGCACGGTGTCGATCCCCGCGCTCAGCGCCATGATGCCCAGCCCCAGCCCCACCGCGATGCGGATATCGACCTTCTTGATGAGGATAGGGGTGAAGGGCATCATCAACAGGCTGGGGATGCCGCTGAGCAGCACGACCTTGCCCGCCTGGAACGCGTTGTAGCCGGCGATCGAGGCCAGGAACTGCGGGATCACATAGGAGGTGCCGTACAGCACCATGCCCAGCACGATGCCCATGATGACCACACTGCCGAACTGGCGGTCGAGCAACAGCTTCAGGCGGATAACCGGCCGCGAGGCGACGAACTGGCCCGCGAACAACAGCGCAAAGCCGAAGATCGACAGGATGGTCAGCTCGATGATTTCGCGCGACTCGAACCATTGCTCGCGCTGCCCCTCTTCCAGCACGACGGTCAGCCCGCCCAGCCCCAGCGCCAGCCCCGCAATGCCCAGCCAGTCGGCCTTGGCCAGCTCGGACAGATGCGGCTTCTGGTGCGGCAGGCCGACGAGGAGCAGCGTGACGAGCACCGCACCGACCGGCAGATTCAGGAAGAAGGCATAGTGCCAGCTGATATTCTCGGTCAGCCAGCCGCCGATCAGCGGCCCCATCACGGGGCCCAAAATGGCGGTGACGCCGAAAAAGGCGGTGCCGATCGGCTGTTGCTCGCGCGGCAGGCGCGTGGCGATGATGGTCAGCGCGGTCGGAATCAGCGCGCCGCCGGTGATCCCCTGCCCCGCGCGCCCGATGATCATCATCGTCAGGTTGGTCGACAGCCCGCACACCACCGAGAAGCCGGTGAACATGATCGAGGCGATCAGCAGGAAGGTGCGAAGCCCCAGCAGCCGCTCCAGCCAGGCGGACAGCGGGATGATGATGATCTCGGCGACCAGATAGGAGGTCGCGATCCACGTCCCCTCGGTACCGCTGGCGCCGATCTCGCCCTGGATGGTGGGCAGCGCCGAGTTGACGATCGAGATGTCGAGCGTCGCCATCAGCGCGCCGATGCTGCCCGCCGCGACGGCGAGCCAGGCGGTCAGGTCGGCCTTGGCCGGTGTGCCGCCCGGCTGGGCGGCCGATCCGGCCTTGGCCCCCGTCGGGGCGGCGGCGGCGCTCACCGGCGCTGCGCCCCCTCCCGCGCCTCGTTATGCTGGTCCTGCTGCTCGGCGATGCGCTTCAGCGCGCCCTTGGCCGAACGGGTGTCGACCGTGACGTCGACCGACATGCCGGGCACCATCAGTGCACGGGTCTGATCGTCGGCGTCGACCGCGATGCGGACCGGCACGCGCTGCACGATCTTGGTGAAGTTGCCGGTCGCGTTCTGCGGCGGCAGCAGCGAGAATTGCGCGCCGGTGCCCGGTGCCACGCTTTCGACATGGCCCTTGATCTCGACGCCCGGCAGCGCGTCGACCTCGATCTTCACCGGCTGGCCGGGACGCATCAGGCCCAGCTGCGTCTCCTTGAAGTTCGCGCTGATATAGAGCTGGCTGACCGGCACGATCGACATGGTGCGCGTGCCCGCCTGGACGAACTGGCCGACGCGCACCGTCTTGTTGCCGACACGACCCGCGATCGAGGCACGGATCATCGTCGAGCCGAGATTGACCTCGGCAGCGTCGAGCTGCGCCCGGGCGGCCTCGCCCTGCGAACGGGCCTGCTGGACCTGCGCGTTCAGCGTGCCGATGCGGCGACGCGACGCGGACAGCGCGGCATTGGCCGCCGCGACCTTGGCATTGGCCTGACGCGCCTGGTTCTGAAGCTGCGACAGGCGCTCGCGGCTTTCCGCGCCCGATGCGGCGAGCGGGGTGTAGCGGACGACCTCGGCCTGGGCGAAGGCGGCATCGCTCTGCGCGGCGCGGAGATCGGCCTCGGAGCGGTCGATCGCGGCCTGCTGCTCGCGGATCTGCGCCCGCACGCCCTGCGCATTGGCCTGGGCGACGCCGATCTGCGCCTCGATCTGCGCGGTCTGGGCGCGATAGTCGCGCGTGTCGATCTGGAGCAGCGGCTGGCCCGCCTGGACGTTCTGGTTCTCGCCGACGAACACCTTGTCGACATAGCCCGAGACCTTGGGCGCGACGGTGACGGCATCTGCTTGGATATAGGCGTCGTTGGTCGATTGCATATACTGGCCGACGCTCTTGTAATTCGCATACCAGAACACGCCGCCGATCACCGCGACCGCCGCGACGACAAGCAGGATGACACGGATGCGCCGCTTCTTGGCGGGGGAGGCCGGTGCCTTGTTGTCGTCATCGGGGGTCGTGTCGGCGGCGTTTGCGCCCTGCCCCTCATTCACTTGGTTAGCATCGGCCATGCCGGGCCCCCTGTCGATGGAATCAATGGAACTTGGCAGTGTATTTGGACGCACTTGCAGCATAAGGCAAGACCATTTATTGAGTTACCTCATAATATGGTTGACCGTGACTCTCTCATGCTTCGCTACGGCCGCATCTACATGCGGCTTCACCGGTTGCTGGACCGCCGCATGGCGGCGCAGGGCGCATCGCTCGCGCGGACCAAGATGCTGCTGTTCATCGCGAACAACGCGCCGGTGCGCGCCGCCGACATCGCCGAATGCTTCAGCCTGGCGCCGCGCACCGTGACCCAGGCGGTGGATACGATGGAGCGGGACGGGCTGCTCGTCCGCATCCCGGACCCGGACGACCGGCGGGCCAAGCGGCTTGCCATCACCGAGAGCGGGCGTCAGGTCATCCGCCAGACCGAACCGCTGCGCCGTGAACTGACCGGCCTGGCGCTCCACAGCCTGACCGAAGAGGAAGTGGGGCAGTTGAGCATCATTCTCGACAAGCTGGACCAGGCGGTCGGGGCAGAGATCGACGCCCTGCCCGCCGGGGCGTCCGCCGCGTCGCCATCGCAGGACTGAACGCCGCGTCGCCTCGACCACCCTTTTCCTCCGATGGCTTTCCCTCAGCGCGGTTCGGAATAGAAGCGCAACGCGGGCGGCGGATCGCTCGGCCGTTCCCCTTGCGCCGCACGATGCGCCGCGCGAACCGCCGCGGCCAGGCTGCCCGGCCGAAACGGCTTGGCGATGCAGCCGATCACCAGCGGATGGCCGCCGCGTTCCGGGCAGTTGCCGCTCAGGAAGATGCTGGGAATGCCACGCTCGGCCAGCAGTTGCGCAGCGGTCAGCCCGCTGTCGCCGTCCGCCAGCTTGACGTCGCACAGGACCAGGTCGGGCCGCTGCGCATCGGCCAGTTCCAGCGCGGCCGACACGGTATCCGCGATGCCGATCACCTTGTGACCGTGCAGGGTCAGCGCATCCTCGACGAGCATCGCGACCAGCGCCTCGTCCTCGATGATCAGCAGGTCGAGGCCATCGGCATCGAATGCGGAATTATCGGATACCAGTCCCGTATTCGCCACCGTCATGCGGCATGACCAAGATCAGGCACCCATCATCCTCGTTCGTCAGCGTCGCGCGCAACTGATGGCAAAGCCGTGCGACCAGTCGATGACGTTCGACAAGATCGACATGGCGTCCCCATCCGGGCCCCTGAAACGCAATGCGCAGCATTTCGTTCCCGCCCGCCCGAAATGGATGCATTGCGATATGCGGGACCGCCGCGCCGTCTTCCAGCAGCGTGTCGAGCAGCAGCGCCGCCGCCACCGCCCGCTCGATCGGCACCGGGACGGGGCCCTCCGCCGCGACCGCGCCCACCGCCGCGTCGCCGCGCAACTGCGCGATCACGTCGCCGAACAAGGCCGCCAGGTCGACCAGCCCCGGCTCGGCGGTGGCGTAGAGCGGGCGATGCGCGCTCGCCAGCACCTGCAACCGCTCGGCGGCGCGCGACAGGGCGGCGCGGGTCGCGGTGTCGCCGGCCGAGCGGACTTCGTGCGACACCAGCCCGATCGCGACCTGCAAGGCGTTGCGGACCCGGTGGTTCAGCTCGTCCAGCAAGCGTGCCTGGGTCTCGATCCCGTGCCGCAGCGCCTCCTCGATCCGCAAGCGGTGCTGCGCCAGTGCGACATAATGGCACAACAGCGTCAGCAGCCGCCGTTCGTCCTCGCCGAACGGCCGGGCCGCGCGCCGACCGAAGCCCAGCGTGCCGAGCAGCTGATCGCCATGGAGCAGCGGCATGCACAGATAGACATCGATCCCCAGCGAACGGACGAAGGACGTCCGCACCTCGCCGCTTTCCTGGATGTCGGTCAGGTGCAGCGCCCGGCGCTCGCGCATCGCCTGTCCGCAGGCGGACTGGGTCATGTCGAGCGTCGCCGCCTCGGTGCGTTGCGCGCGCGACAGGCCGCCCGACGCCTCCAGCCGGACGGAGCGATCGTCGCGGCGGAAATTGAAATAGACGTCGAGATCCAGCTCGTCGCGGATCAGGGCGAACAGCGCATCGATCATCGCCGCGGGATCGTCGGCGGCCATCAGGCGGTCGGTGGCGGCGGCCACCAGCGCCAGATAGCGGCGCGCCACGTCCGGATTGGCGGTCACCGATCCGATCGCGTCGTCGGGCAGGGTCAGGGACGCACGGGATGACGGGGAGAGAGCCACGTCTTTCAGATAGCCTTACCGGCCGCCGCCTCCAAGGGGCTAGGTGGCCGTGATGGGTTAAACCTCGTCCGGGAACGGGCGGAAACGCGGCACCGCCCGCTCCCTGGTCGGATCAGCGCGCCATCGCCGCCGACTGGTCGAGCGGCACGACCGGCAGCCAGACCCGGCTGGGATTGGCACCGCCACGTTCCAGCGTGATCGTCGCCTTCCGGTAATCGCCCGCCTTGGCCGTGAAGATATTGGGCACGAAGGTCTGGGGATTGCGGTCGTAGAGCGGGAACAGGCTGGACTGGACCTGGATCATGATCCGGTGCCCCGGCTGGAACACATGGTTCACGGTGGGCAGGCGGAACTTATATTCCTGCACCTTGCCCGCCGGGATCGCGGTGGGGTTGGAGAAGCTGTTGCGATAGCGGCCCCGGAAGATGTCGAGGCTGATCGGCAGCTCATAGCCGCCCATCTTGGGGTCGATCGCATCCTCGGGTGGGAAGACGTCGATGACCTTCACCACGAAGTCGCCGTCGGTGCCGGTCGTGCGCGCGAACAGGTCGGCGATCGGCGCGCCCGACACCCGCACCGGCTCGGTCAGGACCGGCCCGGTATAGGTGACGACGTCGGTCCGGCCATCGGCATGACGCTGGTCGCTGACCAGCCAGTCGCCCCAGCGGCCATCGTTGAAATTGACCGGCCGCGACAGATGCGGAACCGGATTGGCGGGGTCGGAGACATAGGAATCCTCCCCGCTGCCCGGCTTGTCGAAGCTCAGCCCCTTGTCGTCCGCCAGATAGAGCGGGGTCAGCGGCGCGTCGCACCCGCTCTGACAGGCCAGCGGCCAGCGGGTCAGCCTGTCCCAATGGTTTTCGCCGGTATTGTAGATGGCGGCGCTGGGCAGGTTGGCGGGTGCGCCGTCCTTCAGATACTGGTTGAACAGCGGCAGGACCATATTTTCGCGGAACTGCTTGGCGGTGTCGCCATTCCACTGGAACGGGCCCAGGCTGGTGCCGGTGCGGTTGATCTGGCTGTGCCGCCACGGGCCCATCACCAGGAAGTTGTTGCCCAGCTTGCCCTTGGCCTTCAGCGCCTCCCACGAGGTGATCGCGCCGTACATGTCCTCCTGGTCCCACAGCCCCTGTTCCCAGATGGTCGGCACGTTGGAGGGGTTCGCGGCCAGCAGCTTGTCGAGCGCTTGGCCCTGCCAGTAGAAGTCATAGGCGGGATGCTGGACGATCCGCTGCCAGAAGGGCAGCTGGTCATAGCCCGACTTCCTGGCCCAGTCGTTCGCCGAGCCATGGCGGAAATTCTCGTAATCGTCGTAACCGCCGCTCGACGGCGCCTTGCCCTCGCCCTTGTAGCCGGTCTGCGACCCGATCCAGCCGATATTGGCGAAGCGGAAGGCCCCGTAATGGAACCAGTCGTCCCCCATCCAGCCGTCGATCATCGGGCTTTCCGGCGCGGCGACCTTCAGCGCGGGGTGCGGATGGAGCAGCGCCATGACGACGGTGAAGCCCTCGTACGAGGACCCGATCATCCCGACCCGGCCATTGGACTGGGGCAGGTTCGCCTTGTTCACCAGCCAGTCGATCGTGTCATAGGCGTCGGTCGTGTGATCGACCTTGGTCGCGTTCAGCGGGCCGATGACCGGACGCGTCACGACATATTCGCCCTCCGAGCCATATTTGCCGCGAATGTCCTGATAGACGCGGATATAGCCCGCCTTGACGAACTCCTCGTCGGCCAGCGGCAGCGCCTCGATCATCCTGGTGCTGTCCGACCGCTTGGCGCGACCGGCGGCGTTATAGGGGGTGCGGGTCAGCACGATCGGCGCGTTCACCGCGCCCTTGGGTATCACGATGACGGTGTAGAGCTTCACGCCGTCGCGCATCGGGATCATCACCTCGCGCTTGATGTAATCGCGCTCGGCGACGTCGGTCGGCGGGGTGAAATGGGCGGGAATGTCGCTGACCGTGGAGTCGGTCACGACCTGGACGGGCGTGGAGGCGGCGGGGGTCTGTTGGGCCGAGGCCGGGGACAGGATCGCGAGCGCGCTCGCGGCAAGCAGGCAGGTGCGGAAGGTCATGGAAAAAACGGATCCCCCTCTGGATCGGTTGATGCGCCATCGTGCCGCGACGGAAGCGTCAGGGCAACTGTCCGGCTACCTATGGTACATTATATCATTGACGTGCAAGGGCTCCGCGCGCCGCAAGCTTTCCTTTCGACGCCCCGCCCCATAGACTAGTCAGACATGTGCCGGGATCGGCGCGCGGACATCGGCCCGGAAGGAAGCAGCCAAGTGACGATATTGAAGCGACGCGGGCCCGCCCACAGCGCGCTGGCCCGCGACATCGGCGTCGCCATCGTGACCGGCCGGATCGCCGCCGGATCGACCCTGCCGGGCGAGGTCGAGATCGCCGAGCAGCGCGGCATGTCGCGCTCGGTCGTGCGCGAGGCGCTGCGCATGCTGTCGGCCAAGGGGCTGGTGGTCAGCAAGCCCAAGGCGGGGACGCGGGTGCGCGAGCGGCTGGAGTGGAACCTGCTCGACCCCGAACTGCTCGCCTGGATGTTCGAGGGCGAGCCGCCCGCGGGCTTCGTCCAGAGCCTGTTCCAGCTTCGCCTGATCGTCGAGCCCGCCGCCGCCGAGCTGGCCGCCCTGAAACGCGATACCCGGCAATTGTCGCGCATGGGCGCCGCGCTGGAGGCGATGGGCGAGCATGGCCTGCACACCGAACAGGGGCGCGCCGCCGACCAGCAGTTCCACAACATCATCCTCGAGGCGACCGGCAACGAACTGCTCATCAGCCTGTCGGGCAGCATCGGCGCGGCGGTCCGCTGGACGACGCTCTACAAGCATCGCAGCGCCAAGTTGCCGCGCGACTCCATGCCCGAGCACCGCCAGCTCTTCGCCGCCATCGCCGAGTCCGACGCGGCGGCGGCCCGCGCCGCGACGATCGTGCTGGTCGAACAGGCCCGCGAGGATACCGAACGCGCGCTGGCGCGGTGACCCGCCTGTTTTACATCGAAACGCCTGACACAGCGGCCCCTCGCGAAACCTTTTGAAAAGCTGTCCGCGGCTAGGCATGGCTCGGCCAGCAAATTGTAACGACGGTGATATGAAAAAGGTTCTTCTCGGCGCGATGGCGGCCATCGCCACCCTTTCCGCGGCGGCTCCTGCGTCCGCCGGGGTCAGCTCGACCTCGTATCTCGTGCCGCCCGTCTATGCGCGCGACACGACGGTGATCGATTTCACCAACGGCATTCCGTCGGGCTTCTCGCTGAACGGCGGCACGGTCCTGAACGACTCGACCAGCACGGGCGCCTATAAGGGCGCGATCCAGCCGTCCGGCGGCAGCGGCAATTATCTGGCCGTCGGCGCGACCAACGGCACGGTGGCCGAGCTGAAGGGCACCGGCTCGACCGGCTGGGGCGCGGTCAGCCTCCTGTGGGGCACGATCGACTCGTTCAACTCGCTCGACATCCTCGATACGCTGGGCAAGACGATCGCGACGATCACCGGCGCCGACATCGCCAACGGTCTCCTCAAGACAGGGACGACCAGCGACAATAATCGCTACGTCACCTATACGGTCGATCCCAGCACCGGACGCCAGATCGGCGGCCTGCGCTTCACCTCGCCGACCGATTCGTTCGAGGTCGACAATATCGCCTTCCTGAAACCGACCTCGGTTCCCGAACCCGGCACGATCGCGCTGTTCGCGCTCGCCGTCCTGGGCCTGGGCATGCTGCGCGCGCGCAAGCTGAAGGCGCAGCCGCTGGCGCTGTGATCCGCGCCTGACAGGATCGAAAATGGAGGCGAGGACCATCGGGTCCTCGCCTTTTTTCGTCATTCCGCCTCGAACACGAAGGCGGTGCCGACGAAGTCGCCCTTGAGCGGCGCGCGCAGTCCCCGGTTCATCCAATAGGCGCCAGAGGCCCGCGCGGGCACGCCCGCCGGGCGGGCGGCACCGTCGAGCATCCGCACCCGATAGACCCGCGCCGGGTCCAGCCCCTGCGCATGGATCGCGGCGGGATTGTCGCGCCACATCGACGAGTGGAGCATCTGGAACAGCACCGCCTGCCGCTTGTCCTGCCCGACATACAGGGTCGCGGTGGTCGCATTGTCGCCGGTCGGGGACTCCAGCCGATAGAGCGCGCCGCGCTGCACCGTCTCGCGGATCGTCTTGTACGCCGCCACCCATTTGCGCGCGGTGGCGAAGTCGCCCTCCCCCCATTTGTCGAGATTCGCGCCAATCCCCAGCCCTCCCTGCATCGACGACAGGAAGCGATAGTCGAGGCTGGTGACGCGGGTATTCGCCCAATTGGGGCTGTCGGTGACCCAGGCCATCATCACCGCCACCGGATAGGCGCGGGTAAAGCCGTCCTGGATGGTCAGCCGGTCGGCGGGATCGGTATTGTCCGAAGGCCAGACCTCGTCGGTCAGCCCGATCATCGCCAGATCGACCCGGCCGCCGCCGCCCGAACAGGCCTCGATCTCCAGCTTCGGATGCCGCCGCCGCAGTTCGGACAGGATGAAATACAGGTTGCGGACATAGTCGACATAGACGCGCTGCTGGTCGGCGACGGGCTGTTCGGGCCAGCCCGCCTCGGTCCAGTTGCGGTTATAATCCCATTTGAGGAAGGCGATGTCGTTCTCGCCGACCAGCTTGTCGAGCACGGCGAGCAGGTGATCGCGCACATCTGTCCGGGCGAGGTTCAGGACCAGCTGGTTGCGCCCCTCGGTCCGCGGGCGACCGGGAAAGTTCAGCACCCAGTCGGGATGCGCGCGATACAGGTCGCTGTCGACATTGACCATCTCGGGCTCGACCCACAGGCCGAAGTCCATCCCCAGCCCCTTGACCCGGTCGATCAGCGGTTTCAGCCCGTTCGGGAATTTGGCCGGATTGACCGTCCAGTCGCCCAGCCCCGCCTTGTCGCTGTTGCGCGCGCCGAACCAGCCGTCATCGACCACGAAACGCTCGACGCCGATCCTGGCGGCCTTCTCCGCAAGCGCCATCTGCCCCGCCTCGGTCACGTCGAAGGCGGTCGCCTCCCAGCTATTGTACAGGACCGGCCGCAGCCGAGCCTTCCGCCCGTGCGGCAGGATGTTGGCGACCTCGAAGTCATGGAATGTCCGTGACGCGCCGCCCAGCCCCTTGTCCGAATAGCCCGCATAGAAGACCGGCGTGTCCAGCGACTCGCCCGGTTTCAGCGTCCAGGAAAAGTCATAGGGGTTATAGCCGCCCGCAACCCGCACCCGCCCCAGATTGTCCGACGCCACGCTGATCCGGAACGACCCCGACCAGGCGAGCGCGCCATACCAGACCGGACCATGGACCTCGCTGGTCAGCCCTTCGCGACCGATCGCGAACCAGGGATTGTTGCCATGGCCGGTCGAGCCGCGACGGCTTTCCAGCACGGTCTCCGCCGCCTCGACCGGCACCGTCTTCCGCGTCCATTCGGCGGCATGGCGGCCGGTCAGATAGTGGAGCCGGTAATCGTCCCCTACCGGCAGCGAGAAGACCGCCGCCGCCAGCTGGTCGACCCGCACCGGGCGGGTATCGCCGTTGCGGACCCGTGCGGACCGCGCCACGATCCCCGTCTCGGGATCGATGGTATAGGTCAGCGTCACGAACAGGGGGCGGCGGATATCGGCCAGTTCGACCGTCAGCGTCTCGCCACTGGCCTTGTGGCTGCGATATTTCAGGACGAGGTCGCGATTGCCATCGGCGAACAGCGCCTTGACGCCCGGTTCGCTGACCAGCCCCTCGCCCTGCCCCGGAAACTCCTGGAGCGTGACCGAACCCGCCGGGTCGAAGCCCGACAGCTCGCCCGGCGCCTTCAACACGATGGGGTCGCCGGTCCTGACCGGATCGCCCGAGACCAGCGGGTCGCCCTCCGCCAGCGACGATCCCCAATAGAGCGGCTGGAGATAGCCCTTTTCGTCCACCCCCATGGCATAGGTGACCCCGCCCCCGTCGAGGCGGAACATCCTCGCCCCCGCCGGGGCGGTGACCCGTGCCGATACCGGGGCGGCGAGGGCGACCATGCCCACCCCCGCCGCCATGACGTTGCGCCAGCGCATCAGACTCTCCTGCAAACCTTTGCATTAAATCTGACATAAGGCGCGGGGTGGGCGCAAGCTGCTTGTCTTAAAAGGCGACCCTGGCCGACACGCGAACCGTGCGCGGTGCCCCCGGATAGACCCAGACGGGGCTGTAGGAGCTCATCGCATAATGGACGTCGAACAGATTGTCCGCCTCCGCCCGGACGGTCAGCGCGGGCGTGACGCCGATCTCTCCGGCGATCTTGGCCTTGGTATAGGCGGGCAGGCGCAGGCCGCTATTGTCCACTGCCCCCGCGCGATCGCCGACATAGGCCGCCCCCGCCGACACCGACCAGTCGGTGCCCCAGCCGGTCGGATAGCGGCCGACGACGAACAGCGTTCCCGAATGCTTGGCGACGTTCAGCACGTCGGGCGTAGCGAAGGTACGGTCGTCGGCGCGGGCGTCGACATAGGCATAGTTCGCCACCACCTGCCACCGTTTCGCCAGGTCGAGCGAGGCGTCCAGCTCGACACCCCGGCTCTTGAGCGAACCGACCGGCGCCAGGAAGTTGGGATCGACCGGATCGTTGGTCAGGATGTTGCGCTTCTCGATATCGAAGAAGGTCGCCGCGACGTTCACGCCGGGCCAGCGACCGGCAATGCCCAGTTCATACCCCTTGGCCTCTTCGGGGCCGAAGGACGGCCCCTGCGGATTGTCGGCGGTCGGTCGGCCGGTTCCCGAATTGAGCAGGAAGGACTCGCCCCAATTGCCATGGACCGCGATCGCGTCGGTGACGCGGTAGCGCGCGCCAAACCGGAACTTGACCGGATCGCCCGTCGCCTCGGTCTCCAGCCCGGTCAGGTTGCGGCGCAGCTTCTGGCGATAGGTGTCGAAGCGGATGCCCCCGGTCAGGGTCAGCCGGTCGGTGACGTCCCACATGTCCTGCGCATACAGCGTCCCGACCGCCCGCTTCTCGCGCTGGTCGGTAAAATTGGCGACCGCCGGGCTCGGCTGGCCATAGACGGGATTGAAGACGTCGATGGCATAGGGGCGCGCGGCGGACGGGCGGAAACGGCGCAGCAGTTCGAGATAGTCGAGCGTATAGCCCTTGATCCCGATGCTGGGATGATGGACGCCCCAGGCGTCGAACCGGCCCGCCAGCTCGATCCGGGCGGAGAAGTCGGTCGCCTCATAGCCCCGCTCGCGCCGTTGCCGCCACAGCGTGCGGTTGTCCGAACGCAGGCTGGACTGGTCGCTCGAAAAGCCGCGCAGGGTCGTGTAGCGCCAGTTCACCCCGCCATTGATCGACCATTCGCCGCCCAGCCCATGCTCGCCGGTCAGTTGCAGCCGGGTATTGTCGGCATGATGCAGCCCGTCGGCGGGTTCGCCGAAATAGCGGTTGGACGGAATGGCCAGCGCGTCGCCCCGGATGGCGGGCACGCCGCGATCGAAGGCCGAGGCGAACCGCGTATATTCGGCCAGCGCGGTCAGGCGGGTTCCGGCGCGCGGCTGCCAGGTCAGCGAGGGCGAGACGACGCGGCGCGACGGGTTGGTATAGTCGCGATAGCCGTCCGAATCCTCGCCCGCGACGACGATGCGCCCGGCCAGCGTGTCGGAGAACGGCCCCGTCACATCCAGCTCGGCGCGGCGCGTGTTGAACGATCCCACCATCACCGTGGCGTTGACCGCCGGGGTGAAGCGCGGCGTCTTCGACACGATATTCACCCGGCCCGCCGGATCGATATCGCCGAACACCGCGCCCGCCGGGCCCTTCAGCACCTCGATCCGCTCCGTGGTGGCGGGGTCACGCGGCGGGGCGAGGCCGCGATTGGCGAGGAAGCCGTCGATATAATATTCCGCGCCGCCGTCCGGCGTCCCCAGAAAGCCGCGAATGGCGAAATTGTCGATGAAGCCGCCGCGATTATTCTGCTGGCTGATGCCGCTGAACAGCTCCAGCGCGTCGGACAGGCGATAGGTGCCGTTGGCGACCAGCAGGTCGCGCTCCAGCGAGCGGCTCGACTGCGACATGCGGCGGGTCAACAGGTCGGAGCCGAGCGCGGAATCGCGCTGCGACCGGGTGCCCAGCACGACGATGTCGCCATGATCGTCCGACGCCGCCGCCTCCTTGCGGGTCTGCGCCATGGCAGGGCCGGTCGCCAGGATCAGCGCGACGAACGACAAGGATGCGCGGCCGAACCGCGTCGGCAAACGATGGATGAACATGACATTACTCCCGTGGAGGGGGCGCATATCCAAAGGTCTGTTGCGTTACAACATATCAATGTGACGTTTTTTTCACGCAACCGCCCGCGCCGCTAGGGCGGATCGACATTCAATGTCGTGTCTTCTTCCCTCTCCCCTGGACAGGGGAGAGGGTTAGCGAAGCTTGCCAGCGTGCTGGCTAGCGCAGCTTGGGTGAGGGGTTGAGCGAGCCCAGAGGCTCGCGCGCTCGCTTCGCGAGCGCCCACCCCTCACCCAGCTCCGACTAAGCCTTTGCTTTCGCAAAGACCAAGTCTGCGCAACCCTCTCCCCTCTGCGAGGGGCGAGGGAGGGAAAGGCATCGCTGAATGTCGATGGGCCTAGGGCCGGGGCCAGAGGGCCTTGAGCGGCTGGGTCGAGTCGGCCAGCATTTCGGCGGGCAGCACCGCGCCGTCCACGACCAGCGGTTTGCCCTGGACGAAGTCACGCATCGCGTTGACGCAGTCGAGCGCGACGACCCGCCCTTCGCGCAGATACAGGATCGAGAAGCTGCGCGTCGCCGGATCGCCGCGCAGCACGGCCTGGTCATGCCCGGTAGACAGCCCGACCGTTTGCAGCTTCAGGTCATATTGGTTGGACCAGAACCACGGCACCGCATGATAGGCGACCTCGCGCCCGACCAGCGTCCGCGCCACGACGGTCGCCTGGTCGTTGGCGTTCTGCACCGACTCCAGCCGGATCACCGCCCCGCCCGCAAAGCCATTGGCATGCGCCGCGCAGTCGCCGACCGCGAAGACATGCGGCAGGCTGGTCCGCCCCTGCGCATCGACGGTGACGCCATTGTCGCCGGCCGCCCCCGCCGCGACCAGCGGCGCGACCGAGGGAACGATGCCGATCCCGACGATCGCCATTTGCGCGGGCAGCACCGTCCCGTCGCCCAGCCTTACGCCGCAGACCGCCGTCTCGCCCTCGATACAGGCGACGCTCTCGTTCAGCCGGACGGTGACGCCATGCGCGCGGTGCTCACCCTCGTAGAAGCGCGACAGCGTCTCGCCCGCGACCCTTGCGAGCACCCGATCCTGCGCCTCGACGATCGTCACCTGCTTGCCGAACTTGGTCAGCACCGCGGCCGCCTCCAGCCCGATATAGCCGCCGCCGATCACCACCACCTCGCGCACCGCCGGAAGCTCGGCGATCAGGCGATCGACATCGGCGCGGCTGCGTACGCCATGCACCCCCGCCAGATCATGCCCCGCACAGGTCAGCCGCCGCGCATGGCCGCCCGCCGCCCAGATCAGCGAACCATATTCGACCATCGCCCCCGCCTCGGTCGTCAGCAGCCGCGCCTCGGCACCGACCGCGATCACCCGCTCGCCCAGCCGCAGCGTCACCGCGCGTTCGTCCCAGAAGCGTTCGGGGCGGATCAGGATACGCTCGAACGGCTTGTCCCCGGCCAGATACTCCTTGGACAAGGGCGGGCGTTCATAGGGGGGATGGGCTTCCTCGCCGATCATCGCGATCGTGCCGCCAAAGCCCTCCTGGCGCAGCGCGATCGCCGCCTGGGCTCCGGCATGGCCGGTGCCGACGATCACGACATCATAGGCAACGGGCGAAGCGAGCGCGGCGGTCTGGTTCATTCCCAACTCCTAGAATGACAGGGGCACCCCTGTCACCTTCCCCCCGCCAACGGACATGACAAAGCGTTGCGACGCGAAACAGCATCTTCAATCCGGCCGCGCTTGCCGCTAGGGACAGGCAAACCCCATCAGGAGACACCATGAGCAAGCTGCACCTCGTGTTCGGCGGCCGCGTCAGCGATCCGCAGACCCTCGATTTCGTCGATCCCTCCGCGCTGGAAGTGGTGGGCGTGTTCCCCGACTATGCCAGCGCCGAAAAGGCCTGGCGCGCCGCCGCGCAGCGCACGGTGGACGATGCGGAGATGAAGTTCGTCGTGGTGCACCTGCACCGTCTGCTCGAGCCGACGCTGGGTTGATCCGGGTTGCCGGGCGAGGTCGGAGGCATGGCCTTCGACTTCGCCCAGGCCGATCGGGGGCTCGGCCGCAGCCCCCCGCTCCGTTCGCCATGAGCGATGCTGATGCGCGCGCTGGGCGCGTGGCGCATCTACTATGACCAGGCTGATTTAGCCCGGCTCAGGCGTTACGGTAACGCCACAGCAGCAGCGGCTTCGCAAAGACCAGCCCGGCGATGAACCCGCCGATATGCGCGCCCACCGCAATCGCGCCCATCCCCATGCCCGCAAAGCCCAGCAGCAACTGGATGCCGATCCACCCCGCCGCCAGCCACAGGACATGGGTGAACTCGGCCGACAGCCCGGCAATCCCACGGGTCGCCCGCCGCTGCCCGAAGAGCAGCGCATAGGCGCCGACGATCGCCGAGATCGCACCGCTTGCCCCGATCATCGGCGAGGCGGAACCCGGATCGGGAAAATATTGCGCCAGCGCCGCCGCATAGGCGCCGACGACATAGAGGACGGCTATCCCCCGCGCGCCCAGCGCCCGCTCCGCCTGCGCGCCGCAATAGACCAGCATGACGAGGTTGAACGCGATATGCGCGAAACCGCCATGGATCAGCGTGGCGGTCAGCGGGGTCAGCAGCGTCGGCACCGCAAAGCCCAGATCGGGGGGCAGCGCCGCCCCCTCGAACCGCAACGGGATGAAACCCGCCCCGATCGCCGCCTCGGGCACCAGCCCCGTGACGATCAGCAACAGCGACACGACCGCCGTCACGACCGCGATGGCCGTCGTCGCGCGTGCCGCTGCCCAATTCATCGGATCAGATGAATTCGATCTTGCTGACGAGATAATAGCGGTCGCCCGACGGCACCGTCACCTCGACCTCTTCGTCCAGCTTGCGCCCGATCAGCGCGCGGCCGAGCGGCGAGTTGTAGCTGATCCGGCCGGTCTTGGCGTCGGCCTCGGTCTGGCCGACGATCTGGTACTTGACCGGCTTGTCGTCCTCGTCGAGCAGCGTGACGGTCGCGCCGAACACGATCTTGTCGCCCGACAGGTCCTTCGGGTCGATGATCTGCGCGCGGCTCAGCTTGTCCTCGATGTCGGCGATCGTCGCCTCCACCTGGCCCTGCCGTTCCTTGGCCGCATGATATTCGGCGTTTTCGGACAGGTCGCCGTGTGCACGCGCTTCCTCGATCGCGTCGACGATCAGCGGCCGTTCCTCTTTCAGACGCCGCAGGTCCTGGGTGAGCTTGTCATAGCCCTCCTGGAGCATCGGCATCTTTTCGACGGTCGCCATAATCCTAGTCCCCACTTCCATACGCATTCCCGGTACGGACCGCCCTCCCAACCGGGAAAGCGGTCCGCCAGCACATCATGTTCTCATGTCGGGATCAGTTGTGCGAACGCGAATAGTAGGATTGCAGGGGACGTACTTCAAGACCACGGGTGCCTGCGGCCGCAATCGCCTTGGCCGCCTCGATGCTGGCGGGGGCCGTGGTGAAGTACGGAATCTTCTGCCCCAGCGCGGCTTCGCGGATCGGCTTGGAGTCCTTCAGGCTCTGCCATCCTTCGGTCGTGTTGAAGATCAGGGTGATGCCGCCGTCCTTGATCCGGTCGACGATATGCGGCCGTCCCTGCGCCACCTTGTTGATCTTCTCGACCGAGACCCCTGCGCGGTCGAGATAATCGGCGGTGCCACCGGTCGCGACGATCGCGAAGCCCGCCTCCGCCAGCATCCGGGCGGCGGGAACGATCTGTTCCTTGTCGCCGTCCTTCAGGCTGATGAAGACCGCGCCGCTGGTCGGCAGGACGGTGCCCGCCCCCAGCTGCGACTTGGCGAAGGCAGTGGTGAAGTCGGGGTCGATGCCCATGACCTCGCCGGTCGACTTCATCTCCGGCGACAGCACCGGATCGACACCGGGGAAGCGCGCGAAGGGGAAGACCGCTTCCTTGACCGCATAATAATCGATGTGGCGATCGATCTGCGGCAGGTCGGCCAGCTTTTCGCCCGCCATGACGCGCGCGGCGATCTTGGCGATGGGGGTGCCGATCGCCTTGGCGACGAAGGGCACGGTGCGGCTGGCGCGCGGGTTCACCTCGATCAGATAGACCTGACCGTCCTTGACCGCGAACTGGATGTTCATCAGGCCGCGCACGTTCAGGCCGCGCGCCAGCGCCTCGGCCTGACGCTCGATCTCGGCGATGATCTCCGCCGACAGGCTGTAGGGCGGCAACGAGCAGGCCGAGTCACCCGAATGGACGCCCGCTTCCTCGATATGCTGGAGCACGCCCGCCACGACGACCTGGTCGCCGTCGCAGATTGCGTCCACGTCCACCTCGATCGCGTCACGCAGATACTGGTCGATCAGGACCGGCGCGTCGCCCGACACCTGCACCGCCGTCTGGATATAATCCTCCAGCTGCTGCGGGCCGTCGACAATCTCCATGGCGCGGCCGCCCAGCACGAAGCTGGGGCGCATCAGCACCGGATAGCCGACGCGCTCGGCAACGATCAGCGCTTCCTCACGGCTGCGCGCGATGCCGTTCTTGGGCTGGAGTAGCTTCAGCTTGTCGACCAGCGCGGCGAACTGCTCACGGTCCTCGGCCAGGTCGATCGCGTCGGGGCTGGTACCCAGGATCGGGATACCGGCCGATTCCAGCGCGCGGGCGAGGTTCAGCGGGGTCTGGCCGCCGAACTGCACGATCACGCCGACCAGTTCGCCCTTCGACTTCTCGACGTCGAGAATGGCGAGCACGTCCTCGGCGGTCAGCGGCTCGAAATAGAGCCGGTCCGAGGTGTCATAGTCGGTGCTGACCGTTTCCGGGTTGCAGTTGACCATGATCGTCTCATAGCCCGCATCCGCCAGCGCGAAGCAGGCGTGGCAGCAGCAATAGTCGAACTCGATGCCCTGCCCGATCCGGTTCGGACCGCCGCCCAGAATGACGATCTTCTTGCGATCGCTGGGCACCGCCTCGTCCTCGGGCTCGCCGAAGGTCGGGGCTTCATAGGTCGAGTACATATACGGCGTCTTGGCGTCGAACTCGGCCGCGCAGGTGTCGATCCGCTTGAAGACGGGCCGCACGCCCAGCTTCTGGCGATGCTCGCGCACCTCCTGCTCGGTCACGCCGCCGGTCATCATCTTGACGACCTCGTGGATCAGGCCCGAACCGCGCGCAATGCCGCGATCCATGCCGCGCAGATTCGCCGACTGAAGCGCCAGATAGGCGAGCCGCTTGTCGGAGAAGCCCATCGCCTTCAGGCGGCGCATACCGGCCGCGTCCTGCGGCAGGCCGTTCTGCATGACTTCGGCTTCGGCCGCGACGATCTCGGCAATCCGCTCCAGGAACCAGGGATCGTATTTGGCGATCGCATGGACCTCGGCGACGGTGAAGCCTTCGCGCAGCGCCTGCGCGGCGACCAGCAGCCGGTCCGGGGTCGCCTTGGCCAGCGCCGCCTCGATCTCGGCACGCGGCGCGCCGACGAGGTGTTCGACGTCGTTGAAGCCGCTCAGGCCCGTCTCGAGCCCACGCAGCGCCTTCTGCATCGATTCATGGATGTTGCGGCCGATCGCCATCACTTCGCCGACCGACTTCATCGCGGTCGAGAGGACGGGCTCCGAGCCCTTGAACTTCTCGAAGGCGAAGCGCGGGATCTTGGTGACGACATAGTCGATCGTCGGCTCGAACGAGGCCGGGGTCGCGCCGGTGATGTCGTTCTCGATCTCATCCAGCGTGTAGCCGACCGCGAGCTTGGCCGCGACCTTGGCGATCGGGAAGCCGGTCGCCTTCGACGCCAGCGCCGAGGAGCGCGACACGCGCGGGTTCATCTCGATGACGATCAGGCGGCCGTCCTTCGGATTGACCGCGAACTGCACGTTCGAGCCGCCCGTCTCCACGCCGATCTCACGCAGCACCGCCAGGCTGGCGTTGCGCATGATCTGATATTCCTTGTCGGTCAGGGTCAGCGCGGGCGCGACGGTGATCGAGTCGCCGGTATGGACGCCCATCGGATCGATATTCTCGATCGAGCAGATGATGATGGAATTGTCGTTGCGATCGCGCACGACCTCCATCTCATATTCCTTCCAACCGAGGAGCGATTCCTCGATCAGCACCTCGGTCGTCGGCGAGGCGTCGAGCCCGGCGCGGACGATCGCGATGAACTCCTCGCGATTATAGGCAACGCCGCCGCCGGTGCCGCCCAGCGTGAAGCTGGGGCGGATGATGGCGGGCAGGCCGACCTTCTCCAGGCCCTCCAGCGCTTCCTTCTCGGAATGCGCGATCGCCGAGCGGGCCGATTCCAGCCCGATCTTCTCCATCGCGACCTTGAACTTCTGACGGTCCTCGGCCTTGTCGATCGCCTCGGCATCGGCGCCGATCATCTGGACGCCGAACTTCTCCAGCGTGCCGTCATGGAACAGCGCCAGCGCGGTGTTCAGCGCGGTCTGGCCGCCCATGGTCGGCAGGACCGCGTCGGGGCGCTCCTTCTCGATGATCTTGGCGACGACCGCGGGCGTGATCGGCTCGACATAGGTCGCGTCGGCCAGCTCAGGGTCCGTCATGATCGTCGCCGGGTTCGAATTGACCAGGACGATGCGATAGCCCTCTTCCTTCAGGGCCTTGATCGCCTGCGTGCCCGAATAGTCGAACTCGCAGGCCTGACCGATGACGATCGGCCCAGCGCCGATGACGAGGATGGAGGAGATGTCGGTGCGTTTTGGCATTATCGACTCACTTAAACAAGGCAACGACAGCGGTGACAAATGCGCCAAAGGCGATCCAGTCGCTCCTCGACACCGATTTCATCCGCCCAACAACGGTACGCTTTGCGGCTAAATCCTCAGAGAATTCTATACATCTACCGTTTGGGACGATGCCAGCATGTTCTGCACTTAAGAGGAGATCGCCTAGTTTGAGATCGGCCATGTCCTGAGCAATCCGGTGCGCCCAACCCGACTTATGATCTATCGCGTATCTATCCAGTATTCTCTGAATATCGAAATTACCAATATTTGATACACTTGCCTCGCGCCCGATCACCTCGATGACGCGATTTCGAGACTTTAAATAGTTAGCCAATGTCCGCCTCCAGCGACCCCACGAACCGCTCGAACAGATAGAAGCTGTCCTGCGGGCCCGGCGAGGCTTCGGGGTGGTACTGGACCGAGAAGGCCGGGCGGTCGGTCAGTTCCAGGCCCGCATTCGACCCGTCGAACAGCGACACATGCGTCTCACGCGCATTGGCGGGAAGCGTCTCGCGCTCGACCGCGAAGCCGTGGTTCATGCTGGTGATCTCGACCAGACCGTCGGACAGGCGCTTGACCGGGTGGTTCGCGCCGCGGTGCCCCTGGTGCATCTTGGTGGTCTTGGCGCCGACCGCCAGACCCAGAAGCTGATGGCCCAGGCAGATGCCGAACAGCGGCTTGCCGGTGTCGAGCAGCTGGCGGATCACCGGCACGGTATATTCGCCCGTCGCCGCCGGATCGCCGGGGCCGTTGGACAGGAAGATGCCGTCCGGGTTCAGCGCCATCACATCCTCATAGGACGCGGTGGCGGGGACCACCGACACCTTCGCACCGGCCTGAACCAGATTGCGGAAGATGTTGTGCTTGCTGCCATAATCGATCGCGACGACGTGCGGGCGATCCTCGCCCTCGGAACCGGCATAGCCGAAGCCCAGCCGCCACAACCCGCCTTCACGCGTCTCGCCCCAGCCATAATGCAGCTCGGTCGACACGTCCTTGGCGAGGTCCATGCCCTCCAGCCCCGGCCAGGCGCGGGCCTTTTCGAGCAGAGCGGCGATGTCGAACTCGCCCGAAGCCGAATGCGCGATCACGCCGTTGGGCGCGCCGCCTGCACGGATGCGGCGGGTCAGCGCGCGGGTGTCGATACCCGCCAGGCCGATGCGGTTGTGCCGCGCCATCCATCCGGCGAGGTTCTCCATCGCGCGGAAGTTGGACGGGGCGGTCGGATCCTCGCGGACGATCATGCCCAGCGCGTGCGGCGCGTCCGCCTCGATATCGTCGGGGTTCGCCCCGACATTGCCGATATGCGGGAAGGTGAAGGTGATGATCTGCCCGGCGAAGGACGGATCGGTCATGATCTCCTGATAGCCGGTCATCGCGGTGTGGAAGCACACCTCTCCGACGGCATCACCCTCGACGCCGAAACCGCGCCCCCATAACACGTCTCCGTTCGCCAGAACGAGAACGCCCGTGGCGCCTTCAGGCTTTTCGGGCATGGCGAATGGCTTGGCGTCGGCCATGATCGGCGGGCACTCCTGCTAAAATGTCTGCAATGTCGCTAAGTGGCGTCCGCTAGGGCCATACGGGCGTCGCGTCAACCGGTTCACGTGATCGGTTCGGGGCGCTATCGTCTCCGCCTTTCAGACAAGACGGACAAAACATGATTCGCGACGACATCAAGGCCGCGCAGGTGGCCGCCATGAAGGCTGGCGACAAGGAAAGCCGCGCAGCGATCAGCCTGATCCAGGCCGCCATCAAGAACCGCGACATCGAACTCCGCACCGGCGAAGCGCCCGCCGATGACGACATGGTCGTGATCGAAGTGCTGCAGAAGATGGTCAAGCAGCGCCGCGAATCGATCGCCATGTACGAACAGGGCGGTCGCCAGGAACTGGCCGACCAGGAAAAGGCCGAGGTCGCGGTGATCGAGCGCTTCCTGCCGCAGACGCTGACCGAGGACGAGACCAAGGCCGCGATCGAGGCGATCAAGGCGGAGATCGGGGCGAGCGGCATGAAGGACATGGGCCGGGTGATGGCCGAGCTGAAGGCGCGCCATGCGGCGGTGCTGGATATGAGCAAGGCCAGCGGGCTGGTGAAGGCGGCGCTGGCGTGATGTGATGGGGGAGTGGGCCAGTGGATCGTTCTGATCGTGAGCGTGGTCCCCTCCCCCCAACCCCTCCCGCCTGCGGGAGGGGAGCCTGTTGCGCTTGGTGGAGAGGGATACCCTCCGCCAAAAGCGCATCCCCTCCCGCAGGCGGGAGGGGACCGAGGGGAGGGCCCCCGGCCCTTCCGCGAAGGCCGCCCTACAAAAAAAGCGCGCGAACTCCGCCTTAAGCTGACCGACGCGGAACGGCGGTTGTGGCGGGCCCTGTCGAGACGCCAGGTGGCTGGCGTCCGCTTCAACCGACAGGTCCCGGTCGGCCCGTACATCGCCGACTTCGCCGCCCGATCGGAAAAGCTGATCGTTGAAGTCGATGGTGGCCAGCACGACGCTCAAGCCGCTTACGACGAAGCCCGGACCCGCTATCTCGACGCCCAAGGCTGGCGGGTAGTCCGCTTCTGGAACAACGACGTTCTTGGTAATCTGGAGGGCGTTGTTGCAATTATTGAGCGCACGCTTGCGGAAAGGCCCTCCCCCAGCCCCTCCCGCCTGCGGTAGGGGTGCCTGTAACGCTCGGCGGAGAGAACTGTCCTCCGCCAAATGTGCTTCCCCTCCCGCCTGCGGGAGGGGATCGAGGGGAGGGCAAACCCGAACCATCCACCCCACCCAGACCCTTGCCAAAAACCCCCTCTTTCGCTACCCATTATAATCGCGCGGACGCCATGAGCCTGACC
This sequence comes from Sphingomonas sp. SORGH_AS_0950, assembly GCF_030818415.1. Lineage (NCBI taxonomy): Bacteria > Pseudomonadati > Pseudomonadota > Alphaproteobacteria > Sphingomonadales > Sphingomonadaceae > Sphingomonas > Sphingomonas sp. SORGH_AS_0950. Next base: position 1,363,935 of record NZ_JAUTAE010000001.1, read on the forward strand.
CCGCAATTCCTTGACGAGCTACGCGCTCGGACCAGTCTGTCGGCGTTGATCGGCAAGACGGTGAAGCTGCAAAAGGCTGGCCGGGAATATAAGGGCTGCTGCCCTTTCCATAACGAAAAGACGCCCAGCTTCTACGTCAACGACGACAAGGGCTTTTATCATTGTTTCGGCTGTTCGGCGCATGGCGATGCCATTCGCTGGATGACCGACCAGCGCGGCCTGCCCTTTATCGATGCGGTCAAGGAGCTGGCGCAGGCCGCCGGACTCGAAGTCCCCGCGCAGGACCGCCGCGCCGCGCAGAAGGCGGAGCGGGCCAAGGGGCTGCACGATGCGATGGCGGACGCCGCCGCCTGGTTCTCCGAGCAACTGGGCGGCCTGTCGGGCGGCGATGCCCGCGAATTGCTGACCCGTCGCCGGGTGACGCCCGAGACCGCCCGCGCCTTCGGCCTGGGCTTCGCGCCCGACAGCCGGGGCAAGCTGAAGGCCGCGCTCAAGGAATATGGCGATCCGGCGCTGATCGAGTGCGGGCTGCTCATCAAGGTCGATGGCAAGGACCCCTACGACCGGTTCCGCGGCCGGTTGATGATCCCGATCCGCGACGCGCGGGGCCGGGTGATCGCGTTCGGCGGCCGGATCATCGGCGAGGGCGAGCCCAAATATCTCAACTCACCCGACACCCCCCTCTTCGACAAGGGGCGCACGCTCTACAATCTCGACCGCGCCGCGCCTGCCGTGCGCAAGTCCGGCCGCGTGCTGGTGGTCGAGGGCTATATGGATGTGATCGCGCTCGCCCAGGCGGGGATCGCCGAGGCGGTAGCGCCGCTCGGCACCGCGCTGACCGAGAACCAGTTGGAGCGCCTGTGGCGGATGGTCGACGTGCCGACGCTGTGCTTCGACGGCGATGCCGCCGGGCAGAAGGCCGCGATCCGCGCTGCGCACCGCGCGCTGCCGCTGCTCCAGCCGGGCAAGAGCCTGTCCTTCGTCACCCTGCCCCAAGGCCAGGACCCCGACGATCTGGTCCAGGAAAAGGGCGCGGCGGGCTTCGAGGCGGTGCTCACCCGCGCCACCCCGCTCAGCGACCTGCTCTGGCAGGCTGAGATCGCGCAGGCGCAGACCGACACGCCCGAGGGGCGCGCTGCGCTGAAGCAGCGGCTGGAGGAACTGGCGCAGCAGATCCCGCACAAGGACCTGGCCTACGAATATAAGCGCGCCTTGATGTCGCGCTATTTCGACGTCTTCGGCATCCGGCGGGTCAATGCGGCGGCGGTGCACCAGGCGGTGGCCGAGGCCAATCGCCATGTCGGGCGCGGCGTCGAATACAGCCTGAAGCGCGCGGTACTGCTGGGGCTGATGCGCTATCCGCATGTCCTGTGCCGCTATATGGACGAGATCAGCCGCCTGGACATGGGCGACCGCTATCTCAACGACTGGCGGCATCATCTGCTGGACGCGGCGGTCAACGATCCCCATCTGTCGCGCAAGGACGCCGCCGAGGCGGAGAGCCTGATCGAACAGATCATGGCGACCACCGACGTCCACCCGATCGACGCGCGCGACTATACCCGCGACCTCGCCTTCAGCTTCTTCAGCAAGATGTCCGACCCCGCCATCGCCGTGCGCGATCTGGAAAAGGTCATCGAGGTGATGCTGGAGGAAAGCGAGACGCGCGCGAACCGCGAGCGCGCGGTCGAGGCGTTCCGCGCCGACATGACCGAGGATCGCTTCGCCGAACAGACGCGGTGCCACGCCGCCCATGCGCAATCGCTGGACCAGCTTTATCGCTGGCTGGAGGCGGCCCGCGACCTGGCGGACAAGCAAGCCGGGGAGGCCGCTTGATACGGCTACTCCCGCGCCCCATATCCGGGGCATATTGGGCGACCCACGCCCACACTGGAAAATTACGCATGGCCCCCTCACCCGCTTGCCAAACCGGCGGCGTGCGTGAAAGAGGCCGGGCATTGAGACCCGAGGGCATTTGATGGCGAAGGCGAATATGGCGGCGGATACGACCGATACCACGGAAACGGGCGATGCGCCGCTGATCGACCTGAACGAAGCGTCGATCAAGAAGCTGATCGCGCGCGCCAAGAAGCGCGGCTACATCACCTATGACCAGCTGAACGAAGCGCTGCCGCAGGACCAGATGTCCTCCGACCAGCTCGAGGATATCATGGCCGCCCTCAACGAGATGGGCGTCAATATCGTCGAGAATGAGGAGCAGGGCGAGGACGGCGAGTCCGAGGAGGAGGCCGACGACGCCGAGGCCAGCGATGGCGACGTCGATTCCGGCCCCCAGCCCGAGGCCAAGAAGAAGGAAACCGTCGATCGCACCGACGATCCGGTCCGCATGTACCTGCGCGAAATGGGCGCGGTCGAACTGCTGTCGCGCGAGGGCGAGATCGCCATCGCCAAGCGGATCGAGGCGGGTCGCGACACGATGATCCTGGGGCTGTGCGAAAGCCCGATCACCTTCAACGCGATCATCGACTGGTCGACCGCGCTGAACGAAGGCACGATGCAGCTGCGCGAGATCCTGGATCTCGACGCCATGCTGTCCAAGGACGCCGGCCCGGAAAATCTGGGCGAGGAGGACGAGGACGACAATGGCGAGATCAGCGCCAAGAACGCCGGTCCCCAGTTCAAGGAAGAGGAAGAGCCCGAGGAACCCTCGATCGACGAGGATGACGAGGGCGGCGAACGCCGTGGCCCGCGCGCCGAGGACGAGGAAGAGGACAACACCCTCAGCCTCGCCCAGATGGAGGAGACGCTCAAGCCGCAGGCGCTGGAGAAGTTCGCCAACATCACGAACATCTACAAGAAGTTCTCGAAGGTCCAGCAGCAGCGCCTGGAAGCCATGGCGCTGGGCGGCGAGCTGTCGGCGGCGGACGAGCGCAAGTATCACAAGCTGCGCGAGGAGCTGACCGCCGAGGTCGAGAGCGTCCAGTTCCACAACGCCAAGATCGAATTCCTGGTCGACCAGCTCTATGCCTTCAACCGCCGCCTGACCGCGCTGGGCGGCCAGATGCTGCGCCTGGCCGAGCGGCACAAGGTCAACCGCAAGGACTTCCTCGACCGCTATCTGGGCCATGAGCTGGACGAGAACTGGCTCGACACCGTGCGCGGGCTCGACAAGAAGTGGGGCAATTTCGCGTCCAACGAAGCCGCCACCGTCGACCGCATCCGCAGCGAGATCGCCGAGATTTCGCAGCAGACCGGCATGGCGCTGACCGAATTCCGCCGCATCGTGAACATGGTGCAGAAGGGCGAGCGCGAGGCCCGCATCGCCAAGAAGGAAATGGTCGAGGCGAACCTGCGCCTCGTCATCTCCATCGCCAAGAAATACACCAATCGCGGTCTGCAATTCCTGGATTTGATCCAGGAGGGCAATATCGGTCTGATGAAGGCGGTCGATAAGTTCGAATATCGCCGCGGCTATAAGTTCAGCACCTATGCGACCTGGTGGATTCGTCAGGCGATCACCCGCTCGATCGCCGACCAGGCGCGGACCATCCGCATCCCTGTCCACATGATCGAGACGATCAACAAGCTGGTCCGTACCAGCCGCCAGTTCCTGCACGAGCAGGGCCGCGAGCCGACCCCGGAAGAGATGGCCGAGCGCCTCTCCATGCCGCTGGAGAAGGTGCGCAAGGTGATGAAGATCGCCAAGGAGCCGATCTCCCTTGAAACGCCGATCGGTGACGAAGAGGATTCGCACCTGGGCGACTTCATCGAGGACAAGAACGCGGTCATTCCGGTGGATGCGGCGATCCAGGCCAATCTGAAGGAAACGGTCACCCGCGTCCTGGCCAGCCTGACCCCGCGCGAGGAACGCGTGCTCCGCATGCGCTTCGGCATCGGCATGAACACCGACCACACGCTGGAAGAGGTCGGCCAGCAGTTCAGCGTGACGCGCGAGCGTATCCGCCAGATCGAGGCCAAGGCGCTCCGCAAGCTGAAGCACCCCAGCCGCAGCCGCAAGATGCGCAGCTTCCTCGACCAGTAAGGGTCGGACGCCACGAAACGGAAAAGCCGTCGACCACCCGGTCGGCGGCTTTTTTGTGGGCCATCGCCTGTCGCCCCCATCCGGACCGCGATAGACTGCCCCCCATCAGCCTTCTCGCACGCCAGACCCAAGGGAGTGCCATGGAAATTCGCCTCGACGATCCGACCGCACCGCATGTCGCCGATCTGCTCGCCTATCACCTGCGCGACATGCGCGGCGAGGCGGAGGAATTTTCCTTCGCGCTCGACGCCTCGGCGCTGGCCGATCCCGGTATCTCCTTCTGGACGATCTGGGACGGCCCCGCGCTGGCCGGTTTCGCCGCGCTGAAGCAACTGGACACCCGGCATGGCGAAGTGAAATCCATGCGGGTCGCGCCCGACTTTCTGGGCCGGGGCATCGGCCGTGCGCTGCTCGACCATGTCATCGCGGAGGCGCAGCGCCGCGATTATGATCGGATCAGCCTGGAAACGGGAACCACGCCGCCCTACCAGCCCGCCGTCGCGCTCTATCGCAGCGCGGGCTTCCGATCCTGCGAGGCCTTTGCCGATTACCAGCCCAGTCCGCACAACCAGTTCTTCATGCGCGATCTGACCGCCTGATCGGCGCCGCCACTTGCCGCATCCCACGGGTTTGGGCTCCACAATCGCGGCCGGGGGCGATAATCCCTGGCGGATGAAATGCCTGCTCCCGCTGGTCGCCCTGCTGATCGCCGCCGCGCCCGCCAACCAGAATCTCCCCCGCCCCGGCTATGTCCGGGTGCAGATCAACACCTCCGAAGGGCCGATCGTCGTCGCGCTCGACACGCGCCACGCGCCCGCGACGTCGAAGAATTTCCTGGCCTATGTCGATGACGGGCGGTTCGACGGGACGGTCTTCTACCGCACCGCGCGCGACAAGCGGAACCCGAAGGAGGGCTTTGTCCAGGGCGGCATCCGCACCGATGCGCGGCGCATCCTGCCGCCCTTCCCGCTGGAGACGACGGCGAAGACCGGGATCAAGCATCTCGACGGCACTATCTCGATGGCGCGGGGGCAGTCGCCGGACTCGGCGGGCGGCAATTTCTTCATCACGGTCGGCCCCACGCCGGGCATGGACGCTCGGCCCGGCTATCAGGGCTATGCGGCCTTCGGCCGGGTCGTGGCGGGCATGGACACGGTGAAGAAGATCCTCGCCAAGCCCTCGGGCGGCGGGCTCGACGCCATGAAGGGGCAGATGATCCTGAAACCCGTGCGGATCATGACCGCCAAAAGACTGGACGGCACGCCCCACCCCACGGGCGAGCCCAAGATGTGGCTGTACAATTTCGGGGGGTAACGCTCCTTCCCCCCTCCGTTCAGCCTGAGCGAAGTCGAAGGCCAAGGGATGCCCTCGCCCCATGATGTGGCGAGCGGTGAAGCGTGGCCTTCGACTTCGCTCAGGCTGAACGGAGGGGGGCGGTATTTTGTCGGGCTGAGCGGCGGTTTGGCACAAAGAAAAAGGGCGGCGGCACCGGGGTGCCACCGCCCTTTCCTGTCGAACCGCAAGCGGTCCGCCGCACCGATTACTCGGCGGCAGCGGTGCCCTTGGCCGGACGCGGATCGCGACGCTCGGCGATACGCGCCGACTTGCCGGTGCGGCCGCGCAGGTAATAGAGCTTCGCACGACGCACGGCGCCGCGACGAACCACTTCGATCGAGTCGACGTTCGGCGAGTAGAGCGGGAAGACGCGCTCCACGCCCTCACCGAAGGAGATCTTGCGGACGGTGAACGACGAGCCCATGCCCTTGTTCGCGCGGGCGATGCAGACGCCCTCATAGAACTGGACGCGGGTGCGCTCGCCTTCGACGACCTTCACACCGACCTTCAGCGTGTCGCCGGGGCGGAATTCGGGGATCTTCTTCGTCTCGTTGAACTTGGCGATCTGCTCAGCTTCGATCTGCTGGATCACGTTCATGACTTCATTCCTCAATCGTCGCCGCGCGCCAGAGGGCGACCGACCCGAACGCCCTCATGACGTTCCCAAAGGTCCGGCCGCCTTGACCGTGTATCCTCGCAAGCCCTGGCATGACGCCATTTTGCGATTTTCGCATGATCCCCCGATCGCAGCACTTCAGGGATCGTGCGCCCTTCCCACTCAGCGGGTCGGGTATATTGCGGATATTCGAGTAGGCCGCTTTCGAAGCTTTCCTCGACTCCGCTTGAAGCCGCGCCCATTACGCCGGGAAGCAGCCGAACGCAAGCGTCGAGCAGCACCAGCGCGCCCATCTCGCCACCCGACAGGATATAGTCGCCGATCGACACCTGTTCTATGCCGCGCGCCTCGAACAGGCGTTCGTCGAACCCCTCGAACCGGCCGCACAGCACGGTGACGCCCGGCCCCGCTGCCAGCTCGCGCACGCGCGGCTGGGTCAGCGGGCGCCCACGCGGCGTCATCGCCAGCACGGGGCGGTCGTCGGCCACCGAATCCACCGCCGCCGCCAGCACATCGGCGCGCAACACCATGCCCGCGCCGCCGCCAGCGGGCGTATCGTCGACCGAGCGATGCTTGTCGGTGGCGAAGTCGCGGATCTGCACCGTCTCCAGCGCCCAGCGATCCTCGCGCAGTGCCCGCCCCGCCAGCGATGCCCCGAGCGGTCCCGGAAACATCTCCGGATAGAGTGTCAATATCGTTGCGCGAAAGGTCACAGCGTCCAGTTCTCGATGGTCAGGCCGGGGATGTCGGCGAAGTCGGCCTCGTTGTTGGTCACCAGCGTCAGCCCGGTCGCCAGGGCATGCGCGCCGATCAATCGATCGAACCGCCCCCGGCGGAATGGAATCGTCGCATAGGCAGATGCGGCATGCCGGTCGAACGGCAATATCGGGACACGCTCGAAAAAGCGATCAAATGCCGCAATCGCCTCCGCGCCATGACGCTCCAGCCCGCGCATGATCTCGGCATAGGTAATCGCCGATGCCACCGCACTGCCCGGCTCGCAGGTCGCCAGATGCTGGGCGGCCCGCCCCCCTGCATCGCGCAGCACATAGATGCAGATATTGGAGTCGAGCAGATAGCGCGGCTCAATCACGACCGAGCAGCTTTCCGTCCCAATCCAGCTCGCGCGGCTCCATTTCGAAATCCTCGCGCGTCAGCGGCTCCAGCCACGGCATCGACCCGGCGATCCCCGTCAGGTCGATCGTCTTGCGCGGCGCTGCGACGGGCTCGAACACATAGCGCCCCTGTTCTTCGCGCAGCGTCATCTCGGTCCCCTCGGTCAGGCCCAGCGCGGCGGGCAGGCGCAGCGCGAGCGAGTTGCCCGAGCGGAAGACCTTGGCCTGATAATCCTTGCCCATATCGCCTCCGTATATACACCACGTATATACATCAAACCGCCCTTCCCGCCAAGGAACGTTGCGCCGCGTGGCGCTTTGGCTGCGCCATGGACGATTGCATCATCATCGGCGCGGGGCCTGCCGGGCTGACCGCCGCCATCTATCTCGCGCGCTATCACCTGCGCATCCGTCTGTTCGACAGCGGATCGAGCCGGGCCGCGATGATCCCGTGCACCCATAACCATGCGGGCTATCCCGACGGGATCAGCGGCAAGGCCCTGCTCGCGCGGATGTACGAGCAGGCCCGACGTTACGGCGCGCATTGCATTCCGCACCGCGTGACCGGCATCCAACCGCAGGACGAGGGCTTTCGCGTCACCACCGATGCCGCGACCTATCACAGCCGCAGCGTCCTGCTGGCGACCGGCGTGGTCAATCACCGGCCCCGTCATCTGCTGCCCGAGGTCCATGACCCGGCGCTGGAGCGCGGGCTGCTCCGCTATTGCCCCGTCTGCGATGGCTATGAGGTCACGGACAAGCGGGTCGGGGTGATCGGCACCGGCGACCATGGCATGCGCGAGGCGCTGTTCCTGCGCGGCTTCACCCGCGACGTGACGCTGATCGCCCCGGAGGCCGAGCATGCGCTCGACCCCGCCTGTGCCAGGGCGCTGGACGATGCGGGGATCGCGCGGGTCGACGGCCCGTGCGGCGGCTGGGCGATCGAAGGGGACCAGCTGGCACTCGACACCGCCAGGGGGCGGATGCGCTTCGACAGCGTCTATCCGGCGCTGGGGTCGCGTATCCGGTCGGAACTGGCGATCGCAGCGGGCGCGAAGGCGGACCCCGGCGGGTGCCTGGAGGTCGACGACCATCAACGCACCTCGGTCCCCGGCCTGTTCGCGGCGGGGGATGTGGTGAAGGGACTGGATCAGATCAGCCACGCCATGGGCGAGGCGGGGGTCGCGGCCACGACGATCCGCAACATGCTCGACCGGCAACAGCCGATCAGGCGATAAAGGCGCGTTCCACGATCAGGCGCTCGCGATCCCATTCGGGCACCGCCTCGACCTTCATCGGCACCATGAAGCGGCGGCCATCGGGCCGTTCGATCTCGAGCACGTCGCCCGCGCCGAAATTCTCGATCAGCGCGACATGGCCCAGCTCCTCGCCGTCGCTGGCGATCGCGGCAAGGCCGATAATGTCGGCATGATAATATTCGCCTTCCTCCAGCGGAGGAAGCGCCGAGCGCGGCACCGTCAACTCGGTGCCCCGCAGCGCCTCGGCGGCATTGCGGTCGGTCACCTCGGCGAAGCGCGCGATCACACCGTTCGAACCGTCACGCGCCGATTTCAGCGTCAGCGCACCGCCGTTGAACGCGCGATAGGCCGACACGTCGTCGGCAAAGACCTTCAACCGCACTTCGCCGGTGATGCCATGCGCGCCGATGATGACCGCCAGCGTGACGTGCGGCTCACCCGCTGGGGGAGTCGCTTTCCCCGTCGGGGGTGTCGTCGCCGCCTTCGGCGGGGTCGGGGGCGGAGACGCCTTGGTTGGTCGCGTCGTCATGGTCGTCGGGTGCGGTCCGGGGATCGGGTTCGGTCGGCGGGGTCATGCTCTTCTCCTAAGCCATGGGCTTGGGGGAACGCATGGCCCCGCATTCCGATGCCTGGGACGGGCCCGATCGTGACCGACCGGTGCCCATCCAGGATCAAGGCCGATTAGGCCTCGGCGGTTTCGGCCGGAGCGTTGGCGGCTTCCTGGGCGGCCTTCAGCTTCTCGGCACGCTCTTCGGCGCGCTCGGTGGCCTTTTCGCCGGGCTTCGCCTTGTTCGGGTTGTTGCGCGCGGCGCGCTCACGGACACCGGCGGCGTCCAGGAAGCGGGCGACGCGGTCGGTCGGCTGCGCGCCATTGGCCAGCCAGTGCTTGGCGCGCTCGGCGTCGAGCTGCACGCGCTGCTCATTGTCCTTGGCGAGGAGCGGGTTGTAGTTGCCGATCTTCTCGATGAACTTGCCGTCGCGCGGCGCACGGGCGTCGGCCACCACGATGCGGTAATAAGGGCGCTTCTTGGAGCCACCACGCGACAGACGAATGCTGAGAGCCATATTTCAGTCCTTGGAGTAAAAGTTCAAAATTACCGGCGTTCCGTCCGGCGCGGGGGTTATTTCTTCTTGAGAAGATTCTCGAAGCCGGGGGGAAGCTTGGGCATCCCGTCGGGCAGCTTGCCGCCGCCCAGACCACCCAGGCCACCGCCGGGCAGGCCGTTGCTGCCCGCCTTGTTGAGCATCTCGCCCATCTGCGGACCGCCCAGCGCATTGCCCAGGCCGCCAAGGCCACCCTTGCCCAGCATCGACATCATGCCCTTGATGCCGCCCATCTTCTTGATCTTCTTCATCGCCGTGGACATTTCCTGATGCATTTTCAGGAGCTTGTTCACGTCCTGCACCGTGGTGCCCGAACCCTTGGCGATGCGGATCTTGCGCTTGGCGTTGATCAGCTCGGGCTTGGTGCGCTCCTTGGGCGTCATCGAGGTGATGATCGCATCCATGCGGAGCAGGATCTTGTCGCCACCGGCCTCGGCCAGCGCGCCTTGCGCCTTCTTCATGCCGGGCATCATGCCCGCCAGCGCACCCAGGCCGCCCATGCGGCGCATCTGCTGAAGCTGGCCGCGCAGGTCGTCCATGTCGAACTGACCCTTGGCCATCTTCTTGGCCATGCGCTCGGCATCTTCCTGCTGGATCGACTCCGCCGCGCGCTCGACCAGCGACACGACGTCGCCCATGCCGAGAATGCGACCCGCGACCCGTTCAGGGTGGAAGGCTTCCAGCGCGTCCATCTTTTCGCCGACACCGGCGAACTTGATGGGCTTGCCCGTGACCGCGCGCATCGACAGCGCCGCACCGCCGCGCGCATCGCCGTCCATACGGGTCAGCACCACGCCGGTCAGCGGCACCTGCTCCGAGAAGCTGGTCGCGACGTTCACCGCGTCCTGGCCGGTCAGCGAGTCGACGACGAGCAGGATTTCCTGAGGCCGGGCGATGTCCGCCACCGCCTTCATCTCGTCCATCAGCGCCTGGTCGACGTGCAGGCGACCGGCGGTGTCGAGCATCAGGACGTCATAGCCCTGGAGCTTGGCGGCCTGCATCGCGCGCCGGGCGATCTCGACCGGCTGCTGCCCGGCGATGATCGGCAGGGTCGCGACCTCGACCTGGGTGCCCAAAGTCGCCAGCTGCTCCTGCGCGGCCGGACGGTTGACGTCCAGCGAGGCCATCAGGACCTTCTTGCGCTCGCGCCCCGACAGGCTGGCGCTCGACAGCCGCTTGGCGATCTTGGCGGTCGTCGTCGTCTTGCCCGAGCCCTGGAGGCCGACCATCATCACGACGGCGGGCGGCGCCACGTCGAGCAGCAGCTCGCTGGCATCCGCGCCCAGCATCGCGACCAGCGCGTCATGGACGATCTTGACGACCTGCTGGCCCGGCGTGATCGAGCGCAGGACGTTCTGGCCGATCGCCTGTTCGGTCACCTTGTCGACGAAGTCGCGGGCGACGGGCAGCGCGACGTCGGCTTCGAGCAGCGCGACGCGAACCTCGCGCATCGCGGTGCGGACATCCGCCTCGGTCAGCGCGCCACGGCCGCGGAGGCGGTCGAAAACGCCGCCAAGCCGATCGCTCAAGCTGTCGAACATCGCCTCACCTCATTACGCCGGTCCGGGGACCGGGGTTCAAACACCAACGCCGCCCGTCCAAACGCAAAAGCGCCGGCGGGCGAAACCTCGCCGGCCAGCGTGCACCCTTGGGCGCTTCTCTTCACGTTCCGCGACGGAACTTCGGCGGGGTCCTTATGGCAAAAGCCGGAGGCGCGCAAGCCATGGCCGCCACATCGCGGCGTTAACCTGTTGTACACTCCTTGCATGCGAACCATTCGCCATGCGGGGTCCGTCCGACATCACAGCCAAGCCGATCGCCTCGACGCGGTTCTTCGCCATGGCCGTGGCGGGTGGCGCGCTGCTGGTCGCGATCGCCATCCTGCTGATCGAACTCGGCCATGACACCCCGGCCAAGATCGTGCTGTTCGCCGCCGCGATCGCGCTGACCATCGTCTATTGGCGCCTGCCCGCCAGGCGTCCGAACCGGACGAGCGTGCCGGACCAGCACGACCCGCTGACCGGACTGGCCAACCGCCCCTTCTTCCACGACGCCGGGCAGCGGATGATCGCGACGGCGTATCGGCGCCAGCGCGGAGTCGCGCTGCTGCTGCTCGACATCGACCGGTTCCGCGCCATCGCCGGCTCCTTCGGCCATGAAGCGGGCGACGCCCTGCTCCAGCATGTCGCCAAGGTCCTGCGCGACGAAGCCCCGTCCGAGGCGATCGTCGCGCGGTTCGAGGGCGACTGTTTCGGCTGCCTCATACCCGTCGCGCCGCGTGGCCGCGACCGGATCGACAGGCTGGCCGAGCGGCTCGCGATCCGCCTGGGCCAGCCCGTCCGGCTAACCGACCAGGAACTCGCCCCCCGCGCCGCGATCGCCATGGCGCAGGTCGAGGGGATGTCGGCGACGATCGACCAGCTGGTGCGCAAGGCCGATCTCGCGCTGATCGCCGCCAAGACGCGCGGAGACGGCAAGCCGCTATGGTTCGCCCCCGCGATGGAAAGCGCGATGGCCGAACGCAACGCGATCATCGCCGACCTGCGCATCGCGCTGGCGCACAACCACATCTGCCCGCGTTTCGAGGCGCAGGTCGATCTGGGCACCGCGCGCCTGACCGGGTTCGAGGTGTCGGGCCATTGGGATCATCCGACGCTGGGCTGTATCTCGGCCGACCGCTTCATGCCGGTCGCCGAGGCGTGCGGCCTGTCTGGCGACGTCTCGCTGGCACTGATGCGACAGGCCATGGCCAGCGCGCGCGACTGGGACCCGTCGCTGACCCTGTCCTTCCCGCTGGCCGCCTCGCAATTCCAGGACGCCTGGCTGGCGCAGAAGGTCATCAAGACGCTGACCGAATGCGGCTTTCCCGCGCATCGGCTGGAAATCGAGATCACCGAGCATGCGCTGTTCGCCAATATGGCGTTGGCTCAGACGATCGTGCTCAGCCTGAAGAACCAGGGTATCGCCCTGGCGCTCGACGCGTTCGGCAGCGGCTATTCCAGCCTCGCCCATCTGCGCGCGCTGCCCTTCGACCGGGTGCGGATCGATCCCGACTTCATCCGCAACATGATCGCCGACCCCGATTGCAGCGCGATCGTCACCGCCATCGTCCAGCTGGGCGACAGCCTGCACCTGCCGATCGCGGCCAAGGGCCTGCGCGACGCCGGGACCGAGGAGCGGCTGCGCGAGATCGGCTGCGCGCATGGCCAGGGGCCGCTTTACGGTCCGCCGCTCGATCTGGCGCAGGTGCGCCAGTTGCTGGCAGAGAAGCGGCTGCTGGCGGGCATCGCCGCCAGCGCCCCTACCAGCCCGCGTCTGGCTGGCTGAGATAGTCGCGCTCCGCCTCGGTCGTCGCCCGGCCGAGCGCCTCGTTCCGACTGGGATAGCGGCCATAGCGCCGGATGACCTCGCGATGATCGCGCGCGAAGGCGAGATTGGTCTCGCGCCCCAGCTCGGTGAACTTGGCGACGCTCAGATCCTGCATCGCGCGCGATTCGGCATGCATCAGCGGCATATAGACGAACGCCAGACGTTCGGGCGGGTAGCGATCCTCCCACCCCGCATCGATTGCGGTCAGGCACAGGTCGAGCGCCAGCGGATCGGCGGCGAAAGCCTGGGCAGAACCACGATGCAGATTGCGCGAAAACTGGTCGAGCAACAGGATCGCGGCCAGCAGCGTGTCGGGATCGTCGCGCCAGCCGATCGCCTCTGTCGCCAGCACCCGGTCGCGCAAGACCCCGAAGCGTTCGGCGATGATCCGGTCGAGTTCGTCGTCCTTCGCGAAGTGCTTCTCGGGCGGCAGAGCGAACCAGAAGTCGAGAATGTCCTGCGTCTCCGCGTGGACACGTGCCTCATCCATCCCTAGATCGGCGGTCATGTCGTCCCTCCCTGGGCCCGAGATCATCAGTCTGGGCTGTCGCCTCAACATCGCCGAAAGCGAAACGATCCGCGCGCTCGCCGCTGGTCGGGGGGACATGGTCGTCGTCAACAGCTGCGCCGTCACCAACGAAGCCGTCAAGCAGACCCGCGCCGCGATCCGCCGCGCGGCCAAGGCGCGGCCCGATGCGCAGATCGTGGTCACGGGATGCGCGGCGCAGATCGACCCCGCCAGCTTCGCCGCCATGCCCGAGGTCGCACGCGTGCTGGGCAATGCCGACAAGCTGCGCCCCGAAAGCTGGGCGTCGGCCGAGCCGATGCTGGTCGCCGACCTGTCGCGCGTGGTCGAGACCGCGCCGCATCTGGCCGCCGCCTTTGCGGGCCATGCGCGCGCTTTCGTGGAGGTTCAGAATGGCTGCGACCATGCCTGCACCTTCTGCATCATCCCGACCGGGCGCGGTCCCAGCCGCTCTGTCCCCGCCGGGCTGGTGATCGAGCGCATCGCGCGCGCGGTCGAACTGGGGCACCGGGAGGTCGTGCTGACCGGGGTCGACCTGACCAGCTATGGCCATGACCTGCCCGGCCAGCCCAGCCTGGGGCTGCTGGTCGAACGCATCCTGACCCATGTTCCCGCCCTGCCCCGGCTGCGGCTGTCCTCGCTCGATTCGATCGAGATCGACGACCGGCTGTTCGAGCTGGTGACCGGCGAGGCGCGGGTGATGCCGCATCTCCATTTGTCGCTCCAGGCGGGCAACGACCTGATCCTCAAGCGGATGAAGCGCCGCCACAGCCGCGCGCAATCGGTCGCCATCGTCGAGCGGCTGCTGACCGCGCGGCCCGATATCGCGATCGGCGCGGACCTGATCGCGGGCTTCCCGACCGAGGACGAGGCGATGGCGGCGGATACACGGGCGCTGATCGACGATTGTCGGATCGTCCATGCGCATATCTTCCCCTATTCGGCGCGCGACGGCACCCCTGCCGCACGGATGCCGCAGATGCCCCACCCGCTGCGCCGCGAACGCGCCGCGAGGCTGCGCGAAGCCGCCGCGCGCCGCCGCCGCGACTGGCTGGCGCGCCAGGTCGGGCAGACCCGCGACGTTTTGGTCGAGCGTCCGGGCACGCGCGGCCATGCGCCCGACTTCGCCGACATCCACTTTTCCCCCGCCGCCGAACCGGGCAGCATCGCCCGCGTTAGGGTCACGGCGGCGACCGAAACCCATCTGATCGGACAATTGGCATGAGTTCTTCCTCCTCCTGGCACGAAAAGCTGCTCGGCGGTTTCCGTCGCACCTCGGACCGGCTGGTCGGCAATCTCGCCGGGCTCGGCACCGCACGGCTCGACGAGGAGACGCTGGACGAGATCGAGGAAGCGCTGATCGCCTCCGATCTCGGCCCCGAAACGGCGGGCCATATCCGCAACCGGCTGGCCGATGGCAGCTTCGAGCGGAACATGGAGGACCTCGGCATCCGCCTGGTCGTCGCCGAGGAGGTGGAGAAGGCGCTGGCCAAGGTCGCCACGCCGCTCGAGATCGACGCTTTCCCCCGGCCGCAGGTGATCCTGGTCATCGGCGTCAACGGATCGGGCAAGACGACGACCATCGCCAAGCTCGCGCATCTGTTCATGGAGCAGGATTACGGCGTGATGCTGGCAGCGGGCGACACCTTCCGCGCCGCCGCCATCGGCCAACTCGCCACCTGGGCCGAGCGGGTCGGCGTGCCGATCGTGTCCGGCAAGGAAGGCGGCGACGCGGCGGGCATCGTCTATGAGGCGGTGAAGCAGGCGACCGCGACCGGCATCGACGTGCTGATCGTCGACACCGCCGGGCGGCTCCAGAACAAGCGCGAGCTGATGGACGAGCTGTCCAAGATCCGCCGCGTGCTCGGCCGCCTGAACCCCGAGGCGCCGCACGACATCCTGCTGGTCCTCGATGCGACCACCGGCCAGAACGCGCTCAACCAGATCGAGGTGTTCAAGGATGTCGCAGGCGTCACCGGGCTGGTCATGACCAAGCTGGACGGCACCGCGCGCGGCGGCGTGCTGGTCGCGGCGGCGGAGAAATACGGCCTGCCCATCCATGCGATCGGCGTCGGCGAGGGCATGACCGACCTGCGCCCCTTCGACGCCAACGAGGTCAGCCGGATCATCGCGGGCATCGAGGGAGGCCGCAAATGAGCGCTCCCGAGAAGGAGGCGAGCGCCGGGCTAAAGGCGGGGATCGAATATGGCCCGCTGGTCCTGTTCTTCGCGGTCAATTTCCTCGCGCCGCTGGGGCCGCTGACCCGCGTGCTGGTCGCCACCGGCGTCTTCATGGCGGCAACCGTGGTGTCGATGATCATCAGCAAGGTGAAGCTGGGCCGTATCTCGCCGATGCTGTGGCTGTCGGGCGCGCTGGTCGTCGTGTTCGGCGGGCTGACCCTCTATTTCCACGACGAGCGCTTCATCAAGATGAAGCCGACCATCGTCTATGCGATGTTCTCGGCGATGCTGTTCTTCGGGCTGGCGACCGGGCGGCCGCTGATCCAGATGGTGCTGGGCAGCGTCTATTCGGGATTGACGCCGGAAGGGTGGCGCAAGCTGACCCGCAACTGGGCGATCTTCTTCGCCTTCATGGCGGTGCTGAACGAGGCGGTGTGGCGCAATTCGACCTGGGATTTCTGGGTCGGCTTCAAGCTGTGGGGCGCGATGCCGCTGACGCTGGGCTTTGCCGTCGCGAATATCCCCATGCTGTTAAAGCATGGGCTGAACGCCGACGCCGCGAAGGTCGACGAACCGCCGGTGGAGTGACGATCCTCCCCACTCCCGGCACGACCCCGGCGAAGGCCGGGGCCCAGTTGCGGTGAAGTGGAAGGCGCGGTCAGACTTCGCGTGGGAGGCAATGGCGGCCGGTGGCATTTGCCTCCCCCTCACCGACCGGCGCGCCACAAACTTAGTGGCAACTGGGCCCCGGCCTTCGCCGGGGTGGAGCACATTTTCAGGGTATAGTAACCAGAAAGGGCGGCCCCTCGCGGAGCCGCCCTTTCCTTTATCCGAACCGGATAGCCGCGAAATTACGCGACCGCCGCCTCGTACCGGCGACCGGCCTCGTCCCAGTTCACCACGTCCCACCAAGCCTTCAGATAGCCCGGACGGTCGTTCATATAGGTCAGGTAATAGGCGTGCTCCCACACGTCGTTACCCAGGATCGGCGTGCCCTTGTCGGCGACGACGTCCATCAGGGGGTTGTCCTGGTTGGGGGTCGAGGTGACCTTCAGCTTGCCCTCGGCGTCCGCGATCACCCAGGCCCAGCCCGAACCGAACTGGCCCGCGCCCTTGGTGTTGAACTCTTCCTTCAGCTTGTCGAGACCGCCGAACGCCTCGATCGCCTCGGCCAGCTTGCCCGAGGGCTGGGTCGTGCCGGGCTTGGTCATGATCTTCCAGAAGAAGTCATG
Organism: Sphingomonas sp. SORGH_AS_0950; assembly: GCF_030818415.1. NCBI lineage: Bacteria > Pseudomonadati > Pseudomonadota > Alphaproteobacteria > Sphingomonadales > Sphingomonadaceae > Sphingomonas > Sphingomonas sp. SORGH_AS_0950. Next base: position 1,380,674 of record NZ_JAUTAE010000001.1, read on the forward strand.
GTTCCAGAAGCCGCCGCCATTGTTGCGGACGACCGCCGGGGCCGACGAGATGGTCGCCAGGATGTCCTCGATCGACTTGCCCTGGAGCGACGAGTCCGCTGCGACCGCCTCGTTCAACTTGTTGGTATAGGCGGCATGGTGCTTGTCGTGGTGGAAGGTCATCGTCTCCTTGGAGATGACCGGCTCCAGCGCGTCATAGTCGTACGGAAGGGGCGGCAGTTCGAAAGCCATCGTAAATGCTCCTTTGGGGTTTGCCTGTGGCAACGCCGGGCGTCTCAAATGGCTCCCCGAACGGAGTTACGCAACCGTTCCGATCAGATCATGGCGACGAAGCGCATGGCGAAGCTGGTCATAGGACAATCCCAGCGACTCGGCGGTCGTCCGCTGGTTGAAGCGATTGTCGGCCAGCGCCTTGGTCAGCAGCTCGCGCTCGAACCGCGCCACGCGCGACTTGAAGTCGGACGGGCCGACCTCGCACGCCGCCACCTCGTCGCCGTCATTGGGCGGCACGGGGGTGCTCCCCTGCCCCGCCCCCTCGCTTTTCGCGGCGGCGGGCGACTGGCCCTGCGGACGATAGGGCGAGCGGAAGGGGTCGATCTCGATCGCGTCCACCGGCCCCTCGCGGTCCCAGCGATAGACGGCGCGCTCGACCACGTTGCGCAGTTCGCGGACATTGCCCGGCCAGCGATGCTCCATCAGCGCATCGGTCGCCGCCGCGCCAAAGCCCGGCCAGTCGTTCCAGCCGATCTCGGCCGCCATGCGCCGCCCGAAATGATTGGCCAGCACCATGATGTCGCTCTTGCGCGCGCGAAGCGGCGGCAGCGTCACCACCTCGAAACACAGCCGGTCGAGCAGGTCGGCGCGGAACTGGTGCGCGGCGACCTTGTCGGGCAGATGCTCGTTGGTCGCGGCGACGATGCGGACATCGACGCGCAAGGGGCGCGACGAGCCGATCCGAGTCACCTCGCCATATTCGACCGCGCGCAGCAGCCGGTCCTGCGCCGCCATCGACAGCGTGCCGAGTTCATCCAGGAACAAAGTCCCGCCATTGGCCTCCTCGAACCGCCCCGCGCGCGCCTTGGTCGCGCCAGTGAAGGCGCCCGCCTCATGGCCGAACAATTCGGCTTCGATCAGCGACTCAGGCAGCGCGGCGCAGTTCATCACGACCAGCGGCTGGTCCCATCGCCCGCTCAGGCGGTGGAGACGCTCGGCGACCAGCTCCTTGCCAGTCCCGCGCTCGCCGATGACCAGCACGGGGCGGTCGAGCGCGGCGGCGCGGCTGGCCCGTTCCAGCGCATCCAGAAAGGCCCCCGACTGGCCGATGACCTGACTTGTTCGCTCCATTCCCAACAGGTGGCGGAATTTCCCAAGCCTTGGCAAGGGCGCAATCGTTGCCGCGCCGCAACTATTTCACAAAACGTTGATTTTCCGACATTTTTGAAATTGGCACGCACCCTGCAATGCTTCCGGCATCCCGCCACCGAGCGGACCGAAACAAAGATATCAGGGAGTTTCCACCATGTTCGCCACCAACGTCACCCGCCAGATCGCCGCCATCGCCTGCACCGTCGTGATGAGCGCCACCTGCCTGATGGGCGCCCTCGCCCCCGCGCATGTCGCCACCGCCACGGCCCCGGTTGCAGCGATCGAGGCGCCGATCGCATAATCACGCATTCCGCCATCAAGGAGTATCCGATGGGCATTTTCTCCCGCACCCGCGACATCGTCGCCGCCAATTTCGCCGACCTGCTGGACAAGGCGGAAGACCCCGCGAAGATGATCCGCATGATCATCCTCGAAATGGAGGAAACGCTTGTCGAGGTGCGCGCCTCCGCCGCCCGCACGATCGCCGACCAGAAGGAAATCCGCCGCCACATCCTGAAGCTGGACCAGCTTCAGGACAGCTGGACCGAAAAGGCCGAGCTGGCGCTGTCGAAGGACCGCGAGGACCTGGCCAAGGCCGCGCTGATCGAGCGTCAGAAGGCCGCCGACATGGCCGACCAGCTGAAGGCCGAGGTCCAGGTGCTCGACGATGCGCTGCGCGCGTCGGAAGAGGATATCGCCAAGCTGCAGAACAAGCTGCGCGAGGCGCGGACCAAGCAGAATGCGGTCCAGACCCGTCTGGAAAGCGCCAACAACCGCTATCGCCTGCGCGAGATGTGGAACGGCCCCAAGACGCATGACGCGTTCAGCCGCTTCGACATCCTCGAGCGCAAGGTGGACGAGGCCGAGGGTCGTGCCGAGGCGCTGGGCCTGGGTGCCAGCCCGAAGACGCTGGAGGAGGAGATCGCCGAGCTGCGCGCCTCCGACCGGGTCGATGCCGAACTCGCCGCGCTCAAGGCGCGCCTGAACAAGGGAGAGTGAGATGGACGACGTCGCTGTCCCCTTCATCCTCTTCGGCTCGCTCTTCGTCGCGCTGCCCTGGCTGATCCTCCACTATGTCACCAAGTGGAAGCAGGCGCCGAAGATCACCCATGAGGACGAGCAGCTGCTCGACGAGCTTCATATGCTCGCACGGCGGCTCGAAGATCGGCTTCACACCGTCGAGCGGATCGTCGCCGCCGACAATCCCAACTTCAAACCCGGCCTGTCGCAGTCCGAATGGCGCTCCGAAAGCCGCCTCGGCCAGCACGACTACAGCCTCGATCGGAGGAATTGAGATGACCGCCAGCCGCACCAATTTCTACCTCGACAAGCAGAATGCCAAGTTCAAGGGCGTGTGCTCGGGCATCGCCGACTATACCGGCGTCGATGTGATGTGGGTCCGCGTCGCCGCGGTCCTGCTGACCATCACCGGGGTCGGCATGCCCTGGGTCCCGATCGCCTATATGCTGATCGCCTGGATGGCGAACGCCAAGCCGCTGGGCCTGTACCAGTCGGACGAGGACGCCAAATTCTGGCAGGGCGTGCGCAGCAATCCGCGCCGCTCGACCGCCGAGGTCCGCTCGAAGTTCCGCGACATCGACCGTCGCCTCGCCGATATCGAACTGCATTACACCAGCCGCAACCGCCAGCTCGCCGACGAGATCGACAGCCTGCGCTGAGCCCGGCCTGCGCATCAACTATCCTATGGGAGTATGGATTATGTCTTGGGGAGGACCGGGTTTCGTCCTGGCGATCATCGCGATGTCGACGATCGGTTGGGTCGTCACCACCTGGATCCGTGCCAAGCACGGGTACAGCCTGGACGGCGAATGGGGCGGCATGGTCGGCAAGACCGGCATGGCCGACGAACGCAAGGTCGAACTGCTGACCGCCGAGAACCAGAAGCTGGTCGGCCAGGTCTCGCGCCTCGAGGAGCGGATCGCGGTGCTGGAGCGCATCGCCACCGACCCCGCCGAGCGGACCGCGCGCGAAATCGACGCGCTGCGCGATCGCTGAGGGAGAGCGGATCATGAAGGACATCGTTCCCGTCCTCGGCATTCTGATCCCGATCCTGGGCATCAGCTGCGGCCTGGTCGCCATCATCGGCGGCGTGTTCCTGAAGCCCTGGTTCGCCTATCGCGAAAAGCGGCTGGCCACCGAAGCCTCGATGGTCGCGGAGAAGGCCGCGCAATATGCGGCCCAGACCGAGAAGCTGGAACAGCGGGTCCGGGTGCTGGAACGGATCGTCACCGATCGCGGCCTGGCGCTGAGCGACGAGATAGACGGCCTGCGCGTACCGGGCGAGACGCCCGTCCGCATCGAACACTGACAACAAGAATAAAGGGGAGTTTCCGCCATGTCCGGATCACAGTTCATGGTCGTCATGATCGTCGCGATCGTCATGATCGCCAGCATCTTCAAGTCCAAGCACCGCCGCTCGCCCGGTCTCGACATCGTCGAGCATCTGCGCGGCGAAGGCGCCCGCGACACCCAGGCGCTGCGCGGCGAGATCCAGCAGCTGAAGGAGCGTATCCAGGTTCTGGAACGCGTCATCACCGACCAGCACAAAAGCATCGATCTCGACCGCGAGATCGAACGCCTGCGCGACCGCTAATCCACCCATTGATACGGACAGGGAGCCCGGATCATGACCGACACCAATCTTTACATCGTGATCGCGACCGCAGGCCTTGCGGGACTGGCGATGATCGTCACCGCAGGGCTGGCCGGATGGCGCGGCTGGTTGCAGCTGAAGAGCCGCGAGTTCGACCGCGCGCACGACATGCCCTACCCGCCCGCAAGCTCCGCCTCGTCGCGGATCGAAATGGCGGACCTGAAGGAACGCATCCGCAAGCTGGAAGCCATCGCCGCAGGCGTCGACCTGTAAGAAGGGGCGCGGGACAAGCGGGAATGGCCCTCCCCTTGCTCGTCCCACCACCGACCGGCGACCACCGGCTTGTCGTCGGCGCATGCACCGGGTAGCGGACATGGCCATGTCCGACCTTGCCGAAATCCGCGACGAATATGAATTCCTCGACGCCGACGATCGCTATCGCCTGCTGATCGATCTCGGCCGCGCGCTGGAGCCGATGCCCGAGGCGTTGAAGACCGACGCGACGCTGGTGCGCGGATGCTCGGCCTCGGTCTGGGTCTATCCCACCAAGGGGGATGGCGAAGGGCTGCACTTTCTGGCGGACTCGAACGCGGCGATCACCAAGGGGATCATCGCCCTCGTCCTCAAGACGGTGCAGGACCGGACGCCCGCCGACATCCTGGCGACCGACATCGAGGGCGAGCTGGCACCGTTCGACCTGAAGAACCAGCTGAGTTCGAACCGGACGCAGGGGATTCCGAACATGATCGCGCTGATCCGGGAGACGGCGGGGCGGTATTGAGGGTTTTACCCTTGGCCTTCGACTTCGCTCAGGCTGAACGGAGCGAAGGAATCGGGCCTATTACTAACGCCCGTTCAGCCTGAGCGTAGTCGAAGGCCACGCCCAAGCCTCTGGCCGCTCCCCTCCCGCAGGCGAGTTTCAAGTCGGTCATGCCCCCGACATGACCTAAACGATGCGGGGCATCGTTTACCTGAAACTGGGATGGGGGAGGGCAAGGGGTCTCACCGAGCCCCCGCTAAAACCCTAAGCCCCCTGCCCCAGTCGCGCCGCGATCGCCTCGACATCCTCGTCCGGCGTCACGACCAGCCATTCGCCCGGACGCCGTCCGTCGACCAGCGTCACCGCATTCTTCGGACACAGCCCCAGGCACTTGGTCTCGATCACCCCGACCGAGGCCTTGCGCCCCTTGCCGAAGATCCGCCGCAGCGCCTTGGCCAGCGGGGTCTTGCCCTTGGGGCCGAAGCCACCGCCGACCTTCTTCGAGCATTTGCCGCAGATCAGGACCGTCGCTTCCCAATCCGCCTTGGCGCGGCGGATCATTCGGGCTTCCAGCTCCGCCGCTCCTCGGCGGCGCGCAGGACCTCATAGGCGGCCTGGACCTGCTGGAATTTCTTGGCCGCGTCGGGATCGTTGGGCCGGATGTCGGGATGGTTGGCCTTGGCCAGCCCCCGCCAGGTCGCGCGGATCAGGTCGAACTCGGCATCCGCCTCCAGCCCCAGCGCCTCCAGCGCGCGCATCTCGTCGCGCGAGCGGGTGCCGTCGCCCGGCCCGGCCCAGGCCTGATGCTTGGACTGGGCATAGCCCGCGCTGGTCCGCCGTTCGGACGCCTCTCGCGCGGCGGCCTCCTCGGCGCTCAGCCCCTGAAAATAGTCCCAGCCGCGATTATACTCGGCGGCATGCGCCTCGCAGAAATACCAGCGGTCGGGGCTGTTGGGCGATTTGGGCGCGGGGCAATTGCCCGGCTGGTCGCAGCCATGCCGGTCGCAGATTCGCACGGGCTTGGCCTCCCGCGCCGCGCCATAGCTGCGCCAGCGAGGAAAGCCCCAGTCGTTGGATCGGGTAGAAGATCGCGCCACCCGGCCGATTTAGGCGAGTTGCGCAGCGGTGCAAGCATCGTGGTGCTGCTTTGCGTCATGCACGGCCAAAATCGCCGTGCGAAATGCTTGACCGTCCGACCACGGCTCGTTCATGACATGAACGTCATCATATGTTCACGTCCGTATCGGGCATATGCTGCACCCACTTATTTCACGGAGCGATCGTGGCCGAGCGTCCTTCCTTCCTGGCCACCGCAAGAGCGGATGTGCCGGCCTCGATCGTGGTGGCGCTCGTCGCGCTGCCGCTATGCCTGGGCGTCGCCGTCGCCTCGGGCGCGCCGCCTTTCGCGGGGATGATCGCCGGGATCGTCGGCGGGCTGGTCGTCGGCTTCCTGTCCAAATCGCCGCTGTCGGTCGCGGGGCCCGCCGCAGGCCTGACCGTGATCGTGTTCGAGGCGATCGAGCGGCTGCCCAGTTTCCAGGTCTTCCTGCTGGCGGTGGTGCTGGCGGGCGTCCTCCAGCTCGCCTTTTCCTTCACGCGGTCGGGCGTGCTGGCCGAGTTCGTCCCCTCCTCGGTCATTACGGGCATGCTGGCGGCGATCGGCCTGATCCTGATCCTGAAGCAGATTCCCCATGCGATCGGCTATGACGGCGATTTCGAGGGCAGCTTCGAATATGCCAGCCGCGCGGGCGGCAACACCTTCACCGATCTGTGGTCCAGCGTCAGCCGCGACATCGCGCCCGGCGCGGTGCTGATCGGCGCGGTGTCGCTGGCCTTCCTGTTCTGGTGGGATCATGCCAAGCCCAAGCAGGGCCCGCTTCGCCTGCTCCCCGGTCCGCTGGTCGTGGTGGTAATCGGCGTGGTCGGCAACATGATCCTGGGCGCGGTGCGGCCCGACTGGCAGCTGGCGGGCAGTCATCTGGTCCGCGTGCCGGTCGCCGGCAGCGCGTCGGAATTTGTCGGCCAGTTCCAGCTGCCCGACTTCTCGGCGATCGGCATGGGCGCGGTGTGGACCACCGCGATCACGCTGGCGATCGTCGCCAGCCTGGAATCGCTGCTCAGCGTCAAGGCGGTGGACGAACTCGATCCGCGCCGTCGCACCACCGACAAGAACTGGGAGCTGATGGCGCAGGGCGGCGGCAACATCGTCTCGGGCCTGCTCGGCGGCCTGCCCGTCACCTCGGTGATCGTGCGGTCCTCGGCCAATGTCGATTCGGGCGCGGAGAGCAAGCTGTCGACGATGCTGCACGCCACCTGGCTGCTGATCTCGGTCGCGCTGATCCCGGCGGTGCTCAACCTGATCCCGCTGGCCGCGCTCGCCGCCGTGCTGATCGCCACCGGCTACAAGCTGTGCAAGCCCAAGCTGTTCACCGAGCGGTACAAGCAGGGGTGGAGCCAGTTCATCCCCTTCATCGTCACCATCCTGGCGATCCTGCGTACCGACCTGCTGATCGGGATCCTGATCGGCCTGACCGTCGGCTTCGTCTTCGTCGTGGCGCGCAATTTCCGCCCGGCGCTGACCTATGCCTATGACGATGGCGACTGCCTGATCCGCGCGCGGCGCAACCTGTACTTCATCCATAAGTACGAGTTGCAGAAGGCGCTGGCCAAGGTGCCGGACGGCGCCAATCTGCTGATCGACCTGTCCTCGACCTCCTATGTCGACCTGGACAATGTCGACATCATCAATGCCTTCATCAAGGGCGCCGATTATCGCGGGATCACCGTGATCGTGCGCAGCGACGTCGCCGAGCGGACCGCGCCGCTGATCAAGGCCCCATCGACCGGAGTGCGCTACGCATGAGGGAATATAAGCAGCTGCTGCTCGCCAATAAGGCCTGGGCAACCGAACTGCTCGAGGAGAAGGTCGACTTCTTCCAGCGGCAGACCGTGGGGCAAAAGCCCGATTTCCTGTGGATCGGCTGTTCGGACAGCCGGGTGACGCCCGAGCAGATGACGATGACCCCGCCGGGGGGCATGTTCCTGCACCGCAACATCGCCAACCTCGTCCATGACGACGACCTGAACCTGTTGTCGGTGGTCCAATATGCGGTCGACGTGCTGAAGGTCCGCCATGTCATCCTGTGCGGCCATCATGGCTGTGGCGGGGTGCTGGCGACGCTGAAGGGCGGCACCGAGGGGCCGGTCGACCAATGGCTGGGCAATGCGCGCGACGTGCTCCACCGCCACCGCGAGGAAATCGACGCCCAGCCCGACGAGGCGGCCAAGGTCAACCGGCTGGTCGAGGTCAATGTCATGGAGCAGCTGCGCCATCTCGCCCGGCTGGACACCATCCAGAAGGCCTTTGCCGAGAAGCGCGAACTGTGGCTGCACGGCTGGGTCTATGACATTCGCGACGGGCATATCAAAACCCTGCTGGAGATCGACGCCGACACCGATCTTGACGGGCTGGAGCGGCCGGACAAGGTCCTGGTCTGACCACGCTTGATCGCGGTCCGGGGAGCGCCTAGCCTCCGCTTCATCCATGGGGGAGGATGACATGCGGTTCTGGTATGGCGCAGCGCTGGCGGCGGCGATGGTGGCGGGGACGGCTTCGGCGCGCGATCTGGCGGTTCCGGACGACAAGGGCTGGATGCACGCCCAGACGCGGCTGATCGTCCGGTCCAGCGTTGCCGGGCTGAACCGGGTCGCGATCACCGACGCCACCACCACCGAGCATGACATTGCGGTCAAGCTGGAAAGCCCGGACAAGAGCGTCTTCGCCACGCTGTTCCTGTTCCACCCGGCGGTGCCCAGCGTGCCGCTATGGTTCGACCGCTCGCGCATCGCGATCGAGGAGCGCCGGAATTTCGACAAGGGCGCCCCCGCCAGCGCCGATCCGATCGCCTTCGCGCCGAGTGGCTCGGGCCCGGCGGTCGCCTTGCGCCAGAGCTGGTCGCTGCTCAGCAGCCCCTATCGCAGCACCTCTCTGGCGGTCATGCCGATCGGCGAATGGTTGCTGGTCGTGCGCCTGACCGCCGAGAAGCTGACCGCCAACGCGCTTGACGCCAGGATGGACGAGATGATCGCCGCGCTGAAGCCCGCCATCGCGACCACCCCCGCCTATCCGGGCCCTGCGGCGCCGGTCGCCGCCTGCGCGACGCAGACCGACTTCGCGCATCTGCCCAAGGCCAAGCTGGAAAAGTCGAGCAGTTCCAATCCGCTGTTCACCCTCCTGATGAACGCGGCCGCCATGGATCAGGCCGAAAAGGACAAGGCGAACCCCAAGGCCGAACCCGTCACGCCGGCCGCCCCGCTGTGCCGCGACGGCGTCGCGACGACCATGTTCGGGGTCTATCGTCGGGAGGGGGAAGACAGCGACGGCTATATGATCGCGCTTGCCGATGCCGGACGGACGGTTGATGTCTTTCCCGACCTGATGAGCCAGATCGAAAAGCGCAAGACCAAGTCGTATACGGTGCGGCTGAACGATGTCGACGCCAGCGCGAGCAGCTATCCCTCGTTCAACGCCCTGCCCCGCCCCGACCAGGTCGTCGACCTGATCGCCAAGGGCACGCCCACGGCCAAATCGCAGGGCAAGAATATCATCATCAATTCGAGCACGCTGGGCTCCTGATCGGGGCCCGTTCGCGAGGATCAGCCAGAGGGCCTGTAAGCCGGGTTCTGTCCACCGGCAAAGCCGGATGGGCGACCATTCTTCTAGGACGATGCTTGCACATCGCCTCAAGCAACCAACCCGGACGGCGGGTGGGAACACACCCCGACGCCCGAAGGCGCCATGCCGTCCCTATTCGGTCTTGCTCCCGGTGGGGTTTGCCATGCCGTTTCCGTTACCGGACCCGCGGTGCGCTTTTACCGCACCCTTTCACCCTGACCTGGCCGAAGCCGTGGCCGTCTGCTCTCTGTGGCACTGTCCCTGGGGTCACCCCCGCCGGGCGTTACCCGGCACCGTCGTTCCGTGGAGCCCGGACTTTCCTCGCCCCCGGTTTCCCGAGGCCGCGGCCGCCCGGCCCTCTGACTGGGGGTGCGTGTAGCGGGAATGGGCGGGAGGGCAAGGGGTTTGTGGGTGGCGGCGGGGCGTGGCCTTCGACTTCGCTCAGGCTGAACGGCGCTATGTATTCATCCAAAGAGCCGTTCAGGCTGAGCGTAGTCGAAGCCCAAGGGACTCAATCGTCCCCCTGCGGCCTGGGCAGCAGCAGCGCGAGCAGGATCATCCGGCACTCCGCATCGATCTCGCCGTCGATCAGCTCGGGGCGGAAGCGCCGCTGGAAGGCCATGATCGCCGCCATCCGGTCGGTCACGTCATAGCCGAACCGCTCCAGCGCCAGGCAGAAGCCCGCCTCGGTCCACATCGGGTCCATCAGGTTCTTGGTCGGACGCGGCAGCGCCAGCCGCCGCCGGGCCAGCGCGCCCCAGGGGAACAGCTCGCCGGGATCGCGCTTGCGGGCAGGCGCGATATCCGAATGACCGACGATGTTGCCGCGCGTGATGCCGTGGCGGCGCTGGATGTCGGCGACCAGTTCCATCACCGCCGCGATCTGTTCGTCGGGAAAGGGCCGATAGCCCCAGTCATGGCCGGGATTGACGATCTCGATCCCGATGCTCGCCGAATTGACGTCCTCGATCGCGCGCCAGTGCGACCGCCCCGCATGCCAGGCGCGCTTGTCCTCGTCGACCATGCGCATCACCGTGCCGTCCTCGGCCACCAGATAATGGCACGACACCTTGGCCTCCGGATCGCGCAGCCGGGCGATCGCCGATTCCGCGTCCTGCATCCCGGTATAGTGCAACACGATCATCGTTACGGGCAGTTGACGCGCGTCGAAATTGGGTGACGGCGTATCGACGATCGTCATGCAACCTCCTGAACAACCCCGCTGGGCCGCCCCTGTTAGCGGCATCGGAGCATCAAGGATATGACTTCATAGGCTCCTTATGGGATCGTCGGGATCGCATTTCTCGTAAACGCCGCGCCCGGCCGGATTGAGCTGGAACAGGTCGGTCTGGCCGATCACCGTCTCGCCCGCGCCCAGGATCAGTCCGCCCGAGGGCCGCATCGCGGCGGCCAGCGTCTGGAAGGCGCGCCGCTTGGGGTCGGGCGAGAAATACAGCATGACGTTGCGGCACAGCACCAGATCGAAGGCGCCGCCCGGCGGCGGGTCGAGCACCAGGTTCATGTGGCGAAAGGCGATATGGCGCAGCAGGTCGGGCCGCGCGGCGAATTCATTGTTGGGCCGCCCTTCGAACCAGCGGACGAGATGCCGGATCGGCAGCCCGCGCTGCACCTCGAACTGGGTGTAGCAGCCGCTGCGCGCCCGGGCGAGCGCCGCCTCGCAGACATCGGTGGCGACGATCTCGGGCATCGCCGCCCCGCTCACCTGCTGACGCTCGGCAAAGATCATCGCCAGCGACAGGGGCTCCTGCCCGGTCGAACAGCCCGCACTCCAGATCCGCGCGCGGCGGCCGCTGCGCTCCACCTCGGCGACGATCTCGACGATCTGGTCGAAGACATGCTGGTCGCGGAAGAAGGACGTCTCGCAATTGATCAGCGCATCGACCACACGGCCCGCCAGATGCGGATCGCGCCCGTCGAGCAGCGCGAGGACCAGCTGGTCCAGCGTCTCCAGCCGCCGTTCGCGCATCAGCGGCAGCAATACGGTGTCCACGCGGGTCGAACGGTGGCTGACGATCTGCTGCCCGGTGCGCGCCTCGAGCAGCGCGGCCAGGACGGTCAGCGCCTGGCGGGAGGCGGGCTCGGCAGCGGGGTTGGAGCGGATCGGCATCGCGCGGGGGCTGTGGGGCACGGACGCCATCATGGCTGCGCTGCCTTGGCCGCGCCCGCAGCCAGCATCGCGCCTATCGCCTCAGGCGGCAGGACCTGATCGGCCAGGTGGCGGCGCACGATCGCGCCGGGCATGCCCCAGACGACCGAACTGGCCTGATCCTGTGCGATGATCCTTCCCCCCGCCGCCTTCAACATCCGCGCGCCCTCCATCCCGTCACGCCCCATGCCCGTCAGCACGATGCCCCAGGCCCGGCTGCCCCACAGCTCCGCCATCGAGGCGAACATCGGGTCGACCGATGGCAGGCAACCGCTGCTCGCCCGGTCATGCTTCAGCCGGATCGACGCGCCGCCGTCGGGCAGCCCGACAAAGGTGACATGCGCATCGCCCGGCGCGATCAGGATCCGGCCCGGCCGCAACCGCATCCGGTCCTCGGCAATGTCGCAGGGCCGACGCGCCACCGCCGCCAGCTGCGCGGCGAAATAGGACATGAAGGACGCGGGCAGGTGCTGGGTGACGACGATCGGCACCGACATGCTGGCGGGCACCCGTTCCAGCAGCTTGGCCAGCGCGTGAATGCCGCCCGTCGACGCCCCGATCCCGATCATCTCGGGCAGCGCCGTACCCCGTGTCGGAGCCGGGGCGATCGGCGCTGTGGCAGCGGGCGGCGACGATGCGTCGCCCTCCCCCGCCCCGGCTCCGGCCCCGGTCCCGGCCAGCGCATCCAGCTTGTGCCGCAGGATCTCGCCGAACTCGGCCAGCCTCTGGGGCAGCGGCTTGACCAGCGTGTCGGCCGCGCCGTGCGCCAGCGCCTGCACCGTCGCCGCGCCGCCCTGGGGCGTGGAGGCCGAGACGATGATGATCCGCGCGCCACGCCCCGCCGCCAGCATGCGCGGCAGGGCGGAGATGCCGTCCTGTCCGGGCATCTCGACATCCAGCAGGATGATGTCGACCCGGTTCTGGGCAAGAAAGGTCAGCGCGCCTTCGACATGGGTCGACTGCCCCGCGAGCACGAAGCGGTCATGCCCGGCGATCTGCCCGGCAATCAGCGCGCGCGCGACCGCCGAATCGTCGACGATCAGGATGCGGCTGGCCGGTCGCGGCGCGATATCGGGTTGGAGGAAAGACGCCATGGCGCTGCGCATGGGCGGCCGGTCGGCGGGGCTCAGATGACGCCGACCAGCTGGAGCTTGCTCTCCAGCGTGTCGCGGTCGAACGGCTTCATGATATATTCGTCCGCCCCGGCATCGATCGCCGCGCGGATATGCGCCATGCCGTTTTCGGTGGTGCAGAACACGATGCGCGGCCGCCGGTCCAGATTGGCCTCGCGCAGCGCGCGCAGGAAATCCATCCCGCTCATCACCGGCATGTTCCAGTCGAGCAGGACGACGTCGGGCACCGATTCCAGGCACGCGTCCAGCGCCTCGCGCCCGTCGCCCGCCTCGCGCACCTGAAGGTCCAGCGTCTCCAATATATGTCGGGCGACCTTGCGGATCACCTTGGAGTCATCGACGACGAGACAGGTTTTCATGGGGCACGCCTTGTTACAGCAAAGACCCCAGCGGGATCCCGAAGGCCATCTAACCCTGCGAAAGTAAGAGCCGGGTTAATGGCTCAGGCGGCCGCCGCCGCGGGCGGCGGGACCAGCCGGGCCAGGTCGAGCACCAGCAGCGGCTCGCCGTCGCGCACCACCATGCCGCCCGCCGCGCGCGACCAGCGTCCCTCATGCGGCGGCGCATGCGGCATCGGGCGCGTCTCGAACGTCTCGATATCGTCCAGCGCATCGACCAGCATGGCGTAATAATGGCCGTCCTGCCGGGTGATGACCGCGCGGCGGATATGGTCGGCGGTCGGCTCCAGCCCCAGCGCCAGCCGGGTGTCGACCACGGTGATGACACGGCTGCGCAGCGCGGTCAGCCCGCGCACCGACGGCTCGGCACGCGGCACCGCCACGACCTCGCCGATATCGACCACCGAGTCGACTTGGTCGGCATCGAACACCACGCCCTGGTCGGCGATGCGGGCGATCAGGAACAGCGGCATCAGCGGCCTCCCCGACGCGCATGGCTGGCCAGCGCGGCGATCAGCGCGGGGCGGTCATAGCGATAGACGCTGTCGGCATCGGACGCCGCATCGCGCTCGCGCCGCAGTCGCACCACCGGCGCGCCCGAGGCATCCTCGGGCAAGGGCTCGTCCTCCATCATCAGGCGGACCGCGGGAACCTCGTTGTCCGCCGCCTGCACCGCACAGCGATAGCCATTGGCCTCCAGCACCGGGCGCAGGAAACGGTCCATCCAGGCCGCCCCCGCGCCGTCGAGCAGGCAGAGGAGCGGGCCATGGTCGCCCACCCCGCTCGCCGTACCGCCGAACAGCGCCAGCGGGTCGAGGATCTCGATCGGCTCGCCCTGCCACACCGCGACGCCCAGCACCGTGCCGTCCCCGGGCGACGGGGCGATGTCGGCGGGCAGCTGAATGATCTCCAGCGCGGCGGCGATCGCATAGGCGCATTCGGCCTCGCCATCGGTCAGGCGCAGCACCTCGATCTCGCCCCCGACGGTCGCGCGGTCGAGCGCCCGGGCATCGACATGGTGCAGCGGCATCGTCGTCTCGCCCACCACCAGCCGGACGCGGCCGCCCGAATGATGGACCGCCGCCGCCTCCGCCTTTTCGACCCGGTCGATCGCGCCCAGCGGCATGGCGCGGCGGCAGCCATCCAGATCGTCGAACAACAGCGCCGGGATCGCCGCTTCGTCGGCATCGTCCTCGCTCGCCGCGATGACCTCGCGATGAAAACGGAGCCCGGCCGCCTGCGCCAGCCCGCCGCCGTCGAGCAGCAGCATCGGCAGGCCGCTGTCGGGCAGCGTCTGCCCGGCATAAAGGCCGCTGCCCATCACCGCCGGGGCGGCGGGCTTGACCACCACCTCCTCGGTATCCAGCACATCGTCCACCCCCAGCGCATAGTCGCCGTCGCGGGTCGATATGATGACCAGCGTCATGGGCTCGGCGGGGCCGACGCCCAGGAAGCGGCCCAGCGGCAGCATCGGCAGACGCCGTCCGCGCACCGTCGCGACCTCGACCGCGCCGACCGGATCGATGCGGACCTGATCGCCGCGAATCTTGACGATCTCCTCGATCGACTGGCGCGCGATGGCGAAACGCTGATCGCCGACCGCGACGACGATGGTCGACATGATCGACAGGGTCAGCGGCACCTGGATGGTGATCGCCAGCCCCCGGCCCGGCCGGTTGTCCAGCGCGACGCGGCCGCCGACATGCTCGATATTGGCGCGGACCACGTCCATGCCGACCCCGCGCCCCGACATGGTCGACACCGTGTCGCGGCTGGACAGGCCCGGCTCGAAGACCAGCTTCTGCTTGTCGGCGGCGGTCATCGCGGCGACCTCGCCCGCGCTATGGACGCCGCTCGCAACCGCCTTGGCGGCGATGCGTGCGACGTCGATCCCGGCGCCGTCATCCTCGATCTCGATCAGGATCTGATTGCCCGACTGGCGCGCGGCGACGCAGATCTGCCCGGTCGCCGGCTTGCCCAGCCGGCGACGCTCGGCCGGGGTCTCGATGCCATGGTCGATCGCGTTGCGGATGATGTGGACCAGCGGGTCGCGCATCATCTCGATCATCTCGCGGTCGAGGTCGACATCCGACCCCTCGATGCGCAGCGCCACCGCCTTGCCCAGTTCGGCGGCGGTGTCGCGGACCATGCGCGGCAGGGCGGAGAACAGCCCGTCGACCTTCTGCATCCGCGTCCGCGTCACCGTGTCGCGCATGTCGGCGACGGTCAGCGACAGCCGGTCGAGCGCCGCCTCGACCCGCGGGTCGAGCACGGAGTCGCGAAGCCGCCGCGCGAGTTCGTTGCGCGCCAGCACCATGTCGGACATGCCGCTCATCATCCGGTCGAGCAGGTCGACGTTCAGGCGGATGCTGCGCGGTGCGGCGCGGCTCGGCACCGCCACCTTGGCGACGGGGGCGACGGACGCGGTTTCCGTCCGGGTCAGCGCGGCGATCAGCGCGTCGTCGTCCGAATCGTCCAGCCCGGTCCCCGTCGCGATCGCCTCGACCACCGCGCCGATCCGGTCGACGATCCCCAGCACCGCATCGACCAGCGCGGTATCGGGCGTCCGGCTGCCGTCGCGCGCCGCCGCCAGCACGTCCTCGGCGGCATGGCTGAGCCGGGCAAGGCGCGGCAGGTCCAGAAAGCCGCAGCTTCCCTTGACGGTATGGACGAAGCGGAAGATCGCATCGAGCCGCGCCCGGTCGGCGGGCGCCGCTTCCCAGGCCACGATCTCGCCGGACAGCGCCTCCAGCGTCTCGCGCGTCTCGGCGATGAATTCCTGCAGCAGATCGTCCATAAATCCCCGAGGGCGCGTCCTTTCCGCTCCCTCTTGCCGCCACAAGATTAAAAGGGCGTTTACCCCGCGCGGATGGCCGCCCCCAGGATCATCGTGCTGGGCGCGGGCTCATGGACCAGCGTCATGCCGCCATGTTCATGGGTCAGCGTATGGACCAGGAATGCGGGCGCGGTGCGCGAGCCGAGCGGCTCGGTCCCCTGCCCCTCCATCAGCGTGCGGCGGATTTCGGGGTCGAGCAGGATGCGCGGCCCCTCAATCCGGATCGCGATCTCGATCGCCTCGCGCCCCGCCTCGGCCCCGATGTCGATCGTGCCGCCGCGCGCCAGCGCCTCGGCCGCGATCAGCGTCAGGTTCATCAGGATGCGCACCGCAGGCTTGGGGAGGCTGGGCTGCTCGACCAGCCAGCCCAGCGTCGTGCGGCGATTGTCGACCAGCAGCCCTTCGATCGCCGCCTTCGCTTCGCCCATGTCGACCCGGTCGGCAAAGCCGCCGCCCGCGCCAAAGGCCAGGCGGAAGAATTTCAGCTTGTTGGCCGAAGCGCGCGCGCTGTCGGCCAGCAATTCCATGCAGCGTTCGCGCATGGCGGGGTCGGTCTCGTCGGCCAGCAGCTCCAGCCCGTTATTGAGCGCCCCCACCGGGGACAGGAGATCGTGGCACAGTCGCGAACACAACAGGCTCGCGAAATCCACCGGGCTGACGGTCATGAAAAATCCCTCGACAAACTGGCCCTTTGTGACGTGGGCATTCGCTATGCGCAAGCAAGTGCGAGCGGATCGAACCGGCCATGGCGCTCACCCGCCGCGACCGCGCGCCAGGCGGTGACCCGTCCGCCCCCCGAGATCAGCCAGATACTGCCGTCGGGCGCGGCATCGGCGGCGTCGCGCGGCGACGGTTCGGCCAGCCCGGTCGGGTGCGAGTGATAATGGCCGATCACCGCCGCCCCGCCGCCCCGCGCCGCGCGGTGCGCCGCGATCAATGCGGCCGGATCGATCTCGAACCGATGCCAGGGCTCGGCCGCGACATTGGTACAGGGCACGACCCGATCGATGCGATCCCCCTGTCCCAGCAGCAGCCCGCAAACCTCCCGATCGGGCGAAGCGGCGGCGGTTATCAACAGGAAGTCCAGCGTATCGCTTGAAATCGTTACGGTCATGCCCAATTTACTAGGCCATGGACCGGGGGGTTTCCATCATCGATGCGCGGATCGCGCCCACAGCGGATGGCTGGCGGTTGGACCGTGCGCTGGCCGATGCGGTGCCGACCCTGTCGCGCGAACGGCTGAAGGTGCTGATCGCCAGCGGCGCGGTGACGCGCGACGGCGTGATGGCGCGCGACCCCGCCAAGCGGGCGGCGGCGGGAGATCTGTTCCAGGTCGCCGTCCCCGCCCCCACCCCTGCGCATAACGAGGCGCAGAATATCCCACTCGTCATCGCGTACGAAGACGAGCATCTGATCGTCATCGACAAGCCCGCCGGGCTGGTCGTGCATCCGGCGGCGGGCAATCTGGACGGGACACTGGTCAATGCGCTGCTCCATCATTGCGGCGGATCGCTGTCGGGGATTGGCGGCGTGGCGCGGCCCGGCATCGTCCACCGGATCGACAAGGACACCTCCGGCCTGATGGTCGCGGCCAAGACCGACCGCACGCATGAGGGGCTGGCCAAGCAGTTCGCGGCGCACTCGATCGACCGCCGTTACCGCGCGATCACCGGGGGCATTCCGCGCCCCGCCGACGGCAGCGTGGACGCGCCCCTCGCGCGCAGCCCGCAGAACCGCAAGAAGGTGGCGATCGTGCCGGGCGGCAAGCGCGCTGTGACTCATTACCGCACCATCGAAAAGCTCAACAACGCCGCGCTGGTCGAATGCCGCCTGGAGACGGGGCGGACGCACCAGGTCCGCGTGCATATGCAGTCGCTCGGCCACGCCTTGCTGGGCGACCCGGTTTATGGTAGAACAAAGGGTGCTCAAAAAGCCCTGCTCGATGAACTCGATTTCCGGCGCCAAGCCCTGCATGCGGCGCATCTGGGTTTCATTCATCCCATAAGCGGCCACGCTTTGGCGTTTGAGAGCCCGATGCCACCGGACATGCAGGAACTGTTCAGTCGGCTTCACGTATAGCAGAAGACCGCCTCGCGCCCGACGACGGGGCGAAACGGAATGACGCTCCAGAAAGGGAGATAAGGATCATGGCAAAAGGCAGCAACGTCCCGGCGACGATTCCTGCGCTCGGCGGGGAGCAGTCGCTCAACCGCTATCTGGCCGAGATCAAGAAATTCCCGATCCTTGCCCCGGAGCAGGAATATATGCTCGCCAAACGCTTCCAGGAGCATGGCGACCCGGAGGCGGCGGCGCAGCTCGTCACCTCGCACCTGCGTCTCGTGGCGAAGATCGCGATGGGCTATCGCGGCTATGGCCTGCCGACCTCCGAGCTGATCTCGGAGGGCAATATCGGCCTGATGCAGGGCGTGAAGAAGTTCGAGCCCGATCGCGGTTTCCGCCTGGCCACCTATGCGATGTGGTGGATCCGCGCCTCGATCCAGGAATATATCCTGCGTTCGTGGAGCCTCGTGAAGATGGGCACCACGGCGGCGCAGAAGAAGCTGTTCTTCAACCTGCGCCGGATGAAGTCGAAGCTCGACGCGTTCGAGGACGGCGACCTGCGGCCCGAGGACGTTACCAAGATCGCCACCGATCTGGGCGTCAACGAGGACGAGGTCATCAGCATGAACCGCCGCATGGCGATGGGGGGCGACACCTCGCTCAACGTCTCGATGCGCGAGGATGGCGAGGGCCAGTGGCAGGACTGGCTGGCCGATGACGCGCCGCTCCAGGACTCGGTCGTCGCCGAGCAGCAGGAGGCGGATGTCCGCCACGACATGCTGGTCAGCGCGATGGACGACCTGAACGACCGCGAGAAGCACATCCTGACCGAGCGTCGCCTGACCGACGATCCCAAGACGCTCGAGGAACTGAGCCAGGTTTACGGCGTCAGTCGCGAGCGCGTCCGCCAGATCGAGGTGCGCGCCTTCGAGAAGCTGCAAAAGGCGATGATGCGCATCGCCGGTGAGAAGCGGCTGCTGGCGGCGGCCTGACCATGTCCGGCCGCACCGTCGTCATCGGCGGCGGCGCGGCCGGGATCGCGGCGGCGCGGACGCTGCACGATACGGGGCGGGACGTCCTGCTGATCGAGGCGGCGGAACGGCTGGGCGGGCGGGCGCAGAGCGTGCGAATGCCGACCGGTCATGTGGTCGATCATGGCTGTGGCTGGCTCCATTCGGCGGGGCGCAATCCCTGGACTGCCATCGCCGAGCAGGCGAGCTTCACCATCGACCGCCGCTCGCCCAACTGGCAGGTCCAGTGGAACGAGCTGGGCTTTCCCCCTGACCGGAAACGCGCCTCGGGCGAGGCCTATGCCCGGTTCGAGGAGGCGGCGATGGCCGCGCTCGACGGGCCGGATCGTCCGCTGTCCGAGTTCGTGGGCGATGACGATCCCTGGCGGCCGATGATCGACGCGATCTCGGGCTATGCCAATGGCGCCTCGCTGGCCGAAGTGTCGCTGCACGACTGGGCGGCCTATGAGAATGCCGCGACCGACGACAATTGGGCGGTGGTCGAGGGCTATGGCACGGTCGTCGTGCATCATGCGGCGAATGTGCCGGTGCGGACCGGCGTCACCGCGACGCGGATCGACCATCGCGGCCAGACGATCCGTATCCAAACCTCGGCCGGGACCATCGAGGCGGATCACGTTATCGTGGCCGTCCCCACCCCGGTCTTGGCGGAAAGCAAATTGACCTTCGATCCGCCCCTCCCCGCCAAGCAGGAGGCCGCCGCCGCGCTGCCGCTCGGAATCGCCGACAAGGTCTTCCTGTCGGTCGAAGGGCCCCTGCCCTGGCCCGCCCATGCGCATCTGACCGGCAATCCGCACGCGCGGTGCACCGCCAGCCACCGGCTATCCCCCTTTGGCTGGCCGATCATCGAGAGCTTCTTCGGCGGCCCCTGCGCCGAGGCGCTGGAGGAAGACGGCGCGGCGGCGGCCTTCGCGATCGACGAACTGGTGGCCCTGCTGGGCAGCGACTGGCGGCGGCGCTTCACGCCGATGGGCGCGACCCGGTGGCGACATGTGCCGCTGATCGGCGGCAGCTACAGCCATGCCAGGGTCGGCCATGCCGATGCGCGGGGCAGACTGGCCGAGCCGGTCGACGGGCGCCTCTTCTTTGCGGGCGAGGCCTGTTCGCGCGAGGACTTCTCCACCGCGCATGGGGCCTATGAAACGGGCGTGGCGGCGGCACGGGGCGTTCTTTCGGTCGCGCCCTAGGCAATTCCGCCCGCTTCCCCCATCATCCCCGACCGGGCATTGGCGGGATAGGGGGCAGGATGCGGACGATAGGATTGATCGGCGGCATGAGCTGGGAAAGCTCGGCCGAATATTATCGCATCATCAATCAAGGGGTTCGCGATCGGCTCGGCCCGACCGCCTCGGCCTCCTGCCTGCTCTGGTCGTTCAATTTCGCCGAGATCGAGGCGCTTCAACACAAGGGCGACTGGGACGGCCTGACCGCCCGGATGACCGAGGCCGCGCGGACGCTGGAGGCAGGCGGCGCCGAACTGCTGCTGATCTGCACCAACACCATGCACCGCACGGCACCGGCCATCGAGGCGGCGGTGACGACCCCGCTCGTGCATATCGCCGACCCCACGGCGGAGCGGATCAAGGCCGCAGGGCTGCGGACCGTCGGGCTGCTCGGCACCGCCTTCACGATGGAGCAGGATTTCTACAAGGGGCGGCTAGCGGAGCGTCACGGGCTCGACGTCGTCATCCCCGAGGCCGCCGACCGCGCCGAGGTTCACCGCATCATCTATGAGGAGCTGGTCGCGGGTCGCATCCTCGACACCTCCCGCGACCGCTATCGCGCGGTCATCCGCCGTCTGGTCGAGGCCGGAGCCGAGGCCGTCATCCTGGGCTGTACCGAGATCATGCTCCTGATCGGCGCGCAGGACAGTCCCGTGCCGGTGTTCGACACGACCGCGCTGCACGCGCACGCCGCCGTCGAACGGGCGCTGGCCGACTGAGCCCCGGCCATGAAAAAGGCCCCGGCTTTCGCCGAGGCCCTTTCGTTCAACGACCCGACACAATCACCGGATCGGCGAGTTCGGGTCCAGCCGCATGTCTAGATACCGGTCCACCGATCCCATCAGCTCGGGCATTTCATGCTCGAAGAAATGGTTCGCCTTGGGAATGGTGTCGTGATGGATGGTGATGTGCTTCTGGGTGCGCAGCTTGTCGACCAGCTTCTGGGTCGCCGCCGGGGTCGCGACCTCGTCGGCCTCGCCCTGGATGATGATGCCCGAGGAGGGGCACGGTGCCAGGAAGGTGAAGTCGTACATGTTGGCGGGGGGCGCCACCGAGATGAAGCCGCGAATCTCCGGGCGGCGCATCAGCAGCTGCATCCCGATCCACGCGCCGAAGCTGACGCCCGCGATCCACGTGGTCGAGGCTTCGGGGTGGAAGCTCTGCACCCAGTCGAGCGCCGAGGCGGCGTCGGACAGCTCGCCGATGCCGTTGTCGAACGTGCCCTGGCTCTTGCCCACGCCGCGGAAGTTGAAGCGCAGCGTGGCGAAGCCGCGCCGCTGGAAGGTCTTGTAGAGTTCCTGCACGATCCGGTTGTTCATCGTGCCGCCCGCATTGGGATGCGGGTGCAGGATCATGGCGACGGGCGCGCGCGGACGCGGAGCGGGAGCGAAACGGCCTTCGAGGCGGCCTTCGGGGCCGGGGAAAATGACTTCGGGCATCAAAACTCGCCGATCTGGATCGCGCTGGTGGAGCGCCGGGAACGTTGCGCTATATAGGTGACAAGGCCCTTTTCGCAATTGTTCGATCATTCCAGCTAGGGAACGAACCCTGTCCCGTCTTTACCTCGATCATGCCGCCACCACCCCGATGACCGATGCCGCGCGTGCGGCGCTGGCACAGGGATGCGCGGCCTGGGCCAACCCCTCCTCCCCCCATGCGGAGGGGCGCGCGGCCAAAAGGCTGCTGGAGGATGCCCGCTCGGCCATCGCGCGGGCGTTGGGCTGGGAGCATGAGATCCTGTTCACCAGCGGAGCCAGCGAGTCGCTGTCGATCGCGCTGACCCGGTCGATGGCGGAGCGGCGCTTCGTCGGCGCGATTGACCATGACGCGGTGCTGCGCGCCGCCCCGGATGCCGTGGTCATGCCGGTCGGGCCGGACGGCGTGCTGCGCCTGCCTGACCTCAGCGGTCCGCGCGCGGTCGTGACGGTGCAATGGGCCAATAGCGAGACCGGCGTGCGCCAGCCGATCGCCGAACTGGCCGAGGCGATCCACGCCGCCGGGCACATCCTGCTGGTCGACGCCGCGCAGATGCCGGCGGGCGCGGACCGCGCGGTGATCGACCATGCCGACCTCGTCGCGCTGTCGGCGCACAAGCGCGGCGGGCCGCCCGGCATCGGCGCGCTGCTGGTCCGCAACCTGGCGGTGCTGGCCCCGACCGGTGGGCAGGAGCGCGGCTATCGCCCCGGCACCGAGAATATGCCCGGCGTGCTGGGCTATGCGGCGGCGCTCGCGGAGCCGGAGCCCGACCACAATGCGCTTCGCGCCTATTGCGACGATGCGATCCGGCGCTCGGGCGGGACCGTGGTCGCGGATGCCAGCCGTCGCCACCCGGCCATCGCCAGCTATCACATGCCGGGCAAGCCGTCGGCGGCGCAGCTGATCCAGTTCGACCTCGCGCATATCTCGGTCTCGGCGGGCAGCGCCTGCGCCAGCGGCAGCCTGAAGCCCAGCCATGTCCTGTCCGCGCTCGGCTGGAGCGAGGAGGCGGGGCGCGAGGTGGTGCGGGTCAGCTTCGGCCGCTCCACGACGCGCGAGCATGTCGACCGCTTCGTCACCGCCTGGCGCGCCATCGCGCGGGGGACGCGCGTCGCATGATCTATCTCGACTATCAGGCGACGACCCCGCTCGCGCCCGAGGCGCTGAAGGCGATGCTCCCCTGGCTGGAGCAGGGCCATGCCAATCCCCATTCCCCCCACCGCGCCGGGCGACAGGCGCGCGCCGCCGTCGAGGTCGCGCGCGACCAGGTGGCGGCGCTGCTGCCACCGGGCGGGCGGGTGGTGTTCACCAGCGGCGCGACCGAGGCGCTGAACTGGGCGATCAAGGGCGCGAGCGGCGGCATCGTCACGACCGCGATCGAACATGCCGCCGTGCTCGACACCGCGCATGCGACGGGGCGTGACCTGACCATCCTGCCGGTCGATGACAAGGGGCTGGTCGCGCCCGCGTCCGTCGCACCGGGCGTCGGACTGGTCGCGGCGATGCTGGTCAACAACGAGATCGGCACCGTCCAGCCCATCGCCGCGCTGGCTGAGGAGGCGCGTCGCGTCGGCGCCTGGATGCTGTGCGATGCGGTGCAGGGCTATGGCCGGATCGCCATTCCCGACGGCGTCGATCTGATCGCGCTGTCGGCGCACAAGATTCATGGGCCCAAGGGCATCGGCGCGCTGTGGATCAGGGACGGCATCACCCTGCCCGCGCTGCTCCATGGCGGCGATCAGGAGGGCGGCCGCTCGGGCACGCTCAGCCCCGCTTTGTGCGCCGGGTTCGGCGTGGCGGCGAAGCTGATGGCGGCGCGTGCCGAGGAGGACATGGCGCATGTCGAGCGGCTATGGGCGCTGGCGATCGCGCAGCTGGGGCCGGACTGGACGATCAACGGGTCGACCGACCGGCGCTATCGCGGCAATCTGAACGTCCGGCGCGAGGGGCTGGATGTCGCGCGATTGATGTCCGATTGCCGCGACATCGCCTTTTCGGCGGGAAGCGCCTGCGCCAGCGGATCGGGGCGGACCAGCCATGTGCTCCGCGCGCTGGGCCTGGGCGATGCGCAGGCACGATCCTCGATCCGGCTGGGTTTCGGACGCTATACCACCGAGGCGGACCTGACGGCCGCCATCGCCCGGCTCGACGCCGCCGCCAGGGCGCAGCGGCCATGATCGGCCTGACCTTTATCGATCGCCGGGGGGATGCGGTTTCGATCCAGGCCATGCCCGGCGAGACGCTGCTGCGCGCCGGGCAGCGGGCGGGCCAGCCGATGGAGGGCACCTGCGGCGGACAGATGGCGTGCGCGACCTGCCATGTCCTGATCGATGCGGCCTATCTCGACCGGATCGCGCCCCCCTTGGCGGAGGAAGAGGATATGCTCGACCTGGTGCCCGATGCGACCCGGTCCAGCCGCCTGGCCTGTCAGGTCTTTCTGACCCCCGAACTCGACGGACTGACCGCGCGGCTTCCCTGAACCTGCGATAACCAACTGGTTCAGCACGCAATCATCGCCGATTCGGCAATATCCTCCCATGCTCGCCGAAGGGCGGGCCTACCGGGAGTAAAGCGTTATGAAACTTCTTGCTGTCTTGGGCGCCGGCCTGATCGCCGTTTCGGGTATCGCCGCCGCCGCGCCTGCCGCCGCCGCACCGCATGGGCCCCACGACCGCTGGGGTCCGGGACCGGGGCGTGGACCGGGCTGGGACCGTGGGCCGGGCTGGCATGATCGCGGCCCCGGCTGGAACCGTGGTCCGGGCTGGGACCGTGGACCCGGCTGGCATCGCGGCAACAGCTGGGATCGGGGTCCGGGCTGGCGCGGTTACGGACGCCCGCGCGTCGTGTGCCGCTGGGTCCGCACCTGGGATGGGCCGCAGCGTCAGTGCTTCCGTCGCTGACCCTCTGACATGACGAACGGGGCCGGTGGGATAAGGGCTTGATCCCCCGGCTTCGTTTCGCCATATGCGCGGCGGGAGTCGGGCGGACGTAGTCATCGCCAACCCGGTCAGGTCCTGACGGAAGCAGCCGCAACGATTTCGCTGCGGGTCGTCCCGGCTCCCACCTTTCCAGCATTTCGGAACCGCGCGACGCAGCGTCGCCCCAGCGCAGGCTGGGGCGTTTTGCCGTGGACCACCCGCGCGAAAGATCCCAGCTTTCGCTGGGATGACGGAGAGCGTGTCGCATTCTACACGAATATACCTGACGCCGCGCGCCCGAGCGCCTATGTTGGTCGGCGATGCTTTCCCCTATCCCGACCACCCAGACCCGGCATGGCTGATTCGTTCGACCTGGGCGAACCGCCCCAGCCCGCCAAAGCGGAGGCGTATCGCGTCCTCGCGCGCAAATACCGGCCGCAGACCTTCGACGCGCTGATCGGGCAGGACGCGATGGTCCAGACGCTGGGCAATGCGATCAAGCGCGACCGGCTGGCCCATGCGTTCCTGATGACCGGCGTGCGCGGGGTGGGCAAGACGTCCACCGCGCGACTGATCGCCAAGGCGCTGAACTGCGTCGGTCCCGACGGCACCGGCGGCCCGACGATCAGCCCTTGCGGCGTGTGCGAGCCATGCCGCGCCATCGCCGAGGGCCGCCATATCGACGTGATCGAGATGGACGCCGCCAGCCATACCGGCGTGGACGACGTGCGCGAGATCATCGAGGCGTCGCGCTATGCCGCCGTCTCGGCGCGCTTCAAGATCTACATCGTCGACGAAGTCCATATGCTCTCCAAGAACGCCTTCAACGCGCTGTTGAAGACGCTGGAAGAGCCGCCCGCGCATGTGAAGTTCCTGTTCGCCACGACCGAGGTGAACAAGGTCCCGATCACCGTCCTGTCGCGTTGCCAGCGATTCGACCTGCGGCGGATCACGGCGGACAAGCTGGCGGCGCATTTCGCCGACATCTGCGTGAAGGAAGGCGTCACCGCCGAGGAGGAGGCGCTGATGCTGGTCGCGCGCGCGGCGGAAGGCTCGGCGCGCGACGGCCTGTCGATCCTCGACCAGGCGATCGCTCATGCCGATCTGGAGGGCGGCGGCGTGACCGCGGCGGCGGTCCGCGAGATGCTGGGCCTGTCGGATCGCGGCGCGGTGCGCGACCTGCTGGGGCTGGTGCTGAACGGCGACGGCGCGGGGGCGCTCGCCTCGCTGCGCAGGCAATATGACTATGGCGTCGACCCGCAATCGGTGCTGCGTTCGCTGCTGGAGACGGTGCACGGCATCACCCTGACCAAGGTCGGCACGCCGCATGACGCCGCACAGCCGTTGGAGGAACGCGCCGCGCGCGAGGAATGGGCGGGGTCGCTCAGCTTCCCGGCGCTGCACCGGCTGTGGCAGCTGTTCCTGAAGGGCCATGACGAGGTCGCCCGCGCCGCCCTGCCGATCGAGGCGGCGGAGATGGCGCTGCTGCGCGCGATCCATGCCTCGACGCTCCCCGATCCGGGCGAGCTGGCGCGGCAGATTCGCGATGGCGGCGTTTCCGCGCCCAGCGCTCCGGCGGCGGTGCCACAGGCCGCGCCCACACCCGCGCCCGCCGCCATGGCCCCGCCCCCTCCCCCCGCCGAACCCGAGCCGCCCAAGCTGCCCGACAGCTTTGTCGCGATGATCGACCGGCTGGACGATATGGGGCAGCTGGCGCTTGCCGCGCGGTTGCGCCACGGGGCGCGTCTGGTGCGTTATACGCCGCCGGAGATGGTGTTCAGCGGATCGCGACCGATCGCGGCGGATACGCTGAGCGAGCTGATCGCGGCGCTGAAGACGGCGACGGGCCAGGTCTGGCGCGTCACCCTGGAGGATGTGCCCGGTGAGCCGACGCTGCACGAGCAGCAGGTCGCCGCCGAGGAAGCGATCAAGACCGCCGCGTGGGAGTCGGACATGGTCCGCGCCGCCCGCGAGGCTTTCCCCGAGGCCGAATTGATGGAATGGCCCGGCAAACGCAGTGTGAACGGAGCATGATGTGAAGAATCTCGACGAAATCCTGGCGATGGCCCAGAACGTCCAGAACGAACTGGAAAAGGCGCAGGCCAATCTCGACACGATCGAGGTCGAAGGCGTCTCGGGCGGCGGTCTGGTGAAGGTCAAGGCGTCGGCCAAGGGGCGGATCATCGGCATCACCATCGACGATTCGCTGATGCAGCCGTCGGAAAAGGGCATGCTGGAGGATTTGCTGGCCGCCGCGATCAACGACGCGCGGACCAAGGCGGATGCCGCTTCGGGCAGCGAAATGTCCAAGATGACCAGCGGCCTGTCGCTGCCGCCGGGCTTCAAGCTGCCCTTCTGATCCGCTTCCAGTCGCTTCGGGAACGGTATGGCGGTCATGGCGTTGCCCCCTCCATAATCAAGAGGAGGGAATGTCATGGCCGATGAACGTGTTACCGAAACCTACGGCACCCAGCAGCCGCATACCACGGTGATCGAACGGCGCAGCGGCGGCGGTGGCGGCATGGCGATCGCCATCGTGCTGCTGATCGCGGTGCTGGTCGGCGGCTTCTATCTGTTCAGCCGGGGCGGGGCGGAAAACCGCCGGGACGCGGCCGTCACCTCGGCCGCCAAGAGCGTCGGCGATACCGCCAAGAAGGCGGGCGACGCGATTTCGGGCGACGCCAAGTAAAGCGATCCGCGACCGGCCGGGCCTATCGACGCCCTGTCGGTTGCGACGATGGCGGGTCGATCTCCGCATCTGGGTCGATCAATCGGGTCAGCACCTTGCGACCGAGGGTCAGCGGATCGCGGCCACCACCATAGCCCGCCTGCCCCGCCTCAGCGGATGTGCAGCGCCTTTGCCCGGCATGGATGCCGCAGGGGCCCGTACCACCCAGAATATTCGCACCGTTCAGCCCCGCGCCCGCTTCGCCCGCCATGCCGGACGGTCCGCGCGCGGATGGCGGTATCCGATAGCGTTCGGCCGCATCGCGGCGACCGCATATCACAATTTCGTTCTCGGTCCGGGGACATTCGGATCGCGGGGTGATGCGGGGCAACGGAAGAGCCGAGGACGCGGCCTGGAGCAGCATCAGTCCGATTGCGGCAGGCATCGCATGGGCTTCCCGTAGAATCCTCGCGATCGTCGTGGAGGATCGTGGCTTTTGCGAGGCGGATGTTGCCGGAGCTTGGTCGCATGGGGCCACCGCCCTCCCCCATCCCCTCCCGCCTGCGGGAGGGGCGTGCCGGTCGATAGCGGCGGGATCATAAGGTCCCGGCTGGCGCGTGTCGGCCACCACGAACACGCCCCTCCCGCAAGCGGGAGGGGATGGGGGAGGGCAAGGTGTCTCACCGAGCCCCCACTCCGTCACCGAATACAGGCATCCAGCCCCTGCCGCCGCACCACGCCCACATAGCGCGCGATGACGTTGCCGTGCCTGCGCACGAACCCGGTCGGCGCCACCGCCGCGCGCTTCTTGGGCAGCGGGAGCACCGCCGCGATCCGGGCCGCCTCGGTCGGCGACAGATGCGAGGCGTCATGGCCGAAATAGCGCATCGCCCCGGCATTGGCCCCGTACGTCCCGATCCCGGTCTCGGCGATGTTGAGATAGACCTCCATGATCCGCCGCTTGCCCCACAGCGTTTCGATCAGGAAGGTGAACCAGGCCTCGAATGCCTTGCGGACATAGCCGCCATTCTGGAACAGGAAGGCGTTCTTGGCGGTCTGCTGGCTGATCGTCGAGCCGCCGCGGATCCGCCCGCCCTTGGCGTTGCGATAGGCGGCGCTGGCCATCGCCTTGAAATCGAAACCGTTATGCGAGCAGAAACGGGCATCCTCGCCCGCGATCGCGGCGCGCGCCATGTCGGGGTCCATCTCCGACAAGGGCATCCAGTCCTTGGTCACGCCATGCCCGCCGATCACATCACCCAGCATGGTGAAGGTGATGGGCGGCGGCACGAAGCGATAGATGCCGACCCAGACGACACTGACGATCACAAAGGCGAGCGCGGCCTTCAGGGCCCAGCGAGCGATGCGGAACATGAGGGGGCTTTAGCGGGGTTTGGGCGATAGGTCACTTGCAACCGCGCCCTGCTCCCCGGCGAAGGCCGGGGCCAAGTCACTTCACGATCGAAGGTGCGCAAGGCAGTGCGTGGGAGGCAGAAGCGACCCGCTCGGAAATGCCTCCCACGCTCATTCTGCCACCGCCACAAGCGCAATAGCAACCGGGCCCCGGCCTTCGCCGGGGAACAGGTGTCACACCGTCCAGATCAGGACATTGCCGACCAGCACCACCGCCATCACCAGCATCAGCACGCCCTTGCGCCGATCCCCGCGCCGGATCGTCGCCACCCCGCCGGCCACACAGGCGAAGGCCGCCAGCATCGCGATCCCCGGCGCGGCCTGGGCGATCCCCTCCATCAACCCGCCAGCACGCGGGCATAGGCGGCGCGGTCGACATTGCCGCCCGACAGGATGACCAGCATCCCGTCCTCCGCCGCCACCTTGCCCGCCAGCAAGGCCGCCAGCGCCGCCGCGCCGCCCGGCTCGATCACCAGCCGCAGTCGTTCGGCGGCGAAGCGCTGCGCGGCCGCCACCTCCGCCTCGGACACCGCGACGCCCTCCGCCCCGCGCCGCGCCAGCACCTCGAAGGTCAGCAGCGACACGCGCGTCGTCTGGAGCGAGTCGCAGGCGGTCGGCGGGGGATTGTCGCCCACCGGCTCGATCCACCCGGCCTCCAGCGAGCGCCGCATATCGTCCCAGCCCTCGGGCTCGACCACCGTCACCCGCGCTTCGGGCAGCGCTAGCGTCAGCCCCGCCGCCAGCCCACCGCCGCCGCAGGGCGTCACGACATGGGCGGGCGCGGGCAAGCCCAGCGCGGCCATCTGCGCCGCCGCCTCGACGCCCGCAGAGCCCTGCCCCTCGATCACCCAGGGATCATCGAAGCTCGGCACCAGCGTCGCGCCGCGCGCCTCGGCCAGCCGCCGCGCGATCTTCTCGCGGCTTTCGGTCGCGCGGTCATAGTCGACGATCTCCGCCCCCAGCGCGAGCGTCCCGTCGCGCTTCGACGCGGGCGCATCGGCGGGCATCACGATGGTCGCGGCGATCCCCAGCCGCCGCGCGGCCCAGGCGATTCCCTGCGCATGATTGCCCGAGGAGAAGGCGACGACCCCGCGCGCCCTGGAATCGGCGTCCAACGCGGTTAATCGATGCCATGCGCCGCGCAGCTTGAACGCGCCGATCGGCTGCAAGGATTCAGCCTTGAAGGCCACCGCTTTCCCATTGATATTCAACGGGAATAGTGGCGATGGCGGCAACACCCGCGCGATCTTTTCGGCGGCGTCGCGGACCCCGGCTTTTGTCGGCTGTCTTAGGATTGTCACTTTTTATCTCCGCCTCGCTTTCTACCGCTTTACATTAGAAAAAGTGGACCCTATTTCGCGCCTCCGCTGCCCCATGGGACTTCCAACCGCAAGGCAGCTTTTTGTCACCGTATGCCGTCAGGCAATTGGAGGTCCCTTGAGTTGCACCAGAATCATCGCGCGCTGGGGCTAGCTGCCCACTCGACCGCCGTCCCCTCCAACCTGGAGCGCGGCATCGACATCGCCAAGCGTCGCCCGGCTGATCCGGTCACGCTGCTTCGCCCGCACGCCGCTGCGCGCGCCGCCCGCTTCTTCGTCGAGAAGTTTCCGGGTCGGCCGATGTATGCGGTGAAGGCGAATCCGTCGCCGGATCTGATTCAGATCCTGTGGGACAATGGCATCACCCATTTCGACACCGCCTCGATCGCGGAAGTGCGGATGGTGAAGTCGGTCGTTCCCCAGGCCGTCTGCTGCTTCATGCATCCGGTGAAGTCGGAAGAGGCGATCGCCGAGGCCTATTTCACGCACGGCGTCCGCACCTATTCGCTCGACAGCCTGGAAGAGCTGGAGAAGATCGTCCGCGCCACCAACGGCGCGACCGACCTGACCCTGTGCGTCCGGATGCGCGTGTCGTCCGAATATGCCAAGCTCAGCCTGGGATCGAAGTTCGGCGTCAGCCTGGAAGAGTCGAAGGACCTGCTGATCGCGACCCGCCAGGTCGCCGACGCGCTGGGCATCTGCTTCCATGTCGGCAGCCAGACGATGACCCCCGACGCCTATTCGGCGGCGATGGAGCGGGTGCGTGCGGCGATCGTCGCGGCGGCGGTTACGGTCGACGTGATAGATGTCGGCGGCGGCTTCCCCTCGGCCTATCCGGGCATGACCCCGCCGCCGCTGGAGCGTTTCTTCGAGACGATCCACCGCGCGTTCGAGAGCCTGCCGGTGTCCTATTCGGCCGAACTCTGGGCCGAGCCGGGCCGTGCGCTGTGCGCCGAATATTCGTCCGTCGTGGTGCGCGTCGAGCGTCGCCGGGGCAATGAGCTGTACATCAACGACGGCGCGTACGGCGCGCTGTTCGATGCGGCGCATATCGGGTGGAAGTACCCCGTCCAGCTGCTGCGCGAGCCCGATTCCGACGCGCGCGACATGGACTTCAGCTTCTGGGGCCCGACCTGCGACGATCTCGACTTCATGCAGGGTCCGTTCCCGCTGCCCGCGGACACGAATACCGGCGATTATTTCGAGATCGGGATGCTCGGTGCCTATGGCCAGGCGATGCGGACCCAGTTCAACGGCTTTTCCTGTCACGAGTTCGTCGTGACCGACGACGAGCCGATGTTCTCGGTCTATCGCGACGAGGCCGAGCACGCCCTCCCCGCGAACGTCGTCAAGCTGTAATCCAGCGACTTTAGCACGCCTTTATCCCCTTCCGCTCCGGCGGGAGGGGAATGGGGTGGCATTGCGGCGTTCACCGCGATAAGGCCCCTTCGCATACCGGACCCGCCGTTCGTGCGGGCCCGGACCAGCCGGGTTACCGCGTCCCCATCAACGACGACGGCTTCTCGATGATGATGGAACCATCATGACCGACACGATCAACGACAACCGTAAGGCCGAGCTGCTCTCCAGCGTGGTCGAGCATATCGACATCACCAAGTTCGACGCGCGCCCGATCATCGATTCGATGGGCAAGATGAGCTTCACCAGCCGCGACCTGGCGCGCGCGACCGGCATCTACAACCAGATGCTGGCCGACAAGGACTGCTCGATCTTCCTGGTGATCGCCGGCTCGACCTCGGCGGGCGGCTGCATGGACCTCTATGCCGAGCTGCTGCGCTCGAACATGATCGACGGCGTGGTCGCGACCGGCGCGTCGATCGTCGACATGGATTTCTTCGAGGGCCTGGGCCACAAGCATTATCAGGCGCTGGAAGTGCCGGACGACAACACGCTGCGTTCGCTCTACATCGACCGCATCTACGACACCTATATCGACGAAGAGCAGCTTCAGGACTGCGACCACACGATCGGCAAGATCGCGGACTCGCTGGAGCCCAAGGCCTATTCGAGCCGCGCCTTCATCCGCGAGATGGGCAAGTATCTGGCCGAGCACGGCAAGAAGGACAACAGCCTGGTCAAGCTCGCCTATGAGCATGACGTGCCGATCTTCTGCCCGGCCTTTGTCGACTCGTCGGCGGGCTTCGGTCTGGTCAAGCACCAGGTCGAGCGTGCCAAGGAAGGCAAGCCGTACATGGTGCTCGACGCGATCGCCGACTTCCGCGAACTGACCGACATCAAGATCAAGGCGGGCACCACCGGCCTGCTGATGATCGGCGGCGGCGTGCCGAAGAATTTCATCCAGGATACGGTGGTTTGCGCCGAAATCCTGGGTCATGACGATGTCGAGATGCACAAGTACGCGGTGCAGATCACCGTCGCCGACGTGCGCGACGGCGCCTGCTCGTCCTCGACGCTGAAGGAAGCGGCGAGCTGGGGCAAGGTGGACACGGCGCTGGAACAGATGGTATTCGCCGAAGCTGGTTCGGTCATGCCGCTCCTCGCCTCGGACGCCTATCATCGCGGCCACTGGCGTGAGCGTGCGAAGCGTCGTTGGGGAGCGATTTTCGACTAATGTTTGAATTTCTCGAACGGGAGCAGCTTGCCTATATCATCATCGGGGCAGTGCTGCTGTCGCTCCTGGCCTTTGCGATCCCCTATAGCCGCCGGCGCAAGCGCGAGAAGCTGCGCCGACGCGGGATCAAGAAGTACGGACATTGAGAAAAAGGGCGGAACCGCAGGGTTCCGCCCTTTTTTCTTGCCCGGCACGCGCCCTCCCGGCAGGCTTGCCCCGATAACGCCGTGAGGCGCGGATGGAGAGGATAGGATGATCGACCGACGCTCTGTGATCGGAGCCATGGCGAGCGTGCCGCTGGCCGCCCGCGCCGCCGCGCAGGCCGCACCGGCCTCCGCCACCGGCATGACGCCCTGGCCGCCCGCCGAACATTTCCCCCTCTGGCCCGGCCGTCCGCCCGGCGCGCGCGCGACTTTGCCCAGCCCCCGCCCCTCGATGAACGGCCCGGCAGGGCAGCAGCAATTGTGGCTGCGCGGCATCGCCACCCCGATCGTCGCGGTCTTCCGGCCCGAGCGGCCCGATGGTCGCGCCGTGCTGACCATTCCCGGCGGCGGCTATGGCTTCGTGTCGGTCCAGAATGAGGGGATCGACGTCGCGCGGACGCTCAACCCGCATGGCATCACCGTCTTCGCGCTCGCCTATCGCCTGCCCTCCGAAGGCTGGGACCATCAGGCCGACGTCCCGCTCCAAGATGCGCAGCGCGCCATGCGGCTGATCCGCGCCAATGCGGCGCGATACGGCATCGATCCGGCGCGGCTGGGTATCGTCGGCTTTTCGGCGGGCGGGCATCTCGCGGGTTCGCTGACCGTCGGTTATGACGACCGGGTCTATGCGCCGGTCGATGCCGCCGACCGCCAATCGGCGCGTCCGCGCTTTTCGGGGCTGGTCTATCCGGTCGCCAGCCTGTCGACGCCGACCACCCATGCCGGATCGCGCGACAATCTGCTGGGCCCCCATCCCGATCCCGCGATTAAGGCGCGCTATGACAGCCCGCGCCGGATCGATGCGACCACGCCGCCGCTGTTCCTGGTCCATGCGGTCGATGACGGGCTGGTCCCGCTCGACCAGTCGCTCGACCTGCTGACCTGCGCCCGCGCCGCGAAGGTGCCGGTCGAGGCGCATTTCTTCGAGAAGGGCGGGCACGGCTTCGGCGCGCTGGGCGCCCCCGAAGGCGCCCCGGCGCGGCTGTGGCCCGATCTGTTCGACCGCTGGATCAACCAGACGCTGGGGGCGTGATGCCCAAACCTCCGTTCGCCCCGTGCGAACGGATGGGGGATAGCCCCTCAGAACAGCCTTTGCAGGCTCCGCTCCAGCATCAGCATCTGCCACAGCGTCCGGCCATGGTCGGCCCGCCCCTCCCGGTGGTCGGCGGCCATGCGCCCCAGTTCGGCCAGCTGGAACCAGCCCGTCTCGCGCAGCAGCCCCGATTGCGCCAGCCGAGCCGCCTCGTCGGCCAGGGCGCCGCGAAACCACGCGCTGATCGGCGTGACGAAGCCCATCTTCGGCCGGTAGAGGATGTCGCGCGGCAGATAGGGCTCCAGCGCCTTCTTCATCAGCCATTTGCCCTGCCCGCCGCGCACCCGCATCGCGGCGGGCAGGCGGGCGGCATATTCCACCAGGCGATGGTCGAGCAGCGGCTCGCGCGCCTCCAGCCCCACCGCCATCGATGTGCGGTCGGTCTTGGTCAGGATATCCCCGGGCAACCAGATTTTCAGATCGGCATATTGCGCGCGGTCGATGGCGTCGCGGGCGGGCGCGTCGCGCATCGCCGCGACATAGCGATCCTCGGCCCGGTGGCCGCCCAGCGCCGCCTTCGCCTCCGCCGAAAACAGCCGCGCGCGCCATTCCGGGCTGGTGACGCCCACCGCCCGCGCATAGGCCTCCGCCCCGTCCATCCCCAGCGCCAACAGCGTCGTCTTGGCGCGCAGCGGGCGTGGGGCCCAATCGGCCTTGGGATAGAAACGCCCCAGCGTCCCGAACAGCCCGCGTCGCAGGTCCGCCGGGAACAGGCCACGGACCCGCTCCTCGCCCGCATGGAAGACATGGCGGCGATAGCCCGCCATCGCCTCGTCCGCGCCGTCGCCGGACAGCGCGACGGTGACATGCTCGCGCGCCAGCTGGCACAGCCGATAGGTGGCGAGCGCCGAGGCATCGGCAAAGGGCTCGTCGAAATGCGCGACCAGCGTGTCGATCAGCGTGAAGTCGTCGGCGCGCACCACCCGCTCGACATGATCGGTGGCGAAACGCCGGGCCACGGTGCGGGCATAGCCCCGCTCGTCATGCCCCGCCTCCTCGAAACCGATGGTGCAGGTGCGCACCGCGCGCGGGGACGCCTCCGCCATGAGCGCGACGACGCCCGAGCTGTCGACGCCGCCCGACAGGAACGCGCCCAGCGGCACGTCCGCCACCATCCGGCTGGTCACCCCGGCCCGCATCCGCGCAAGCAGTTCCTCGCCCATCCGCGCGGCCGATCCGGTTTCCCGGTCGGAGAAATCCACGTCCCACCATTGCCGGGGAGACGGAATGGCCCGCCCCCGCTCGATCAGCAGGAAATGCCCGGCGGGCAGCTTGTGGACGCCGCCCATGATGCTGGCATCGTCGGGGACATAGCCCAGCGCCAGATAATCCTCGACCGCGCGGATATCGGGCCGCCGCCGGAACAGCGGATGCGCCAGCACCCCCTTCATCTCCGAGGCGAAGGCGACCGCGCCATCGGGCAGCTCGGCCCAGTGGAGCGGCTTCACCCCCAGCCGGTCGCGCGCCAGGAACAGCGCCCCCGCCCTGGCGTCATGCACCGCAAAGGCGAACATGCCGACCAGCCGGTCGAGCATCGACGGCCCCCAATGCCGCCAGCCGTGCAGCAGCACCTCGGTATCGCCATCGGTGCGGAACACCGCGCCGCCCGCGCGCAACTCGTCGCGCAATTCGCGGTAATTATAGATTTCGCCGTTGAAGCAGACCGCGACCTCGCCATCGACCATCGGCTGGGGCGAGCCCTCGACATCGATGATCGACAGCCGCGCATGGGCGAAGCCGACACCGGGCGCGGTCCACAGGCCCTGCCCGTCCGGCCCGCGATGCGCCTGTGCGCCGATCATCGCGCGCAGCCGGGCGGGATCGACCGGCTTGGGCGTGGCGGGATGGAACAGGCCGGCGATACCGCACATGGGATCAGCGCCGCCCGGTCAGTCGGTCGGCGAAGCGATCGATCGGCCCCAGCGCCTGGACGAACGCCGAGATCGCCTGGCGGTCATCCCCCTCGCTCGACACATGGACGGCGACCGCCACCTGGCGCCGGCCGAGCAGTCTGGCCTTCATCGTCTCGATCTTCACCCGTCGCATGTCCGGGGTCAGCGTATCGCCGATCCGGTACCAGCTCGCAACGACGCGCTGCATGGTCCGGCGATCGGGCGTCGTCTCGATCAGCCGGGTCGCATCGCCGCCCGCGACGGGCGCCAGATCGGCGACGCGGATCCAGGGATCGGCTTCGTGCAGGATGCCCGTCCCGAACGCGCCCAGCTTGCCGCCCTCGCGCTGCTGCGGGAAGATGCCGACCGCCAGATCGACCTGATGCCCCTGCCCGTCGGCATAGGTGCGCAGCAGCACCTGCGCACCGGGATAATAGGGCCGCCATTCGCTGATCTGCGGCGCGGGGGTCCAGCCGGGCACGTCGGGCAGCGCCATATGCGCGGGCAGCGCGGCGACGCGCGACCCGGCAAAGCCGCTCCAGCTGGGGTAGAGCGCGGTGATCGTCACCGCCAGGATCTCGGCGAGCAGCGGGTCGATGCGGCGGCGCGGAATGGCGGAGAGGCGCGCGGGGTCGAAGGCGGGATCGTCGGGCGACCGGTCGAAGAACTGCCACCCGATCGCCAGCACCGCCGCCATGACGAAGGCGAAGAACACCCAGCCGAAGATGATGTGATCGACGCCCCCCGCTACCTCGATCGAGGTCAGGTCGGCGGCGAAGATCGTTCCCCAGGCACGGATGCCGTTGGCCAGCACCGGCACGATCACCGACACGATCAGAAACACCGCGCGCCGCCAGGGCGAACGGAAGCAGAGATTGGCGACCAGCGTCGCAAAGGCGATCATCGCTAGGACGAATTTGGACCCCGAACACGCCTCCGCCACCTCGAACCAGTAGCGCCCGGCATGGATCAGCACGCCGTCCGCACTGGCGGGGATGCCGCTCCAGTCGAGCAGCGGCATGACGATCGCCACGGTGATCTGCTGAAGCGGCTTTTCCAGTTCCGCGCCGAACGGCACCAGGAACCAGGCATAGGCCAGCGGGAACAACAGCCCGCGCGCGACCATCGGCCCCAGCAGCGTGACGACCAGCGCCTCCAGCGTCGCGACCAGCCCCAATTGCCGCACCAGCGCGACCGTGGCGGACTCGCCGAGCAGCCAGAGGAACCCGCCCGCCGCGACGAGCAGCAATCCCGGCCACCACGCGACCGGGGCGAGTTGCTCCAGCTCCGGCCGCCGCTGCCAGATCAGCCAGCCGACGACCGGCCCGATGAACAGGCAATGGCCATAGGTCGTGCTGGTCCACCAGATCTCGACCAGATGCGCGACGTCGCGTCGCAGGAGGAACAGGACGAACAAAGCCGCCACGCCGAGCAGCGCCAGATGATAGCTCCAGCGTCCCGGCTTCACGACACCATATCCTTCATCAGCCGGTCGAGCGGCGCCAGCCGCGCCCCCCAGCAGTAACGCTCCATCACCCGCGCGCGCGCGGCGGGGTTGGTGGCGGGGCCGTTCAGCGCGGCGAGGACGCGGGCCGCGAAATCCCGGTCGTCCGCCGCCACCGCGATCGTGCCGCCATGATCGATCCCCTCGGCG
Organism: Sphingomonas sp. SORGH_AS_0950; assembly: GCF_030818415.1. NCBI lineage: Bacteria > Pseudomonadati > Pseudomonadota > Alphaproteobacteria > Sphingomonadales > Sphingomonadaceae > Sphingomonas > Sphingomonas sp. SORGH_AS_0950. The sequence goes on from NZ_JAUTAE010000001.1 coordinate 1,418,166, forward strand.
GCGGCGCGCGACGCGACGACGGGGCGGGCCATTGCCATCGCCTCCAGCACCTTGTTCTGGATGCCGCGCGCCAGCATCAGCGGCGCGACGCAGACCGCCGCCCCCGCCAGCCATGGCCGCGTGTCGGGCACTTCGCCGGTGACGATCACCACCTCGCCCGCCAGTCGCCGCACCGCCGCGGCGGGCGCGCGGCCGACAATGGCGAAGCGTGCATCCGGCCGGACGGCGCGGATGCACGGCAGGATGCTCTGGGCGAAATGGATCACCGCATCGATATTGGGGCGATAGTCCATCTGCCCGGTGAAGACGATCAGTGGGCCGTCCCGCACCACCGGCGCCACCGCGCCGGGCGCATGGACGGTCGCGTCGATGCCGTTCTCGATGGCCAGGACATGGCCCTGCCCGCCCTGGCTGCGGAACAAGTCGGCTTCGGCCTCGCTGACGAACAGGGTCGCATCGGCATCGCGGGCCACGCGGCGCTCAAAGGCGGACAGACGTTTCGCCTCGCGGGCCAGCATCCAGGCCCTGGGGCCGGTCGCGCCATCCGCCATCGCGGCGAACTTGGCCGAGTCGACGTCCACCATGTCCATCACGGTCGGCCCTTGCCCGCGATACTGCGCCATCTGGCCCGAAAAGACATAGGTCGCGGCCACCCCGCCCCGCCGCACCCCGGCCACCGCCCGCGCCATGGCGGGATGGGCAAAGGCGGTCAGCGAGACCGGGCGGCCGGTCGCCAGCGCCTCGACGGCGGCGCGCGGCATCCCCTTGGTCCGGGGGATCACATGGCAACTCGCCAGCAGGTCGCGGAATGCGGGCGGCGGATCGCGCTCGGCCTCGCTTTCGGCAAAGGCGCAGAGATGGATGCGCCAGTCGCGCGCCAGATGCCGCAGGATGTGGAAGCTGCGGATCTTGTCGCCGCGATCGGGGGGAAAGGGCACGCGGTGCGCGAGGAACAACAGGTCCCTCACCCCAGCCCCCGTGCGATCACCGGCCCCGCGATCCGCGCCGCCCAGACCGGCATCCGCTTCCAGATGGCGATCATCGCGGCATATTTGGGGTTGAGCGGATTGATCGCGCGCGGCCCATGGATGCTGCGGCTGGCATAGACCAGCGGCCGCCCCTCGAACCCCCAATTCTTCTTGAACGCCGCCGCGCCGGTCCCGACCTTCGACCGGCCGAAATCGAAGCGGTGGCAGCCGCGTGACCGCGCGTGCCGCATCAGCGCGAAATACATCAGGTCGTTGGCGCGCAGACCCCGCGCCGCCTGCGTGCCCCCGCCCCAATAGGGATAGACGGTGCCGCCATGATACAGGCTGAGCACGCTCGCCACCGCGCGGCCGCGATGGCGCACGGTCAGCACGTCCGCGTCCAGCCGCGCCGCCGCCTCGCGGAACAGCCGCGCCGGAAAGACCGGGGTGCCCAGATTGCGAACCGATTCGGCATAGACGTGGTAATGCTCGGCCAGCATCATCGCATCGGCGCCGGTCTGGACGGTCAGGTCGTTGGCCAGCGCCTTGCGCACCTCGGCCCGCTGCTTGCGAGGAATCGCCTTCAGCTCGGCCTCGTCATCGGCGGCGATCGGGCGGACGAAACCCAGATAACTGTCGGCGTCGGGCGTCCAGCCATCCGGCACCGGCCCTCCGCGCAATTCGACCGACTCGATGCCCCGGTCGCGGGCGAGCGTCCAGGCCGCCTCCGCCAGCAGGTCCACGCCCTCGCCCAGCACGCCGCCATCGACGCCGAAGCCCGTCGACACCATCGCCGCGCCGAACAAGGGCGAGCGAATTTCGCTGAGCGGCAACAGGCCGACCAGATCGCCGCTGCGCTCCGCGACCAGGCAATGCGCCTTCTGGCCACAGCCCGCCGCCCCCGCCAGCAGCCAGCCGGTGCGATGAAAGGGCGTGCCACCGGCGGCATCCACGAACGCATCGATGCGCGCACGCTCCGTTTCGCGCGCCAGATCGGCGACGCGCAGGGTCGGCACCGTCGCGCTCATGCCAGCTGTGCCGCTTCCCTGGCCGCCACCTGATCGACCCGGCCCCAATCATGCCGCCCGAGCAACGCGCGCAGCTTGCCCTCCATCGCGCCCAGCCGCGAATAATGGCGGATGCGCGAGCGAAGCGGGGCGGCGGTGACGCGCGGCTGGCCGGGATCGATCTCCCAGGGGTGGAAATAGAACATCGCGCCGTGCCGGTCGCGCTCGACCTGCCCGATCGCGATGTCGGTCAGCTTGGCGGGCAGCATCCGGAAGAAGCCGCCGCCGGTCGCCAGCCGGCGCTGGCCGAACTGCGCCACCGTCACCGGCAGCTCGATCAGATCGGCATCGGCCAGCGGCCGCCAGGCATAGCGCGGCGAGGCCGCCCAGCCATAATGATCGTGCCGCAGCGGCGCGACGCTGGAGGAATAACGATAGCCCGCCTCGGCCAGCACGCGATGCGCCCAGGGGGTGCGGGTGTCGATCGAGAAGCTGGGCGCGCGATATCCGGTGACGGCCTGCCCGCCCGCATCCTCGATCGCGGTGCGCGCGCGGAGCAGATCGGCGCGGAACTGGTCGGCGGTCATGGTGAAGACGCGCTGATGGTCCCAGCCATGGCTGGCCATCTCATGCCCGGCGGCGACGATGCGGCGGATCAGGCCGGGATGGCGATGCGCGACCCAGCCCAGCGTGAAGAAGGTCGCGCGCGTCCCCGTCTCGGCGAACAGCGACAGGACCGCATCGGTATTGGCCTCGACCCGGCTGTCTAGCCGGTCCCAGTCGGCCTTGTCGATCGTCCGTTCGAAGGCGCCGACCTGGAACCACTCCTCGACATCGACCGACATGCCATGGAGCGGCCGGGCCGCGCCGGGCTCAGGCGGCATGGCCCCAGGCGCCCGTGCGGATCGTCGGGCTTTCTTCGCGGCGGGGCTCGCCACGCGCGTCGGCATCGCTCCAGTCGACCATCAGCGTCAGCACGCGGCGCAGCGCCGCCTCCTGCTGCTCCAGCCGCGCCTCCAGCCGCGCGATCCGCTCCTCCAGGGCCGCGACCGGCGACGGTTCGGCCGCCGCCGCCGGGGCGGGCTTGGCGGACTGGGGTTCCGGAGCGGGCCGGGGATCGGGGATCGGGCGCAGCGATACCGGCTCGGGCGCGGGCGGCGGGGCGACGATACGCGGGCTGCCGCCCTGCCCCGTCTGGCCGTCGGGCATGATGCGGGTGCGAACGATCGGATCGGCCATCGCGGCGGGCGCGGGCGCGCCGTTCAGCGTCGCGGCGCCCAGCGTCCCCAGCCCGAAGACCGAACGGTCGAAGGCGGGTGCGGCCTGTGGCGGTGCGATCGGGGCGGGTTCGGGCTGTATCTCGACGTCGCGCGAGGTCGCGAACCGATCGCCCCCCATATCGGCGGCCATGTCGGCGGCGACGCTCTTGACGGTTTCCTCGCCGATCAGCTCGACCCCCTCGACCGCCGCCTGCAACAGCACGCGGCCCGCCAGCACGTTCAGACGGCGCGGCACGCCGCCCGACACCTCGTACAGCGCGTCGAACGCGTCGGCGGCGAAATCGGGGCGGCCGGTCCATCCCGCCACCGCCAGCCGGTGCGCGATGTAATCGGGAACCTCGTCGGCCTCCATCGGGTCGAGATGGTGGATGGCGATGACCCGCTGGCGCAGCTGCTCGATGGCGGCCGAGCCGAGCAGGCGCTCGCGAAATTCGGGCTGTCCGACCAGCAGGATCTGGAGCAGCGCATGCCCCCCCGCCTGAAAATTGGACAGCATGCGCAGTTCCTCGAGCGAGGCGAGCGGCAGCGCCTGCGCCTCGTCGACGATCAGCAGGATGCGACGCCCCTCGCGCGCGACGCCGTTCAGCGCGCGCTCGATCGCGGCCAACAGTCCCGCCTTGGACAGGCCCAGGCTGTCGACACCCAGCTGTCCGGCGACGGTGCGGAGCAGGTCGTTCGGCTCGATCGCGGTCGACACGATATGGATGACGCGCAGGCGGCGCGGGTCGAGCGTCTCGACAAGATGGCCGACCAGCGTGGTCTTGCCCGCGCCGACATCGCCGGTGATGACGATGAAGCCCTCGCCCTGCGCCAGGCCATAGCCGAGATAGGCCATCGCCTTGCCGTGAGTCGCCGTCTCGAACCAGAAACGCGGGTCCGGCGTCAGCTGAAACGGGCGCTCGCCCAGACCAAAATGCGTCTCGTACATCATCGTGCCTTTCGGCCGGTCAGAACTGGTATCGTGCCGCGATCAGGGCCTGCGCCGACAGCGCGCTGGACAGGTCCCCGACCGTGAAGTGATACAATCCCACCGACGCGGTTGTTCCGAGCCGACCGAAGTTGCGGTAATAGCTGGCGGTCGATCCCAGCGACACCACGTCCTCGGCCCCCGCCAACTTACTGGCATAATAGTTAACGAAGCCGTTAACGTTAAGCCCCGAATTCGGGCCGAGCGCGTGGCCGAAGAAAATCTGCGCGTACCAGCTTTCGTCCTCGGTGCCATAGACGACGAGGCCCGGCGCGTTCTGCGGCGCGAAGAGGCGGCGATTGGTATAGCCCAGCCCCAGACCCAGGGTCGAGCGGCCGCGCGTCATCGACACCATCGCATCCAGTCCGCGCGCGCGGTAGAGCGAGGTCTGCACCGATTGCAGCGCGTCGTTCAGGCACCCGCCCGGCGTCGTGCCGCTGGTCGAGAACACGCATCCGTTGAACTGCTGCCCAAAGGCATCGCGCGTCTCGACGAAATTGGTCGGCAGGTTGGACAGGCCATCGCGCAACTGCCGTCCGAAGGTCTGGATGCCGTCATAGACCGCGACCTGCATGACGACGTTGCGCGACGCCTGATAGCGCGCGACGCCGGTCACGCTGAGCGAGCCGTAACGCTCGCCGACATGCCCCTCCACCGAGGTGCGGCGATCGGGACGCCAGATCACGCCCGCATCATAATAGACGCCGTCGGTGCGATAGGCGATGCGGCGCGGGCCGGTGGGCGCGGTGACGAAGCGGCCCCGGCTGTCGACCAGCGGGCGTCCGGCGGCGTCGACCGCCGCGTCGCGCTGGCTGCTCTCGATCCGCTCATAGCCGACCCCGGCGGTCAGCGCGACATAGGGAGAAATAGGTTTCAGCACGTCGCCGCGCACGAACCAGCCCTCGTAACGCTGCGCCAGCTGCCCGGCATCGTCGCGCTCATAGGAGGCGTTGAGCGACAGCCCGACCGGCAGGACCGCGCCGGGGCGGACATTGGCGCTGACCGTCGCCAGCTGGTTCCAGCTGTCGCTGAAATAGTCGAGACGTGGCTGGCCCGGCGCGATGCCGCCAAAGCCCGGCGTGTCGACGCGGGTATAGCCCAGCCGGTAATTGGCGCCGATCTGCACCGGCCCGGCGTGGGTGGTCAGGACCGGACCGATATAGGCCGAATAGAGCTGCGAGATATTGTCGGTATCGCCGACCAGCACGCCCGGCGCGGCGCCGCGAATGTCCGAGCGGGTCCGCGTGGCGAGCGCGCCGCCGTCCAGGGTCAGGTCGCGCGTCAGCCGATAGGCGCCGCGCGCCAGCCCGCTATGGATGTCATTGTCGGCATAGCGATCGTTCCAGCTGAACCGATGTTCGTAGCGATAGCTGAGCTGCGCCTGCGCGCGCGGGGTGCTCACCTGCGCATTCACGCCCGCCGCCAGGCTGGTGAAGGTCACCACATCGCCGCCGTTCAGATCGGCGCTCAGCAGTTGCCCCACCTCGATATAGGGGGCGATGCGGACACGCGATGCGGTGCCGCCTGCGGGCGCGGGCGCGATGCCGGGGGCTGCGCTGCCCGGCGCGGACGTGGAGGGGGGCGTGGCCATGCCCTGCATCTGCGCCGCCAGCGCCGACGGCCAGGCCGCCAGAGCCAGCGCCGAAGCGATCAGGACCGGCCGCGCCGTCGTCACCGGGCGTCATCCTTGCCATATCCGCCATAATAGCCGAACCGGCGGCTGCCCGGCACGAAGGCGACGCTGTTGAGCACCAGCTGGATATGCTCGCACGCATCGAGCAGCGCGATCGCGCCCGCGACCTCGCTCTCGGGCGTGCGGTCGGCGCGGACGACCATCATCACCTGCCCCGCCAGCATCGCCAGCACTGAAGCGGACGAGGCGGCCAGCGCGGGCGGCGAGTCGAAGATAACCAGGCGGCGCGGATTGGCCGACAACAGCCGCTGCAACACCGTCCGGGTCCGCGCCGAGGCGAGCAATTCGGTGTCGCTGGCGCTACGCGTGCCGCAGGGCAGCACGGACAGATGCGGCACGTCGGTGCGGATCACGAGATCCTCGACATCGATCGCGCCGTCGTCGAGCGCGTCGAGCAGCCCCGGCCCCTCGGCAAGGCCCAGCCGATCGAGCACGTCGGGCTTGGCGACATCGGCGTCGACCAGCAACACCTCGGTATCGCGCTCGGCGGCCAGCGACAGCGCCAGATTGACCGCGCAGAAGGTCTTGCCGTCCTGCGGCCGCGCCGAACAGATCAGGACGGTGCGCGCCTTGTCGGCATCGCCCGTCTCGACCAGGCGGCGGCTGGTGATGATCAGCTGGCGCTTGACCAGCCGAAACTCCTCGGCCAGCGGCCCGACCGGCGCGCCGGGGACGATCATGCCGTTCTCGGCCAGCATCGCGCGGTCGACCATCGCGACGTCGCTGAAGCCGGGATTATATTCGCTCGCCAGGAATTCCTCGTCGCCCGGCTGCGCCAGGAACTCGGCCGGAATGCCGCTCAGGCTGGCGGGAAATTCGGGATCGGGCGCGCTGTCTGGCGCGACCATGACGGGCGGCGTCCGGTCCGCCTCACGCGGCGCGACAGGCGTGGCATCTTCGCTCCGCTCGCCCTCGGGCATGACGGGCGCGCGGACAAAGGACTGGAAGTCATAGACATTCGCCGCGCGTTCGAGCAGCGAAGGCTCCCGCCGGGGCCGGTTCGGTTTCAAGGGCTTGGTCATGCCGCCATACCCCGCTGCAATAGCTCGATCGCGACCACCATCCCATAGGCCGCGCCCAGCGCCGCCGTCCCGCCGAGGAACAATTTCATCCGCTTGGCCCGCACCTCGGCCTGCGCGCGCGTGACGACCTCGCCGATCGCGCCGATCACCGGCAGGCCCATCGCGCGTTGCAGCGAATGCGGCGTGGTGAAGGTCTGGCGCAGCTTGGACAGGGCAAAGGCGGTCCCGATCCCCAGTCCCAGCGCGGCCAGGAACACGCCGGTCAGCAGCAACAGGCGATTGGGCGCGGTCGGCGTGCGCGGATAGGTGGGCGGGTCGATCACCGAGAAACGCATCGAGTCGGTCTGGTTCTGCGCCTGTCCGCGCAGCGCGACCTGTTCGCGCTGGCGCAGCAACTGGTCATAGCTGTCCTTCAGCACCTGATAGTCGCGGTCGATCGCCCCCTGCTGCGCCGCCGCCTCGGGATCGGTCGACAGGCTGGCGTTCAGCCGGTCGAGATCGATCTGCAACTGGCTCTTGCGCATCTTCAGGCTGGCGAGCTGCGCCTGCTTCTCGGCGGCCATCGACTGGAGCGACATGTAGAGCGGATTGGGCTGCCCGCCCGCCCCGCCACCCGGCGGCTCGGCCCGCGCGGCGGCCTGCGCGACCGCCAGCTGGCTCTTCAGCGCGATCACGTCCGGATGGCTGTCGGTATAGCCGCGCGCCCGGGCATCGGCGAGCTGTCCCTGTAGCGTCGCCAGCCGCGCGCGCGCAGGGCCGGCGACCCCGCCGCCCTCGCCCACAGTGCGCGGCGTGCCCGCCAGCTGCCCCTGCACCGCCGCGACGCTCGACTGTGCGGCGGCCATGTCGCTGTCCACCTGCGCCATTTGCGAGCGCGCCAGCCCGATCCGGTCGGCGACCGATCCGCTGCCCGGCAGGCCGCCCAGGAACTGGTTCTGATACTGGGCGCGCTTGGCCTCGGCGATCTGGAGCTGTTTCTGGCGGTCGTCCAGCTGCTTGTCGAGAAAGGCCAGGCTCTGGTTCGTGTTGTTGCGATCGCCGACCAGATTGGATTCGACGAAGATGTCGATCAGCTTCTGCGCCACCTGCTGCGCCAGCTTGGGGCTGGATTGGGTGACGGTCAGCTGGAAGATCGTGTCCTGCTGGTTCTCGATCTTGATCGACTGGGCCAGTGCGGAAACGCGCGCGGCGACGTCGGCGTCGCTCGACACGGTGCTGGCCAGGTCGGTGCCGCGCACCACCTTTTGCAGGTTGATCGCCGAGATCAGCGTCTGGCGCACCTGATCGACCGAATCCATCTGGCTGGCCTGGGTCGAGGCGATGCCGTCGGGCAGGATCTGCGCATTCTGCACCGCGATGCGCGCGCGCGATTCATACCGGCTGGGAATTTGCGAGACGAACAGCCAGCCCGCGATGCACACCGCCCATGCGACGCCCAGCGCCAGCCAGCGCCGGGTCCAGATCGCATGGATCGCTATGCGGATTTCGTCCTGGATGCTCGACATGCGCAGGCGCGACCTTAGAACATCGACTCGGGGATGATGATGACGTCGCCCGGCTCCAGCCGGACATTCGCCTTCGAATCGCCCTTGCGAAGCAGGTCGTTGATCTGAAGCGCATATTCGCGCTGCTTGCCGGTCTCGCGGTCGGTGCGCACCAGCTTGGCCTTGTTACCGGCCGCATATTGGTTCAGCCCGCCCACCGCGATCATTGCATCGAGCAGCGTCATGTTGGCGCGGTAGGGGATGGCGGCGGGCTTTTCGGTCGCGCCGACGATCCGCACCTGCTGGCTATAGGTGCCGGAGAAGTTCTCGACGATCACCGACACGATCGGGTTGGAGACATATTCCGACAGCGCCTTCTTCATGTCGTCGGCCAGCATCGCGGGCGTCTTGCCGACGGCGGGCATGTCGTTGACCAGCGGCGTGGTGATACGGCCGTCGGGGCGCACCTGGACCTTGGTCGACAGATCGGGATTGCGCCAGACGAAGATGTTGAGCTGGTCGAGCGGGCCGATGACATATTCCTCGCCCGGCTGCTCCTTGCGCGCGACATAGCCCGCCGAGGGCAATTCGGGGTCCGGCCGCCCGGTCGAACAGGCGGTCAGCGTCGAGGCCGCCAGGCCTGCGAGCAAGAGGGGACGGGCGAACGATGCCATCGAAGGAGTCTCCTGAACCCTGTTATCCCGGCCGGAACGAAGGGCAAATTGCGCAGCGTCGCTATGCCATGAAGAGGTGAACAGAGCGTTAGTCGCTGTGATCCCTCGGCAATAGCTCGGCCGCAGGACCATGTCCCAAAAAGGCACAAGGACTGGCGGTGGCGCCATAGGCCCCGGCCAGGAAGATCGCGACGACATCCCCGACATCCCCGCGCGGCAGGGCGATCCGATCGCCCAGCCGGTCGAGCGGGGTGCAGAGGGGCCCGACCACCGATACCGTCTCGGTCGCCTCGTCGCCCATCGCATGCGCCAGCGCCAGCGGATAGTTGCGCCGGACGACGGTGCCGAAATTGCCGCTGGCCGCAAGCTGGTGGTTGAGGCCGCCATCGAGGATCAGGAAGGTCTCGCCCCCGCTCTCCTTGCGATCGACCACGCGCGCCAGATAGACTCCGGCCTCCGCCACCAGCCAGCGCCCCAGTTCGATCGCGAACCGGCTGTCGCGCAGGATAGCGGGGCGCGCCGCCACCGCCGTCTCCAGCGCGGCCCCCACCCGCTCGATGTCGAGCGCGGTATCGCCCGCGAAATAGGGCACGCCGAAGCCGCCGCCCAGATTGACCAGCGGCGGCGCCTGCCCCGCCTCCTCCGCCAGCCGCGCGGCGAGCGCGATGGTGGCGGCCTGGGTATCGATGATCGCCTGCGGATCGAGCGCCTGGCTGCCCGCATAGATATGGAAGCCGCGCCAGTCCGCGCCCCGCCGCGACCAGATGGCGGACCAGCGCGGGCACCCGCACCGCGTCGATCCCGAAGGGCGACGGCCGCCCGCCCATCTTCATCCCCGAGCCGCGCAGCTCGACATCCGGATTGACCCGCACCGCCAGACGGGGGCGCACGCCCAGCCGTTCGGCGATGGCGAGCGCGCGGGTCGCCTCGCCTTCGGATTCCAGATTGATCGTCACCCCGGCGGTCAGCGCGGCGGACAGCTCGGCATCGCGCTTGCCTGGCCCGGCAAAGCTGACCGGACGCCCCAGCCGCTCGACCTTCGCCAATTCGCCCGCCGAGGCGACGTCGAAGCCATCGACCAGCTCCGCCATCGCGGCGAGCAGCGGCGGGAACGGATTGGCCTTGATCGCATAATGAAGGTCGATCGCGGGAAAGGCGGCCCGGAACCGCGCGACCCGTGCCGCGACGATGGCGGGGTCATAGACGAACACCGGGCCGTCCCGCTGCGCCAGCCAGTCCAGCGCGGGGCGCCCGGCGATCGTCAGCATCCCCCGCTGGCCCGCATATTCGGGGGGGATCGGCCCCATCGGCTTCATGACGTCATATCCTTGTCGGCGACCGCGCGGCGCAGGGCGGCGCGGTCCAGCTTGCCATTGGCGTTGCGGGGCAGTTCCTCGCGCCAGTCGAAGCGCGCGGGCTGCATGAAATTGGGCAGGTCGCGCTTCAGGCGTGCGCGCAGCGCGGGTTCGTTCGCCGGATCGCCCGCCAGGACCAGCACGATCGCCTGTCCCTGCGCCTCGTCCGCGACGCCGATCGCCACCGCCTCGCGTGCCTCGCCACCCGACAGGGCGGCTTCCTCGACCTCCTGCGGGCTGATCCGGTTGCCCGCGACCTTGATCATCTCGTCATCGCGTCCGACGAAGCGGAGCAGGCCGTCCGCCCCCTCCACGACCGTATCCCCCGACCAGACCGCACGGGGCCAGCCGGGCGCGGGGCGGAAACGCTGCGCGGTCCGCTCCGCATCGCGCCAATAGCCCTGCGCGACCAGCGGCCCGGCATGGACCAGCTCGCCCGGCTCGCCCGGCGCGGCGCGGGTTCCGTCGGGGCGCAGCACCATCACCTCGGCAAAGGGGATCGCGCGGCCGATCGCATCGGGATTCGCGTCGATCAGCGCCGGGTCGAGATAGGTGGAGCGGAACGCTTCGGTCAGGCCATACATGGCGTAGAGATCGGCCTGGGGAAACCGCTCGCGCAATCCCCGCACCAGTCGCGGGGTCAGCGCGCCGCCCGAATTGGTCAGCCGCCGGATCGGCGCGACCGCCTCCTCGGGCCAGTCGATCCCCAGCAGCTGCGTCCAGAGCGGCGGCACCCCCGCCAGCACCGTCGCGCCGTGCCGCGCCACCGCCTTCACCACGTCGCGCGGGGTCAGATAGTCGAGCGGCGCCACCGCCCCTCCGGCCGCCCACGTCGAAAGAAGCTGGTTCTGGCCATAGTCGAAACTGAACGGCAGGACGCCGAGCACCCGGTCCTGCGGGGTCAGCCGCAGATAGTCGGCGACGGCGATCGCCCCGAACCACAGATTGGCGTGGCTCAGCATCACCCCCTTGGGCCGCCCCGTCGAGCCGGAGGTGTAGAGGATCGCCGCCAGCGCCTCCGGATCGGCGGAGGACCGGGGCAGCGCCTCGCCCTCCCCCGCCTCGGTCGCGACCAGGACGCCGGGGGGTATGTCGCCTTCCTCCAGCGTGGCGGCGCGCGGGGCGTGGCTCAGCAGCATCGCGGCACCGCTGTCCGCCAGGATATGCGCGACCTGCGCCCGCTTGAGCAGCGGATTGACCGGCACATGGACCAGCCCCGCGCGCGGCGCGGCGAGCGGCATCAGCGCGGCGACGCGCGTCTTGGGCAACCACGTCGCGACCCGCGCGCCGGGAGCGAAACCCTGTGCCGCCAGCCATCCCGCCAGCCGCGCGACCGTCGCCTCCACCTCGGCGAAGCTCAGGGCGGCGTCGCGTTCCAACAGGGCGGGCGCGTCGGGCGTCCCGCGCAGGACATGGTCGATGGGCAGGGCGGCGGGTTGGGGTGCCATGCGCGTCATCTACAGCCGGGGGGGGTGGAAAGTCGAGCCGAGCGGGCGTGGAGCCTTGTGGCGGACGGTTGGCGATATGGCCGCCCTCCCCCAACCCCAGTGGGGGCTTTTGAAGCGAGCGCTTCCACCCTTTTTCTCCCCTCCCGCAGGCGGGAGGGGTTGGGGAAGGGCCTGGGACTCCCGCCTCCTGCCATAACCCCAAAACCCAAAGCCGTTGCCCAACGCGCCCTCCCGGACTAACGCTGGGGGCGATACCAACAACAGGGCGACAGGGATTGGGACTCCAGGCGAACGGGGATGTGGACGCGACGGTGCGCGGCGTGCTGGCCGATGTGCTGGGGCTGTCGCATGAGCGCGTGGCCGGTTTCACCGCCGAGACGCCGCTGTTCGGCGCGCTGCCCGAGCTGGACTCGATGGCGGTGGCAGGCGTGCTGACCGAGCTGGAGGATCGCCTGGGCATCCTGATCGAAGATGACGAGGTGGACGGCGAAATGTTGGAGACCTTTGGCCAGCTGGTCGCCTTCGCCAGCGCCAAGGCGCCCGCTTGATCGACTATTATGACTGGCCCGGCGGGCGCGAGGCGATATTGCGCTTCGGCCCCGCGCAAGGGCCGGTGGTGCTGGTCGCGCTCCCCTTCTGGGAAGAGGCGAACCGGACGCGGGCGCTGGCGGTGGCGATGCTGCGGCGGCTGGCGGATCACGGCATCGGCGGCGCGCTGCCCGACTGGCCGGGGACCGGGGAGAGCCTGATCGACACCGAACAGGCCAGCATCATGCAATGGCGCGACGCGCATCAGGCCGCCGCCGAGGCGCTGGGCAACCGGCGCTGTTACGGCGTGTCGATCCGGGCGGGGACGCTGATCGACGGCTTTGCCCTGTTGTCGGGACGCTGGCATCTGGCGCCGATGACCGGCGAAGCGGTGCTGCGCGATGTGATCCGCCTGCGCGCCGCGGCGGGGCTGCGCGGCGACGAGCATGGCCTGTTCGGCGCGGAGTCGCCGGTGCGGATCGCGGGCAACCGGGTCTCGCCGCACTTCCTGGCCGGGCTGGCGGGGGCCGAGCCCTATGACCAGCCCGGCGTGCCGCGCCGTGTCGTGCGCCTCGGCCATGACCGCGCCCCCGCCGACCGCACCATCGACGCGGTGCCCCCCTGGCGCCGCGCCGAGCCGCAGGAAGACCCCGAACTCGCCGCGACGCTGGCCGAGGATATCGCGCACTGGATCGCCTCATGCGAAGCCTGATCTCCTTCCCCTGCGAGGCTGCGATGCTGGTCGGCACGCTGGACGAGGGCGCCCTCGACACCGGCCTGCTGATCGTCTCGGGCGGCAACGAGCCGCGCATGGGCGCGCATCGCGGCCAGGCGATGCTGGCGGCGCGCATCGCGGCCAAGGGCTATCCGGTGTTCCGCTTCGACCGGCGCGGGGTCGGGGACAGCGAGGGGGTCAATCGCGGCTGGGAGTCGAGCGGCCCCGACATCGCCGCCGCCGTCCACGCCTTTGCCGAGGCGAGCGGGTGCGCGCGGATCATCGGCTTCGGCAATTGCGACGCCGCCGCCGCGCTCGCGCTCCACGGGCGCGAGGCCGGGCTGGACGCGGTGCTGCTGTCCAACCCCTGGCTGTCGGACGAACCCGACGCGCTGCCCCCCGCCGCCGCGATCCGCCGCCATTATGCCCGCAAGCTGATGGACCCGCGCGAATGGCTGCGCGCGGCGCGAGGGGCGGTGGATTTCGACCGGCTGCGCCAGGGGCTGAGCAAGATCGCCGCGCCCCCCGCCCCGCTCGACGCGACCGCTGCGCCGCTGCTCGACGCGATCGGTCACTGGGGGGACAGCGCCGCGATCATCCTGGCGCGCGGCGATGCGACCGGGGTGGCGTTCCGCGCGGCGGCGCGCGGCCATGGCTTTCCGATGACCAGCATCGCGACGGACTCGCACAGCTATGCCGACGCGCTGGACGCGCTGGAGCGCGAGATCCTGGCCCGGCTGGCCGAGGCGGCGGCATCGGACGGACCGAGCGCTTTGCACGACGGTATAACGGAACTCAAAAATACCGATTAACACGTTTTAGGATAATGGTTTTTTCCGGAACGCCTCTCCGCTCCGTCTATTGGATCGGGCAAGGAGAGACGGTCCATGAACGAACGCCCCACCCCACCCCAACCCGAACAGCAGCAGGACATGCCCGGCGAGACGGAGGCGATGACCCCCCGTCCCGATCATGGCGAACACAGCTATGTCGGCCATGGCAAGCTGACCGACAAGAAAGCGATCATCACCGGCGCGGACAGCGGCATCGGCCGCGCGGTCGCCATCGCCTTTGCCCGCGAGGGCGCCGATGTGGTCATCTCCTATCTGTCGGAGGATGAGGACGCCGCCGAGACCCAGCGGCTGGTCGAACAGGCGGGCCGCAAGGCGCTGCTGATCCCCGGCGACGTCAGCGATCCGGCGCATTGCCGCACCATCGTCGAGCGCGCGGTCCAGACCTTCGGCCGCGTCGACATCCTGGTCAACAATGCCGCGCACCAGGCCAGCTTCCAGGCGGTCGAGGACATCAGCGACGAGGAATGGGAGGTGACCTTCGCCACCAACATCCATGCGATGTTCTATCTGGTGAAGGCCGCCCTGCCGCACATGGGCGAGGGCGCGTCGATCATCAACACGACTTCGATCAACGCGGACAAGCCCAACCAGCAACTGCTCGCCTATGCGACGACCAAGGGCGCGATCCACAATTTCACCGCCGGGCTGGCCCAGATGCTCGCCGAGCGCAATATCCGCGTGAATGCGGTCGCGCCGGGGCCGGTCTGGACCCCGCTGATCCCCTCCACCATGCCGCCCGAGGCGGTGAAGAGCTTCGGCCAGCAGACCCCGATGGGCCGCGCCGCGCAGCCCGCCGAACTGGCCCCGCCCTATGTCCTGCTGGCGAGCGGCGAGGCCAGCTACATCAGCGGCGCGACCATCCCCGTCACCGGCGGCACCCCCTTCCTCTGATCCCGAAACGAAGGAGCGATGATCCATGGCTACCCTCCCCAATGACGTGGTCGCGGCGGTCTTCGTCGCCGGACTGAAGAACGCCCATGCCGTCGAGCATCAGGCGCTGGCGCTGATCGACCGGCAACTCGACCACCTGTCCAACTATCCCGACGTCGCCGACCGGCTGCGGATGCACCGGGGCGAAACCGAGCAGCAGATCGTCCGGCTGGAGGACATACTCGACGGGTTCAACGAGAGCCGCTCGGTGCTGAAGGACGCCGCGCTGTCCTTCTCGGGCAACATGGCCGCGCTCGGCCATACCTTCGCGCCCGACGAAATCCTGAAGAACAGCTTCGCCAACTTCGCCTTCGAGAATTTCGAGGCGGCCAGCTACAAATCGCTGCTGACCATCGCCGATGTCGGCGGCTTCGGCAGCGCCGCGCCGCTGCTCACCCAGTCGCTGAACGAGGAACTCGCGATGGCGGCATGGGTCGACGACAACAATGCCGCGCTGACCCGCCGCTATCTCGAACGCCGCGCCGCGGGCGACACCGCCAGCCACTGATCCGACACCCCCGAACCAAGCGAGGCCGACCATGTATTATCACGACAAGCGCCTGCAATATCCCGTCCGGGTCGACAGTCCCGATCCCCTCTTCGCCCGGATGCTGCAACAGGCGATCGGCGGCGTGGAGGGCGAGATCCGCGTCTGCATGCAATATTTCTTCCAGGCCTGGGGTAATCGCGCGCCCAGCCCGAAATATCGCGACATGCTGCTGAACACCGCGACCGAGGAGATCGGCCATATCGAGATGCTGGCGACCGCGGTCGCGCTCAATCTCGACAAGGCGCCCGCCTCGCTTCAGGAGGAAGGTGCTGCGGACAGCATCGTCGGCGCGGTGATGGGCGGCGAGAATCCCCGTCACGCGATCGAGGGCACGCTCCACAAGCATATCCTATCGACCGGCCTGGCGGCGCACCCGTCGGATTCGGACGGGGTGCCGTTCGACATGAGCCATATCTATGCCAGCGGGAACATCGCCGCCGACATGTATTGCAATGTCGCGGCGGAAAGCACCGGCCGGGTGCTGGCGACCCGCCTCTATCACGCCGCGCACGACCAGGGGATGAAGGACATGCTCCACTTCCTGATCGCCCGAGACACCATGCATCAGGAACAATGGCTGGCGGTGATCGAAGAACTAGGCGGCAAGGATGCGCTCCCCATCCCGAATTCCTTCCCGCAGGCGAAGGAAAATCAGGAGCATAATTACGACTTCTTCGTCACCTCGGTCGACGGCACCTATCCCGAAGGGCGCTGGACGCAGGGGCCGAGCCTGGACGGACGCGCCGAATTCTCGGTCTTCCGCAACGAACCCATGGGCGAGGAGCCGGTCCTCGGCCCCGCCCGGCCGGACAGCTGCGCCCAGGCCGAGCAGATGGCGGAAAAGCCGGTCGCGTAGGACCGCCTGCCCTCCTTCCCGCTTCGGGCAGGAGGGACCGACGTTCAAGCCGCCCCGGTCCACACCGACCGGGGCGGTGTCGCATCAGGCATCCGGGCGGCTATCCCTCGGGAAATCCGCCACTTGCCTCGCATTCGCCTCTCCGCCAGTCTGGTGCGATGATCCTTCCGCTTCTGCTCGCCGCCGCCGCGTCCGCCGCGACCACCCCCTCGCCCGCCCGGTTGAAGGCCGATGTCGAAACGCTGGTCGGCTTCGGCACGCGCCACACCCTGTCGACCACCACCGACCCCAAGCGCGGGATCGGCGCCGCGCGCGACTGGGCCGCGCGGCAGTTCGAGGCGATCGGGCAAGGCTGTGACGGCTGCATCACCGTCGAACGGATCAATCGCCGCTTCACCGGCCCGCGCGCGCCGAACGGCGTGATGGTCGAGGATGTGCTGGGCATCCAGCGCGGGCGCGACCCGAGCCGCGTGGTCATCGTCGGCGCACATATCGACAGCCGCGTCACCGACGTCATGGACGCGACCTCCGACGCGCCGGGGGCCAATGACGACGCCTCGGGCGTGGCGCTGGTGCTGGAGGCGGCGCGCATCCTGTCGAAGCAGCATTATGACGCGACCATCGTCTATGCGGTCTTTTCGGGCGAGGAACAGGGGCTGTGGGGCGCCACCCTGCTCGCCGACACCGCCAAGCAGCGGAACTGGCGCGTCTCGGCGATGCTGAACAACGACATCGTCGGCAACACCATCGGCCAGGGCGGCGTGCGCGAGGCGCGCTGGGTCCGCGTCTTCTCCGAGGGGATTCGCGCGTCCGAAGACCTGCCCCAGCAGATCCAGCGGCGCGGCAATGGCGGCGAGGATGACGGCCCCAGCCGCGCGCTCGCCAAGGCGATCGACGGCGTGGCGGACAAACTCGGCGGCCTCGACGTGTTCCTCGACCGGCGGCCCGACCGATTCGGGCGCGGCGGCGACCATGAGCCGTTCCTGAAGCTCGGCTATCCCGCCGTCCGCTTCTCGGTCGCCAACGAGGATTGGGACGCGCAGCACCAGGATCTGCGCAAGGAAGGCAATGTCGCGTTCGGCGACACCATCGACAAGATGGACTTTCCCTATCTGGCCAAGGTGACGGCGATCAACATCGCCACGCTGGCCCGGCTGGCCGCCGCGCCGCCCGCACCCGACAAGGTCACGATCAGCGGGGCGCTGTCGCGCGATACGCAGGTGGAATGGGCCCCGGTGCCGGGCGCTGTCCGCTATCGCGTCCACTGGCGGCGCAACGACACGGGCCAGTGGAGCCAGTCGCGCGACGTGACCGAGACGAAGGCCGTGCTGACCCAGACCCCGGTCGACGATCACTTCGTCGGCGTGTCGGCGGTGGCGGCGGACGGATCGGAAAGCCTGGTCACCTTCGGCGGGCGCTGACGCCGGCGCATCCCCGTCCATCAGTTGGGATGCCGCCCCGTGGGAGTAGACGGAGCGGCATCCCGATTATCGACCCGGCGTCTCTCGGGTCGAAAATCCCCCCTGGGGGAAGGCTTCAGCGACGGACCAGCTTGCTCCGTATCCGCGCCCGGCGCGGGGCCTGGCGCACGACTTCGGTCGTGGTGGTCGTCGTTGTCGTGGTAACAGGTGCCCCCTGTACCACAATCGTTGTCACTGTGGGAGCGGGATAATAATAGCCGCTATCATAATAAGCTGGCTGGCCTTCGGCGAGCGTGCCGACGGTCGTCGTGGTGGTCACGGTGGTCCCGTCCCGCGTCACGATGCGCCGCCCCATGGCCGGCGGTGGAGGCGGCGGGGGCGGATAGTCGCCGGGATAGCCATAATCCGGTGCGCCGTAATCGTCATGGCCCGGCGGCATCCGACGCCGCCGATCCTCTGCCCGGTCGATGGCATAGCCCGCCACCGCGCCGACGCCCGCGCCGATCAGCGTCCCGCCCAGCCGGTCGCCGCGCCCCGCCACCAGATTGCCCGCGACACCCCCGGCGACCGCGCCGATCGCCGCGCCGCCCAGCCCGTCGTCACGCCGAACCGGCGGGGGCGGCGGCGGATAGCCACCGGCATGGCCCGCCCGCCCCGCTCCGTCCCAATCGACGTCATGGACGCTGTCATAGACCGCCCCGCGCGGATCGATCAGGACCGCGTCGTCATAGTAACGTGTCCAGCGATAACCGACCGGCGGCTGCGGCAGGCGATAGACCGCCCAGTCGGACACGCCGAAACGCGGGCTGTTCCAATAGCCCGGCACGACCATCCCGCGCACCGGCCGACGATAGGCGGGCCAGCCGCCGGGCGCATTGGCCCCGCCCCACCAGCGTCCGCCCACCTTGCTGCCCCAGCGATCCGGGCGGACCGGCGGCACGCCGACCGTGCTGGTCGAGACGATCGGGGCCGCCACCGGCCCGGACGCGGCGTCGAGGCCGGGGCGCGGATAGCTGGCCCCGGCCCGGCCGGGCCCCTGCGCCGCGACCGGCGCGCCGAACGCCAGGGCCAGCGTAAGGGCGATCAGAGGCGAGGTGGTGCGCATGGCGTAAAATTCCCCTGTATCAATGCGAAGGACGTCCCCTAAACGCCTTTGCCGAAACACGCTTTGATACCAGCGCGCCACCCTCGCCGATAGCGCCGCCCCGCGTCCCGAATCGGATCAGCCGGGTCAGTCGGCCGCCGCCAGTCGCGGCGCGAGCAGCGTCACCAGCGCCTCGCACCCCGCCTGATCCTCGGCATCGAAACGGCTGGGCTCGGGGCTGTCGAGATCGAGGACACCGATCACCCGGCCGTCATGCAGGACCGGGACGACCAGTTCCGACCGGCTGGCCGCGTCGCAGGCAATATGGCCCGGAAAGGCATGGACATCGTCCACCCGCTGCGTCTCGCGGGTCGCGACCGCGGCACCGCACACGCCCTTGCCCACCGGGATCCGGATGCACGCCGCCTTGCCCTGAAACGGGCCGAGCACCAGCTCGCCACCCACCATGCGGTAGAAACCGGCCCAGTTGAGATCGGGCAGATATTGCCAGATCAACGCCGAGGCATTGGCCATGTTGGCGACCGTATCCGCCTCTCCGGCGGTCAGCGCGTCGAGCGCGGCATGGAGGTCGCGGTAAAGCTCCGCCTTGGATCCGGCGGCGATATCGAATTGGTACATATCCCGAATGTAGGCGGGTGCGGGCGCGACGTCATCCCCCGCCGACCAGCTTGCGCCGGGCATTTTATTGTCCTACAAATCGCACAACAAGATAAGGAGAGGCCGTGCCCACCGTGCCATCAGACGTGACGCCCGCCTATATCGCGATCGACTGGGGCACCACCAACCGCCGCCTCTATATCCTGGCCGATGACGGCACGATGCTGGACACGGTGCGCGACGATCGCGGCGTGTTGTCGATGCAGCCGGATGCCTATCCCGATGAGATCGCCGCGATCCGGACGCGGTTCGGCAAGCTGCCGATCGTCGCGGCGGGGATGGTCGGGTCGACGCGCGGCTGGCGCGAGGCGGCCTATGTCCCCGCCCCGGCGGATCTGGCGATGCTGGCCGGTGCGGCGACCCGCATCGCCGAACAGGACGTCACCATCGTCCCCGGCATCTCGCTGCTGACCGCGACCCGCGCCGACGTGATGCGGGGCGAGGAGGTGCAGGTGCTGGGCGCGATCGCCGCCGGGCTCGCCCCCGCCGACGCGCTGTTCGCGCAGCCGGGAACGCACAACAAATGGGTGCATACCCGGGACGGCCGGATCACCGACTTCGCCACCACCATGACCGGCGAGCTGTTCGCGCTGGTCAAGGGGCATGGCATATTGGCGGGGATGCTCGATGGGCCCGTGGCGGACGGCCCCGCCTTTCGCGACGGCCTGGCGCGTGGCTTCGGCGCGTGCGACCTGACGGCGGCGCTGTTCGGGGTGCGCGCCTCGGTCCTGCTCGGCCGGATCGCGCCCGAGGACGCGGCGGCCTATGCCAGCGGACTGCTGATCGGCAGCGACATCGGCGCGGTGCCGGACATGGCGGGGCGCACCGTCCACCTTCTGTCCAGCGGCCTGCTCGCCGACCTCTACACCATCGGGATCGCGGCGCGGGGCGGCACCGTCGTCGCGCACGACAGCCATGCCGGTTTCCTCGCCGGACTTCACGCCATTCGGGAGCATTTGTCATGACCGACCCCGCCGCACGGTTCGCCACCGCCTTTGCCGCCTGCCCGCTCGTCGCAATCCTGCGCGGCCTGACCC
Source organism: Sphingomonas sp. SORGH_AS_0950 (assembly GCF_030818415.1). Taxonomy (NCBI): domain Bacteria; kingdom Pseudomonadati; phylum Pseudomonadota; class Alphaproteobacteria; order Sphingomonadales; family Sphingomonadaceae; genus Sphingomonas; species Sphingomonas sp. SORGH_AS_0950. Next base: position 1,438,717 of record NZ_JAUTAE010000001.1, read on the forward strand.
CGGACGAGGCGATCCCCGTCGCCGACGCACTGGTCGAAGCGGGATTCACGCTGATCGAGGTGCCGCTGAACTCGCCCCAGCCCTATGACAGCATCGCCGCCATCGCGGCGCATGTCGGAAACAAGGCGATCGTGGGCGCGGGCACCGTGCTGACCACCGAGCAGGTCGACCGGGTGAAGGCGGCGGGCGGCACGCTGATCGTCTCGCCCAACACCGACACGCAAGTCATCGCGCACAGCGTGGCGGAAGGGCTGATCTCGCTGCCCGGCTATTTCACCCCGTCCGAGGCCTTTGCCGCCCTGAAGGCGGGCGCGCACGGCCTGAAGCTGTTCCCGGCCGAGGGCGCTTCGCCGACTTTCCTGAAGGCGCAGCGCGCCGTCCTGCCGCGCGAGGTCGCGGTGCTGGCGGTCGGCGGGATCACGCCCGACAACATGGCCGAATGGCGCGCGCATGGCGCGGACGGCTTCGGCCTGGGCTCCAACCTCTATCGCGCGGGCAAGCCGGCGGCGGATGTCGCCGTGTCGGCGCGCGCTTATGTCGAAAAGGCACGCTGATACCGATGACCGACACGATCCGCCTCGCGCTGGTCGGCATGGGCAAGATCGCCCATGACCAGCATGTCCCCGCCATTGCGGGCAATCCGGCCTTCGAACTGGTCGCCACCGTCAGCCGCTCGCCCAATGGGGTCGACGGCGTGCCGCATTTCCACGACATCGCGGAACTCGCGCAAAGCGACGTGACGGTCGATGCGGTGGCGCTGTGCACCCCGCCGCAGGTCCGCCACGCCATCGCCGCCGCCGCGCTGGAGAACAACTGGCACGTCTTCCTCGAAAAGCCGCCGGGCGCGACACTGGCCGAGGTGGCGGTGCTGGAGGAGCTGGCGGCCAAGGCGGGCGTGACGCTGTTCGCCAGCTGGCATTCCCGCTACGCATTGGGGGTCGAGCCCGCGCGCGAATGGCTGTCCGCCCGCAAGGTCACGTCGGCCGCGATCACCTGGCGCGAGGATGTGCGGCAATGGCATCCGGGCCAGGCCTGGATCTGGGAAGCGGGCGGCTTCGGCGTGTTCGATCCGGGCATCAACGCGCTGTCGATCGCGACGCACATCATGCCCCAGCCCTTCTTCATCGAACGCGCGACGCTGGACTTCCCCGCCAATCGCGACGCGCCGATCGCCGCCGACGTGGCGTTTCGCACGACCGACGGCACGCCGGTCACGCTCGACCTGGACTGGCGGCAGGAGGGGCATCAAAGCTGGGACATCGTCGTCGAGACGACCGACGGCACGCTCAGGCTGGCCGAGGGCGGCGCGGTGCTGACCCTGCCCGACGGTTCGACCCCGCATCGCGAAGAGGGGCTGCACGGCGAATATCCGGGGCTCTATGCCCGCTTCGCCGAACTGGTGAAGGGCGGCCGCTCGGACGTCGACATCGCCCCGCTGCGCCACGTCGCCGACGCCTTCATGCGCGGCAAGCGGCGCGAGGTTGAGGATTTCGTGGAGTAAACCGAACCTCGGTTCAGCCTGAGCGAGGTCGAAGCAGGAACAGCGTCCCGACTTCACTCGACGGGAGCGGTCGGGGAGTGACATGAAAAAGGCCGACTGCCCCATCGGGCGGTCGGCCTTTTTCCTTTAGGCGAAGGCGGGATGCCGAAGCACCCCGCCCCTGTCATCAGAAGTTGATGGTCGTCCCGATCGAGATCTGGCGACCGAGTGCATCGTAACGCTGCGGCGCGGTGTTCGCACGCGACAGGGCCACGGTGTACGAGTTCGGAATGATCGGCGGGTTCTTGTCGAACAGGTTGTTCGCGATGATGCGGAACGCGAACTGCCGCGCGATATTCCAGGTCAGGGCCAGGTCGAAATAGCTCTGCGGCGCGATCCGGGCATAGGTGTTGCGGAAATTGGCGGCGGTCCCGCCGATATCCGCATTGCCCGAATTATAGGCCGTGGTGAGCGATCCCGTATAGCGCCAGTTGAACGAGGCGTTGAACGTGTTGTCCGCCGTCGTCCAGGTGGTGCGCAGGCCGTGCACCCACTTCGGGACCAGCTGGCCGCAGGCGATGCCGTTCGAGAAATAGCCCGCACAGTTATACTGGCTGCGCAACGGCGAGTCCTGGCCACCGGCCAGCGTGGTGAGTGAGCCGTTGAAGTTCCAGTCGAGGCGCCCCGCCCCGCCAAGGCCCAGCGTGTACTGGCCCTGGAAATCCCAACCATAGGCCAGCGAACGATAGAAGTTCGTCGTACCCTGACGGATGAAGCCGCTGGTCGGGTTGTTGGCAGGCGCATTGCCGATCGATCCGGTCGTCGGATCGCGCACGATCCCCTGACAGAAATAGGGGTCGCCATTGGACGCCAGACAGCCGTTCAGGAAGTAGTCCGCGCCGTTGTAGCTCAGCGAGTTGACGATGCGGATCTGATAGCGATCGACCGAGAAGACCAGGCCGGGCACGAAGCTGGGCTTCACGATCAGGCCATAGGTCAGCGTGTAGGCCGTCTCCGGGTCCGCCGTATAGCCGCCGGTGCGCACCGTGCAGCCCTCGGTCGGGCAGAGCAGCGACGTGCTGCCGTACAGGTTATCGGCCAGGCCGGTCTTGCGGCACAGATCGCGCGAGGCGAGCGGAGCGGTCGTGACCGTACCATCGGCCTGCGTACGCTGCACGGGAGCGCAGAAGTCGGTCAGCGTGCTGTTCCGACCATAGCGGATCGCCGTCGCCTGCTGGATCTCGTTCACGGTCGGCGCGCGCTGCGCCTTGTTGTACGAGGCACGAAAGGTCAGGTCCGACACCGGCGCATAGATGCCCTCGATCTTCCAAGTCGAGAAGGTCTTGGGATTCGAGCTGTACTTGGAGACGCGGAAGCCGCCATTGGTCTGCAGCAGATGCGCAAACGGCTTGTCCTGGATCAGCGGCGCCTGGAGCTCGATGTTCGATTCCCAGACGTCCTGACGCAGGTCGCTGCGGCTGTCGCCATTCTGGCTGATATAGACGTCGTTGGCGGTCGAGATCAGGCGATCCTTGCGGTACTCGGCACCCAGCGAAATGGCGAGGCCGTCATTGGCCCAAGGCGTCTTGATGCCATATTTGGTCAGGTCGCCGGTCACCGTGCTGATGACGTCGTACAGGATGCCGACCTGGCCATTGACGCCGCTCTGGCTACCCGGCCCGTTGAACAGATAGTTGGTCAGCGCGCTGTTGCCGGTTCCGGCGCGGAAGGCATCGAAGGGGACGCAGGCGCTGTCGCCGCCGTTCAGGTTCGACACGCAGGTCGGCGTGCCATTGACGTTGACCACGTTCAGCGAGCGATTGACCCGGTCGGGATCGGCGAAGGGCGAGTTGCGCAGATCCTGCTGGTTGCGCGCGTAGACGCCGCCGATATCGTAGGTCCAGGCATCGCCCACCTTACCGCGCAGGCCGCCGGTCGCCCGGATGCCCTGGTTGATATAGGTATCGACCAGATAGGGCTGTCCGTTGAAACGATAGCGAACCTCTAGCGGGACCGAATTGGTCGCGCCCGAAGCGCAGCCCAGCGCACCCGCCTGCCCCGCCGACAGGAATGGGTTGTTGCAGTTCACCTGATAGGGCGTCGAACCATAGACGGTATAGCTGTAGACGCGCAGCGGGCTGGGGTTGATCGACTTGTCGCGGAACCAGATGGCGTCGCCATACAATTCGAATTCCGGCGCGATCTGGAAGCTCAGGAAGCCGCCCGCGGTATAACGCTCGCTCTGACGCTGGAAGGAATAGTCGTCATAGGGGTTAGCCGCGACGCCCGGGCGTGGCCCATAGGAGACGAAGCTGCGCGTCCCGTCCGGATTGTTGACATAGGCGGTCCCGGAGTTCGGCCCCGAACGCGGCGAGATATAGCCGGCGGGCGAATAGGTCGACACCGGCGAACAACTCAGCGGGCCGTCCTTGCTGGTCTGCGCGAGCGGGCACGCCGCGATCGAGCGATCGCCGGTGCGAACCAATTCGGCGGTGCGATAGTTGACGAATGCAGAGACCTTCAGTCGATCGTCGAGCAGCTTCTTGCCTGCGGTCAACGTGACATCGGCTCGGCCGCCGTCATTGGTCAGGCCGAGAGGGGTGCTGAAGCCCACGCCACGCGCCAGCGGCGTGACGATGTTGCTCTTGTTCAGGTGATTGTAGAAGTTGTAGTTCGCGTCGACCCGAAGACCGTCGAAATCCTTGCGCAGGATGAAGTTCACGACGCCCGACACGGCGTCCGAACCATAGACCGACGACGCGCCGCCCGACAGGATGTCGACGCGCTGGAGCAGCGAGGCAGGGATGATGCCCGTGTCCTGCCCGTTCATCGTGCCCAGCCGCTTGCCGTCAAGCAGCACCAACGTCCGCTCGAAGCCCAGGCTGCGCAGCTTGATCCGCTGGCGACCGTCGGAATCCTGATAATTCTGCTGCGCGTCGGGCGCGATCTGCGGCAGGCGGTTCAGAACCTCTTCGACGTTCAGCGGTGCCTGCGCCTGGATATCCTGCGCGGTGACCGAGGTGATCGGCGAGGCCGAGGCAAGATTCGGACGAGCGATGCGGGTGCCCGTCACGATGACGTCGCCATCGTTCGACGCCTGCGGCGTGCCGGTGATCGCCGCCACGCGGGTTTGCGCGGCTTTGGCGCTGGACGACGCGGCTTCGTCGGGATTTGCCTGTGCGGTCGGATCGGTCTGCTGAGCCAGCGCCGGTACGGCGATCAGCATGGTGCTGGCTGACAGAGCGAGCCAGGATATCGGGTGAAGCAGCTTCATTCGGTTACCCCCTTTTTTCGCCGAGAGCGTTTTCGCTTAAATCGGCGCGTTACTAAAACAGTACAGCCAGGGGCATTCGGTCAATAACCTAGGAATACCGATTTATAATCTTATGGCGTTTCGCCAACGCTTGTTGCAATTCCGCAACAAAAAATCATGGCAAATAAGGCTTTGAAAACAAACGATTAAACCACAGGTTAAACGAACAGCACCGAATTTGCGTTTGATTATCAGTGACTTAATATCAGTCGCAGCGACCTGCGAGATGGTTGCTCGATCGAAAACCCGCCCCTCTATTTTTTAGTACCTGTTGAACTCAATATAGTACCAATATGAGATATATTGGCCGTAGATCGCCTGCAAAAAAGGCCGATCGTCCGCAGGGACGACCGGCCTTTTCCATTCGGGGATCGGCGCAGTGCCGGGGCACTCCGCCGGGGGCGTGGATCAGAAGTTGATCGTCGTCCCGATCGCGATGTTGCGACCCAGCGTGTCGTAACGCTGCGGGATGGTGTTGGTCCGCGCCAGGCTGATATTGTACGAATCCGGCACGATCGGCGCGGACTTGTCGAACAGGTTGTTCGCGATCAGGCGCAGCGAGAACTGCTTGGCGATCGCGAAGTTGAGCGCCAGGTCGAAATAATTCTGCGGCGCGACGCGGTAATAGTTGGTCAGCGCCCGCTCCGGCGTGCCGCCGATCGCGGAGTCGCCCGAATTGTTGGCGTTGGTCAGCGAGCCGACATAGCGCCAGTTGAGCGATGCGCTGAACTTCTTGTCGACCGTGGTGTAGGTCGTGCGCAGGCCATGGCTCCACTTCGGGATCAGCTGGCCGCAGCCATTGCCGTAATAGCCCGCACAGTTGCGCTCGGGCTGAAGCGGCGAGTCCTGGCCACCGGCGGCGGTGGTCAGCGAGCCGTTGAAGCCGAAGTCCAGACGGCCGATCGATTCCAGGGTCAGCGCATATTGCGCCTGGAAGTCCCAGCCCTGCGCGATCGAGGTGTAATAGTTGGTCGTGCCCTGGCGGATATAGCCGCCGTTGAACAGCTGGCCGGTGGTCGCGTTGCGGACGATACCCTGGCAGAAGAACTGGTCGCCGCCCGAACGCAGACAGCCATCGGTGTAATAGCTGTAGTCGTTATAGCCGAGCGAGTTGTCGATCTTGATGCGATAGCGATCGACCGAGAAGACCAGCCCCTTGATGAAGCGCGGCTTCACGACCAGGCCATAGGTCTGGGTATAGGCGGTTTCCGGATCGGCGGTGAAGCCGCCCGAACGCACCGCGCAGGCGCTGCTGCCGTTGGGCGTGGTGCCGTTGCTGCACAACAGGTCGCGGCTGCCGTACAGCGCGTCCGACAGGCCGGTGGCGCGGCAGACCTCACGCGATGCGATCGGCGCGCCATAGGTGACGCCATTGGCGCCGGTGGTCACGGTCGGGGCGCAGAAGTCGGTGAAGGTGCCCGATCCGCCGCCCACGAACTCGACATTGCTCGCCTGGCGGATCTCGACCACGGTCGGCGCGCGCTGCGCCTTGTTGAACGAGGCGCGGAAGGTCAGGTCGCTGACCGGGGCATAGACGCCCTCGATCTTCCAGGTGTTGAACGCCTTGGGATTGCTGCTGTACTTCGAGACGCGGTAGCCGCCATTGACCTGCACCAGCTCGGCAAAGGGCTTGTGCTCGATCAGCGGGGCCTGGACCTCGATATTGGCCTCGACCACATCCTGGCTGAGGTTCGTGTCGGTGCCGCCCAGCGCGGCGCGATAGGCGCTGTCGGCGCGCGAGGTCAGCGTGTCCTTGCGATATTCGGTGCCCAGCGCGATCGCCAGACCCTGTTCGGCGAAGGGCGAGGTGATGCCGTACTTGCCGAGGTCGCCGGTGACATTGGCCTGGACGTCGTACAGCGTGCCGGTGGTTTCCGACGTGCCGGTGCCGAACAGATAGTTGATCAGCGCCGGGTTGTTGTTGCCCGCGCTGAAGATGTCGAAGGGCACGCAGCCCGCCGCACCGCTGGCGCAGACCGGGTTGGCCGCCGTGCCGCCGACATTCACCGCATTCTGCAGCGTGCCGGGAACGCGGAAGCTGGGCGTATAGTCCTGATGGTTGCGGGCATAGACGCCGCCGACATCATAGGTCCAGGCGTCGCCCACCTTGCCGCGGACGCCGCCGGTCAGGCGGACGCCGGTGTTGATGAAGGTGTCGGGCCGATCGTTATTCTCGCCCAGGCGATAGGCGAGCGTGACGGGCACGCTGGTCACGCCAGTGGCGCATCCGATCGCGGTCGCCTGCGTCCCCGACAGATAGGGGTTGTTGCAGTTGACGTTGACGGTGCCGCTCGCGATCGTCGGATAGTTGGTGTACGACTTGTCGCGGAACCAGATGCCCGAGGCATAGAGCTCGGCTTCCGGCGCCAGGTCCAGCGTGGCGAAGCCGCCCGCATTCACGCGCTCCGAGGGGCGCTGATAGGCATAGCCGCTGAAATAGTTGGACGCATTGCCCTGCCCCGCGCCGAACGGCACGAAGGTGCGCGTTCCGTCCGGATTGTTGACATATTGCGCGCCCGCATTCGGACCCGACTGGGGCGTGATGAGGCCGCTGGTCGAGCTGCTGGGCGTCAGGCCGCACGACAGCGGGCCGTTGAGCTGCAACTGGGTGAGATAGCAGCCCGCGTTCGAGCGCGAGGTCAGCGCGATCTCGTTGGTCTGGCGATAGTTGACGAAGCCGCTGACGTGCAGCTTGTCGTCGAACAGCTTGGTGCCCGCCGTCAGCGTCAGGTCGGCACGGCCGCCGTCATTGGTCAGGCCCCGCGCGCTGCCGAAGCCGGCGGCGCGCGCCAGCGGCGACACGATCGTGTCCTTGTTGTAATGGTTGAAGAAATTATAGTTGGCGTCGAGCTGAACGCCCTCGAAATCCTTGCGCAGGACGAAGTTGACGACGCCCGCGACCGCGTCCGAGCCATAGACCGACGAGGCGCCGCCGGTCAGCACGTCGACGCGCTGCAACAGCGAGGTCGGGATGATGCCGACGTCCTGGCCGTTCTGGGTGCCCAGCCGCTTGCCGTCGATCAGGACCAGCGTGCGCTCGAAGCCCAGGGTGCGCAGCTTGATGCGCTGGCGACCGTCGGAGTCGTTATAGGTCTGCTGGCTGTCCGGCGCGACCTGCGGCAGACGGTTGAGCACGTCCTCGACATTGACCGCGGCCTGGGCCTGGATGTCCTGGCGCGTGACCGAGGTGATCGGCGCGGCGGAGGCGAGGTTGGGACGGGTGATGCGCGTGCCGGTCACGACGACGTCGCCGCCGCCCGGGCTGGCCTGCGGGGTGCCGGTGATCGCGGCCGAGCGGGTGGCGGCGGCATTCGCGCTCAGATCGCCCGGATTCTGGTCGGCGCCGGTCTGCGGCGCGTCCGCCTGAGCACCGGTTGTTCCGGTCTGCTGCGCGATGGCGGGCGCGGCGAGCATCATCGACGCGGCCGAGAGGGCCAACCATGATGCGGACTGCTGGATTCTCATACGTCTCCCCTAAGGCCCAAGGCTGATTTTGTCGGGCGCGGGAGAAAGACAAACATTTTGAAGAATTTGGTCAATACCTAAACCATACCTTTATGCCCCCAAGGATGGCATTGGCCTGAAACTGTAACCGGAAAGACACAATTATTAACGATTTGAAACCTTTGCATGACGGCACCGCCATATTCCCCGGCGGTCCCTGACGGCCGCATGCCTCCGACTCGCCCACCGGGTGATCGCGACGGTCACGCCGGGGCGGACAATTGGTGTTATATCGGTTTGCAGGCTTGCGGCTCCGCGCGGGGCCGCGCACAATCGGGCGACGAAACGCCCGGCGATCGCGGGCGGGGGGAGCACGCGTGATGAAAGAAGGTCGACGGGGTTTTCTGGGTGGGATCGCCACGCTGGCGGGGATCGGTACGGGACTGGCCGCCGCGCCCGCCCGCGCCTTTGCGCAGGCCGCCGGGCCGCGCGCGACGATCGTGTCGACCTGGGATTTCGGCGCACCGGCCAATGACGCGGCCTTTGCCGCCGGGCGGGCGGGCGGATCGCTGATCGACATGGTCGAGGCTGGGGTGAAGGTGCCCGAGGCCGATCCGAACAACCATTCGGTCGGCTATGGCGGTTACCCGGACCGCGACGGCCATGTCACGCTCGATGCGGTCATCATGGACGATGCGGGCGGCGTCGGCGCGGTCGCCGCGCTGGAGGATACGGTCCATGCCATCTCGGTCGCGCGCGCGGTGATGGAGCATACGCCGCACACCTTCCTGGTCGGCGAGGGCGCGACCCGCTTCGCGCGCGATCGGGGCTTCCCGCGTACCAACCTGCTGACGCCCGAGGCGGAGAAGGCGTGGCGCGAATGGCTGAAGACGCAAAACTATAAGCCCGTCGCCAATAGCGAGACCGGCACCTATGGCGCGGGCCGCCCCGGCACGCCGGGCGGCGCGCTGGACCATGACACGATCGGGATGCTGGCACGCGATGCGAGCGGGCGGATGGCGGGCGCCTGCACGACCTCGGGCATGGCGTTCAAGATGCGCGGGCGCGTGGGCGATTCGCCGCAGGTCGGCTCGGGCCTCTATGTCGAGCGCGGGATCGGCGGCGCGACGTCCACGGGGCTGGGCGAGGAAGTGACCCGCACCGTCGGCACCGCGCGCGTCGTCGCCTCGATGCGCCATGGGCTGAGCCCGCAGGCGGCCTGCGAGGAAGCCGCCAAGCATATCGCCGCCCTGCGCGGCGATGCGATCAAGGGGGTGCAGGTCGGCTTCCTGGCGATGGACACGGCGGGGCGGATCGGCGCCTTCTGCCTGTTGCCGGGCTTTACCTATGCGGTGACGGACGCCGCCGGAAAGACGCGGGTGGAAAAGGCCCCGTCGCTGTTCAAGGCATAACCCACCTCCCCTGTCAGGGGAGGTGGCACGCGTAGCGCGACGAAGGGGTGTCCCGCTATCGAGAGAGCGACACCCCTCCCCTTGCGGGGGAGCAATTCAGCCTTGCTCCCCGCCATCGGCGATCAGCGCGTTCAGGTCGCGCAGCGCCTTGACCAGCCCCAGCCCGCGCGGCCCCGCAATATAGCGCGGCGCCCATTCGGGCTGGAACTTCTCCTTATAGGCGCGAAGGCCGCGAAAGCCGTAGAAACGCTCGCCATGCCGGAACACCAGCGAGGCCAGCTTTGCCCAGGTCGGGGCCATACGCCGCCCGCCGACCCCGGATAGCGGCGCCAGGCCCAGCGCGAAGCGACCATAGCCCTGCGCCTGGCCCCACAGCATCAGCTCGACGAACAGATAGTCCATCACCCCGCCCGGCGCGTCCTCGACATGGCGCATCAGGTCGACCGACAGCTCGCGCCGATCCCCCGCCTTCCACAAATTGGCGAAGGCGACGATCCGCCCCTCCACCCGCACCAGCGCGCAATCGGTCATCGCCAGATAGGCCGGGTCGAAGCGGCCCAGGCTGAACCCCTTCTCGCCATGCCCCTTGGCCATCAGCCAGTCGTCGGACACCGCGCGCAATTCGGGCAGGATCGCCGGCACCTCGGCGGCGGGCAGGATCGCGAAGCTGGCATTCTCGCGCGTGCGGAAACGGTTGAGCGTCTGGCGAAGCCCGCGCATCCGCCCGCCCTCCAGCGCGAAAGGCCCCAGGTCGATCAGCGCCTCCTCGCCATATTTGATGATCTGGAGCCCCATCTCGATCGCGATCTCCAGCGCGTCGGGGGTGATCTGATACAGCATCAACCGGCCTTGCGCGGCGTCGGCCATGGTCCGCAGCTGCCACAGCAAATCGGCCCAGGCGGCGCGCGGCCCGACCGGATCACCCATCGCGATCCAGCTGGTCCCGCGCACCTGATACATCACGAAGGCATCGCCCTCGGGCGAGAACAGGAAGCGCTTGTCGCCGAGCAGCGCCAGTGCGGCGTCGGTCCGCTCGGCCTGTCCGACGATCGCCAGCACCCGGTCCATCGCGGGGTGGTCGGTCTCCCCCGGCGGCGCGGCAAGGAACAGCCGCCACAACCCCGCCCCGGCCAGCATCACCGCCACGCCCAGCGCGGCGCGCAGGAAACGCGAGGCATCGTCGGACAGCGCGAACCGCCACCACAGCGATTCCTGATAATCGACATGCTTATAGGCGAAGAAGCCGATCCATCCCGTCCCGACGATCACCACCGCGACGCTGAACAGCCAGGCGGGCGACAGCGGCCGCGCGACCAGCGAGGTACGCCGGTAAAAGGCGCGGCGGCTCATCTGGAGCAGCAGCGCGATGGAGAGGCAGACCGCCGCCTCCTCGTAATCGATGCCCTTGGCCAGCGAGAAGACCGCGCCCGCGACCAGCAGCGCACGCGCCGCCAGGCTCGCCCCGTCCAGCCGCCGGTACAGCCCCGGCGCCAGCAGCAGCAGCCCGGTGCCGACCAGGCTGGCGGCGAAATGCGACGCCTCGATAAAGGGCAGCGGCAGGATATGGACGAGGTGATGGACCCGCTGCGGAATGGCGGGCAATGATCCCGACAGCAGCAGGATCGCCCCGCCCCCGAAACAGGCCGCGCTGAGCAGCGTCGGGGCCACGCCCAGCAGGACGCGGCGAATATCGCGCAACGCCTTGATCGGACGCCGCCGCGCCTCGTCCCAGGCGAGCAGCGCGATGCCCAGGCCCAGCGGCAGCAGGTAGTAAAGGACGCGGTACGCGATCAGCGCGGCGAACAGCTCGGTCCGGTCGACCGGCACCGTCGCCAGCACCACCGCCTCGAACACGCCGATCCCGCCGGGCACATGGCTGACCAGCGCGACGATGATCGCCAGCGCATAGGCGAGCACGAAGGCGGGCAGCAGCTCGGGCGAGGCGCCCGGCAACAGGACGAACAGCGCCGCACTGGCGCAAAGCAGGTCGAGCGAGGCGATGCCGATCTGCGCCAGCGCCTGCCCCGTCGTGGGCAGCGGCACGCTCCAGGCGCGCCAGCCGACCCGCTTGCCTGGCCGCAATGCGCAGAGCAGGATCAGCGCCAGCGCCCCCGCCACCACCGCCGCGCCGACCCAGCGGACCGCGCTCTGCCCCAGCACCAGCGCGTCGAGCGTGACCGGCCCTTCATGGAATAGCAGCCCCAGCCCGGTGACGCTGAACACCCCGAACCAGAAGGTCGCGCTGGCGATCGCGATGACGCGTGCGATGTCGGGACCGTCCAGCCCGGCGGCCGCATAGACGCGGTAGCGCGCCGACCCGCCGGTCAGCAGCGCCAGCCCCAGATTGTGGCTGAGCGTATAGCTGGTGAAGGACGCCATCGCCGCCGTCCGCCAGCGCAGCGGCCGCCCGATCACGCGCAGCGCGATCACGTCGTAAAAGGTCAAGGCGATATAGCTGGCGACGGTCAGCGCCGCCGACAGCATGATCTGGTGCGGGTCGATCGCGTAGAAAGCCGCGCGGACATCGGCCAGCCGGATCTGGCGGGTCAGATGATGCAGCGCCGACAGCCCCAGCGCGACGAGCAGCACCACCGCCGCAACCGCGAGATAGCCGCGCCGCGCCTTGGCATAGCCAAGCGCCCGGTCGAGCCATCCCATGTCCCCCGCCCCTTCCGTCATGCGCCGCCCCCCGGCGAACGCGACACGACGAGACGGCATAGATCGCCGCCCGTCGCCTTATGGCCCGTCATGGCCGCAAACCTTTCATCCTCTACGCACACCCACCCATCGCCCGCCTACACCCCTGCACGACGCGGCGACCCGCCATGGCCATAGGACCGTCCCTGCCCCTGTCACCTTTCGGCCACCTGACAAGTGTGTCATGTGGATACAAGCGATTTGATGACAGAAGCGTCACGTCTCGCCCACCCTCCCCTCAGGTCGCGATCGATAGAAGGACAGGTGTGAAACGCCTCGCCCGCCCTGCCTCCGCCCATGCCGCCTCGCCTGCGGCCATGGATCGGCGCGTCCCGGCCGGATGGGCGTCGTGAAGGGGTTGCGGATCGTCGGCTGGGGCGCGGCGGCGGTCGCGTTGCTGGGCGCGGGGGCGGTGGCGCTGCTCGTCGGGCACTTGCCGCTTCGCGCGGGCATGCGGACGGGCACGACGCTTTATGGCGCGACCTTCGTGCCGATGGGCGACGACCGGCCGGGGCTGGTCGTCACCAGCCTGCGCAGCGACCTGGACGGCGACCCCGGCACGATCGACAATTTGCCGCTGCACGTCGGGGATACGGTGGTGGCGGTCGACGGTCGCCCCGCCACCTCCTTCTCGCTGCTGCGCGACGAGGCGCTTCGCGATCCCGAAGCCCCGCTCCGGCTGCGTATCATGCGCGACCATGGCCTCCACACGATCACGCTGCTAAGGACCGGATCGGGAGGACTGCGTGGCCAACAGGATTTTGTTGATCGAAGATGATCGCTCGACGGCGGATTATATCGCCAACGGGTTGCGTGAAGAGGGATTCCTGGTCGACCATGCGGCCAATGGGCGCGACGGCCTGTTCCATGCGACCGACGGCACCTATGACTGCGTCGTGCTGGACCGGATGCTGCCCGGCATGGACGGCATGGCGGTGCTGGCCGCGATCCGCGCCGCCGGGATCGAGTCGCCGGTCCTGATCCTGTCCGCCATGTCCTCGCCCGAGGACCGGGTCGCCGGGCTGACCTCCGGCTCGGACGATTATCTCACCAAGCCCTTCGTCTTCGCCGAGCTGCTGGCCCGCATCCGATTGCTGATCCGGCGCGGCGGCACGACCGGCAACGCGCCGCAGACCAAGCTGGTGTGCGACGACCTGGAGATGGACCTGCTCGCCCACCGCGTCCGGCGCGCGGGCAAGCCGATCGAGCTTCAGCCGCGCGAATATCGGCTGCTCGAATATCTGCTCCAGCATGTCGACCAGGTGGTGACCCGCACCATGTTGCTGGAGGGGGTGTGGGATTTCCATTTCGACCCCAACACCAACGTCACCGACGTGCATATCAGCCGGTTGCGCAAGAAGATCGACGAGGGCTTTGCCCGGCCGCTGCTCCACACGGTGCGCGGGTCGGGTTACAAGCTGGGGGTCGAGAAATAGCCTCGGGCGTCTTCCGTTCGACCACGCTGCGCTTCGCACTGCTGGTCTTTGCGCTCCAGCTGGTCGGCGCGGGCGCGATGGTGGCGACCGTGCGCCACCTGACCCGCGGCGAGATCGCCGACCAAGCCGAGGACGCCGCCAGCGACCTGAGCGACGAACTGGCGGGCATGTGGCGCAGCGGCGGACAGGCGGCGGTGCGCGCGGCGGTCGCGCGGCGGCTGACCACCGACCGGGTGCCGCTGTCGGTCATCCTGCTGACCGATGCGCGCGGCCGCTTCGTCACCGGCAATATCGCCGAATGGCCGCCCAACGTCCCCACCCCCGGCGCCGCGACGATCGAGATCTTCCGCATCGGCCATTCGCAGCCCGAGCGGATGCGCGTGCTCGCCACCCGCCTGCCCGATGGATCGCGGATGCTGGCGGGACATGTCGTCGAGAGCGAGCTGCGTGTCGCCCGCGCGATGGAAGAGGCGATGGCGGTCGGCATGGCGGCGGCGATCGTGCTGGCCGCGCTCGCCGCCTGGATCGCGGCACGGATGATCGAGCGGCGGCTGGAGGATACGGTGGCGACCGCGCATGCGGTGGCGGCGGGCGAGCTGTCGCGGCGGGTCGTCACCAAGGGCGGCGACGACGCCTTCGACGCGCTGGCGGGGGCGGTCAATGCGATGCTCGACCGGATCGCGCTGCTGATGACCGAACTCAAGATCGCGACCGACGGACTGGCGCACGACCTGCGCTCGCCGCTGACCCGGTTGCGCGCCACGCTGGAACGCGCGCTGGCCGAGACCCAGGACGAAAGCGCCAGGGTGTCGGTCGGCCGCGCGCTGGAGGAAGGCGACCGGCTGCTCGCGATGCTCGACACCGCGCTGCGCATCAGCCGGGCCGAGGCGGGGCTGGGCCGCGACGCCTTTGTCGAGGCCGATCTCGCCGCCATGGCGCGCGACGTGGCCGACATGTTCGAGCCGCTGGCCGAGGATCGCGGCATGACGATCCGGGCCGAGGCACCCGACCGGCTGGTGGCGCTGGTCCACCGCGAGCTGCTGGGCCAGGCGCTGGCCAATCTGGTCGACAATGCGCTGAAATACGGATCGGGCGCGGTGACGGTGCGGGTCGAACCCGGCCCGGTCCTGATCGTCGCCGATGACGGCCCCGGCATCCCGCCCGAGCGGCGCGACGAGGCGCTGAAACGCTTCGGTCGGCTGGACGCCGCGCGCAGCGAGAGCGGCGCGGGGCTGGGCCTTTCACTCGCCAGCGCGGTCGCGCATCTGCATGGCGGGACGCTGGCGCTGGAGGATCATGCGCCGGGGTTGCGGGTCCGGATGACGCTCGCGCCCGACGCCCGTTCCGCCTGAACGACCACCTCCGTTCAGCCTGAGCAAAGTCGAAGGCCACGCTCGACGGCAAACGGCGTGGCCTGTGCTTCGACTTCGCTCAGCACGAACGGTGGTCGTCAGGGAATTTACGCCCCGACATTCCCCGTCCGCTCGAGCTTGCCCCAGCCGACGATCCACCCGCCGATCGCCGAGCTGATCGCACGGAGCACGACCCAGTACATGATCTGGCGATAGACCAGCCGCTGCGCGACCAGCAGATGCGCGGGGTAACGCACCCGGTTGCCGTCCAGCCGATAGGCGAGCCAGCCGCACAGCACGTCGATCGCGGTGAACGCCGTCCAATAGGCCGCCATCTGGAACACGTCGGTGCTGGTCTGGGCCCAGCCATGCTGCGCCACCCGCACCGCCGTGCCGATGATCGACAGGATCAGCGCCAGGTCGATCAGCGGCGAGATCGCGGCGAAGATGATCTGGAACAGCCAGGCCTGGGGCAGGCCCACCCGCGCGAGCCCGGCGGGCTGGCCGGTGCGGATCACGCGGCGATGCTTCCACAGGCATTGCAGCGTGCCGAACGCCCAGCGGTAACGCTGCTTGGCCAGCGCCTTGAAGCTTTCGGGCGCCTCGGTCCAGGCGACGGCGCGCGGATCATAGGTGACGCGCCAGCCCGCCCGCTGGATCGCGATGGTCAGGTCCTGATCCTCGGCCAGCGTATTCTCGGGATAGCCGCCCACCGCATCGAGCGCGGCGCGCCGCCACGCCCCCACCGCGCCGGGCACCACCGTCATCGCATCGAACCCGGCCAGCGCGCGGCGTTCCAGATTCTGCGCGGTGATATATTCGACCGCCTGCCAGCGGGTGACGAGGTTCACCCGGTTGCCGACCCGCGCATCGCCCGCCACCGCGCCCAGCTTCGGGTCGGCGAACCAGCGGGCGAGCTTGGCGATGGTGTCCGGCTCGAACTGGGTATCGGCGTCGAGCGCGATCACCACCTCGCCCGCCGCGTCCTGCAACGCGCGGTTGAGCGCTGCCGCCTTGCCGCCATTGGGCAGGGTCAGCAGTTGGACGCGCGGCTCGTCGGCAAAGGCCGCGCCCACCACCGCGCTGGTCCCGTCCTTCGACCCGTCATCGACCACGATCACCTGCAATCCCGGATAGTCGCTGGCCAGCACGCGGGTCACCGACTGGGCGATCACCCGTTCCTCGTTGAAGGCCGGGATGATGACCGAGACGCTGGGGGTATATTCCGGCGGCACCGGCTTGGACTTGCGCCCCTGGAACCAGGCGAGCCCCGCCATCACCACCGCGCGTGCGATGCCCAGCGCGATCGCCAGGTAGAACAGCCAGGCGAGCGATGCGGACAGGAAGGCCAGCACCACGAAGATCGCGACGTCGGTGCGCACCGCCAGCAGGTCCTTGCCGTCGACCACCGGCATCGCCTGGTCGCGGCTCACCCCGACCAGCTGTGAGGCGGCCACGAAGCGATAGCCCTGTGCGCGCAGCGTATCGATGATGCGCGGCAATGCCTCGACCGTCTGTTCGCGGTCGCCGCCGCCATCGTGCAGCAGGATGACATTGGCCGAATTGTCGGCCGTCGCGCCGTGCACCTGGTCGATCGTCTGCTGGACGATCTGGTCGGTGCCGGGACGCTGCCAGTCATTGGGATCGACGTGCAGCCCGACGACCGTATAGCCCAGATTCTGCGCGACCAGCGCGGGGTCGATCTCGTCGGCCGTGGTCGGCTCGGCGTCGCCGAAATAGGGTGCGCGGAACAGCGTGGTCGAGCGGCCGGTATAGGCCTGGATCAGCCGCTTGGTCGCATTCAGCTCCAGCTTGATCGTGCGCGCGCCCGTCGTCGCCATGTTGGGATGGGTATAGCTGTGATTGCCCAGCTCGCTGCCGCCTGCGACGATGCGACGCAGCAGCTGGGGATGCTGCAACGCGTTCTCGCCGATGACGAAGAAGGTGGCGGGGACATGCTCGCGCTCCAGCACGTCCAGGATCTTGGGCGTCCATTCGGCATCGGGCCCGTCGTCGAAGGTCAGCGCGACCGTCTTGGGCAGCGCACCGGCGCGCTGGACGACATAGGGGGTGGGATAGGTGCGATAGACCTCGTTGCGGATCACCCCGTCCTTGTCATAGCGCAGGTCGCGCTGCCCCTCGGTCGGCTGCGCGGTGATGCGCAGGATCTCGCCCGTCCCCTCGACATCGACGTTCAGCGGCGAGGCGACCGCGCCCAGCCGCGGGATGACCCCGCGCGCCGTGCTGCGGAACGCGGCGAAATCCGCCCACAGGCCGGGATCTTCCGACCCCAGCTGCCAGAAGGCGATGTCGTCGATCCCCAGCCGCTTGAGCGCCTGGAGCTGGTTCCAGCTGGTCGCGGCGTCGAGCATCCAGACGGTGTGATGCTCGCCATTCTCGTCATAGGCGAAACCGGCATTGCCGCTGGCCGGATCGAAGCTGACCTTCGCCTGGCTGTCATGCGCGATCAGCCAGGCTTCCTCGATCGACTTGGATTCCGCCGGGCCCTTGGCGGGCCAGTCATAGGCATAGCTGCCGAGCGCGACGATCAGCTTGTCGCGGCCGACCTCGCGCAGCGCCTTTTCGGAGGATTGCAAGAACCAGGGCTGCGCCGCGATCGGGCCGGGGGTGCCGGTCTGCCAATGCTGGTCATAGGCCATCAGGATGATGCGGTCGACGACGCGCGCCAGCCGCTGCAACTGCCACGCCTCGTCCTCGGCGGGGACGGTGACGGCCAGCACCGCACCCTTGGGCAGATGCGCCTTGATCCGCTGGAGCAGCCGGGGATAGCCCGCCATGGCGCTGGCGGGCAGGTTCTCGAAGTCGATGACCAGGCCCGACTGGCGATTGGCCGTCACCGACTGGCCGAGCCGGGTCGCCAGCTTCTCGGACGCCGCCGGGCTGGCGATGATCCGCGCGATCGTCGTGCCGTCCCATTCGTCGGCGGTCAGGTTCTGGACCATCGGCAACAGCCGGGGCGGCCGGGCGGCGCGGGACAACAGGGTGGCGAGCTTGGGATCGTTGCTGATCGTCAGTTCGCCCTTGGCGCCCGCGACGTTCATCAGGCTGGGCACCAGCCAGTCGATCTGCCCCATATGCGCATGGAGCGACGCCAGTGCCGAGTCATTGCCGGGCGTGTAGAAGGCGATGGTCAGCGGGCTATGCCCCTGCGCCACCGACCGGCGCGGCAACCATGCGCCGCGCCGCCCCTTCAGCTGCGCGGTCGGCTCCAGCGTCATCGCCTGGCGCCGCGCGAAGGGCAGCGGCAGAACGCCCGAGTTGGGCACCGCGACCAGCGTGGTGGCAAAGGCGATCGCGGCAACGATCACCGACAGGATCAGGACGGCCACCGCACGCCGCGCCCACGCGCCCCGACGGCCCGTCGGGTCAAAGAAGATCGGCTTGGTCACTGCGTCGGTCCCCGGTTCGTTACCATATGATGCGGGTGCCCCTATGCCGCCCGCATGTTTCCATCCCCCCGCCGATGGCAGACGTCGCGCATAGAGCGGGTGATCGCGATATTACAGATTTTTCATGTGACGGCCGCGCCCCGACACATCGATGCATGGCAAGTAGCCGCCCGACCCTTTAGGAAAGGTTATGTCCGTTCTACTTTCACGTCTTGGCCGCCATCGCGGGCGTATCCTTGCCGGGGTTGCGGCATTGTTCGTCGGCGGCATCGCCATCCTGCTCTATTCAGGCAATTATTTTGCACGCGACCCGGTCATGCGCTTTCCGGCGCAGGGGCGGGCACAGCCGATCCTGGTCCTGTCCCTCTCGGGCGACATGGGGCTGCGCTATGGCATGGGGGGCGTGGTGGCGCGCGGCCTGAGCGCGGCGGGGATCGAGGTCATCGGCATCAATTCGCCGGTGCTGTTCCGGGTCCACCGCACGCGCGAACAGGTCGATACGGTCATCGCCGACGCGGTCCGCCGCGCCGTGGCGGAGGCGGGCGACCGGCGACTGGTGCTGGTGGGGCAATCCTATGGCGCGGACATGCTGCAGACCGGGCTGGCGCACCTGCCCGCCGATCTGCGCGCACGGGTGGCGGCGATCGTGCTGGTGGTGCCGGGGCAGACCGCCTTCTTCCGCTCCGACCCGACCGGGATCGCCTATATGGGCAAGCCGGACAGCTATGCCATCACCACCGCGCGCACGATCGACTGGGCCCCGCTCACCTGCATCTACGGGCTGAAGGAAAAGGACAGCCTGTGCCCCTTGCTCAAGGGCGGTCCGGCCAGGGTGATCGGCCTGCCGGGCAATCATTATCTGGACCATGATGACGCAAAGCTGGTCGCCGCCATGCTGGCAGCGGTACACGGCGGCCCCTCCCCCGCCGCCCGGCGGTAACGACGGAGGAAGGGCGCGCCGCCGGTCAGGCCGGCAGCGCCTCGATCGGTGCGGCGGCGCCGGTCCGCGTCCGCCAGATCGCCGCACAGCCCGGCGCATAGGGCTTGGCCATGACGGTCGACACGGTCATGTAGCGCGCCGTCGCGCTGTCGCGGGTGAGCGTCAGGTGCAGCCAGCCCTTGTCCTCCTGGTCGCAGAAGCGCACGACCTTCGGATTGGCCGCCGCGATCTCGCGGCCGATGCCGGGCATCATGTCGCCCCAGGACGGGCTGGTGATCGAGGTGCCCGCGAACTCCGCCGCGACCAGCGCGCCGTTCGCATCGTACAGGTCGTTCGCCCAGGCCGCATGGCTGTCGCCCGACAGGACGACCGGCCGACTGCCCGCGCGGCGAAAGGCGGCATAGAGCCGCTCGCGCGCCGCCGGATACCCGTCCCAGCTGTCGAAGTTGAGCGGCAGGCCCGCGCGATACCCGGCCTGCGCCTTGGCCAGATTGCGACGCTCGATCTCGGACAGGCGCTCGGTCAGCCTGGCATAGCCCGCCGAGCCCATTTGCTTTTCCAGATCGGGGCCGTCGATCCGCGCCATCACCACCTGATTGCCGATCACCTGCCACGGCGTCCCCGCCTTGACCGAGCGGGTCAGCGTCCGCTCGATCCAGTCCAGCTGGTTCGCGCCCAGCAGTTCGCGGTCGGGTCGGGCGCGCTCGGCCATCATCGCGGCATATTCGTCCGGCTCGGGCGCGGCGCCCTTGGCATGGACCTGCTTCGACCGGGCGAGCAGCCGCGTCTCGACCATCACCAGCGTCGCCAGATCGCCGAAATCGAAGCTGCGGTTGATCGCCTCCCAGGGCTGGCCGGGCCGGGGATCGCGGATCGGCATCCATTCGAAATAGGCCTGCATCGCCGCCGCCTTGCGCCGCCCCCAGTCGCCTTCGGTCGCGGGCTGGTGGTTCTCCGCGCCGCCGATCCAGTCGTCATTGGCGACCTCGTGATCGTCCCACACGCAGATGAAGGCGGCGCGGGCATGCGCGGCCTGCATGTCGGGGTCGCGCTTCACCTGGGCATGACGCTGGCGGTAATCGGCGAGCGTCACGATCTCGTGCGCGGGCTCGGGCAGGCGGTTGAGTTTGTGCCCGCGATCCGTGCCATAGCCGTCCGCGCCATATTCATAGATATAGTCGCCCAGATGCAGCACCGCGTCGAGCCGCTCGGTTTTCGCGATCGCGTCATAGGCATTGAAGAAACCGCCGGGATAGAGCTGGCACGACACCACCGCCAGCACGACATCCTCGACGGCCCCGCGCGGCAGGGTGCGGAAACGCCCCTCGGGCGAGCGCAGGCCCGCCGCCTCGAACCAGTAACGATAGTCGCGGCCGGGCTGGAGGCCGGTCACCTCGACCTTGGCGGTGTGGTCGCGCGCGGCGCGGGCAGAGACGCGGCCCGTGCGCAGGCCCACGGCATCATGGCCGCCGATCGGCGCGACATGCCAGGTCAACGCCACGTCCCGCGCCGCATCGCCCTCCGCCGGGGTGGCGCGGGTCCACAGGATCGCACCGTCGGGGGCCGGGTCGCCACTCGCGACGCCGTAGTCGAAGCGTACCGCGCCGGTCGCGGCCTGCGCCATTCCGGCGGGCATGGCCAGCGCGGCCCCGCTTCCCATCAGCGCCATCGCGCGGCGTCGGTTCATGATCGTCATCGTGTCAGTCCTTTCGGACCGCACGGCTAATCCGCGCCCACGACAGGGGGATGGCGTGCGGATGACGGTTTGGCGACACATGTGGAACGCCGTCACGGATTTGAAACAAGCCGGACACTGACTGGTAATCCCTGCTAACTACGAAGCCCGAAACAAAGTCCTTCGGGGGGAAAAATGCATTCGACCACAGGCCGCCTGACGGTGGCCACAATCCTGCTCGGCCTGTCGCAGACGGCCCTCATCGCACCGGCGGGGGCGCAGGCGATGATCCAGCCGCAAGGCGATCCGCGCGATGCGGACGACAAGGCCGACGTCATCGTCACCGCGCAGAAGCGCGAGCAGCGGATCGCGGACGTGCCGCTGACCGTCACCGCCGTCTCGGGCGCGCGCATGGCCGATCTGGGCGTCAATTCGCTGTCCGAGGTCGCGCAATATATCCCCGGCCTCCAGATCCAGGAGCAGAGCGCGAACAGCCCCGGCTTCGTGATCCGGGGCATCACGTCGGACTCCGGCTCGGCGCAGCAGGGTGCGCGCGTCACCGTCTATTACAACGGCATCGACACCAGCCGGAAGCAGGGCGCCTATCAGGACCTGTACGATATCGAACGGATCGAGGTCGCCAAGGGGCCGCAGGCGACGCTGTTCGGCACCGCCGCCGCGGTCGGTGCGATCAGCATCATCTCGGCGCGCCCCCATGCGGGGACCGAAAGCGGGATCGTCGCCTCCTATGGCAATTTCGACCGAACCCAGGTGTCGGGTTTCCTGAATGCGGGCAACGACGTGCTCGCGGGGCGCATCGCCTTTGCCTATAAATATCGCGACGGCTATGTCCGCAACATCGCGGGGGACCCGAACATCCCCAACCAGAATCAGGGCCGCGTCGATCAGGACGACCTGAACGGACAGGACCAGCGCGGCCTGCGCGGATCGCTGCGCTGGACGCCCAACAGTTCGCTGACCGCCGACCTGATCCTGACCTATGACGGACAGCGCAATCCCGGCACCGCGTTCAAGAGCCGGGCCTTCGCCCCTACCGGCGGACAGACGGGGGATTACGGCTATGCCGAGCTGTCGGGTTCGCCCTTCTCCGCCGGAGTGCTGGGCGCGCGCAAGCTGGGGCTGACGCGCAACGTCTATGACGCCAACCTGACCGTCGCGGTCGATGTCGCGCCGGGCATCACCTTCACCACGGTCAACGGCTATCGCCGGTTCGACGCGCTCGAGATCTTCGACGCGGATGGCGGCCCCGCCTGGTATCTGGAGTTCGGCGAGGATGCGCGCGGCGACCAGTGGAGCCATGAGGGCCGCTTCGCCTTCGAGGGAGCCAAGGCCCGCGCCTCCTTCGGCTGGAACGCCTTTTTCGAAAACGGGCAGCAGCGCGTGCCCTTCTCCACCGAGGAAGGCACCTATCTGGCCTGTTCGGTCGCGCGCGACTTCGCCCCCATCCGCCAGATGCTGAACGCGGCCGGACTGCCGACCGGCACCGCCTGCGTCGCGGCCAACGGCACCATCCCGGCGACGCGCGCCACCGCGATCCTGTCGCGCGGGGCCGCGACCGTCCTGCCCTATAGCGCCAGCTTCGCCAATGACGGGCGCAACAACAGCTATTCGGTGTTCGGCGACGCCAGCTGGATGCCCACCCCGGCGCTGGAGCTGACCGCGGGTGCGCGCGTGCTGATCGAGGACCGGCGTTCGGCCTATAGCTCGGTCATGCCCGACAGCCGGTTGCTGGCGGGCGCGGGCATCTTCACCAGCCTGCTCGGCGCGGCCAACACCAAGGGACAGGTCTTCACCGCGCAGCGCAGCTATGCCGCGATCCTGCCGCGCTTCAACGCGCTCTATCGGCTGGGCGGCGGGGTGAACCTCTATGCGACGATCAGCAAGGGTCGCCGCTCGCCGGTGGTCCAGCTCGATGCGCAGCGCGTCGTACCGCTCAGCGTCCCCAATTCGGGCGCGGTGCCCCGGTTGCAGATCGTGCCCGAGGAAAGCGTCTGGAATTACGAAGGCGGCATCAAGGGGCGGGTCGGCCCCTTCTCCGGCGCCGCCTCGGTCTTCTACCAGCGTTACAAGGGTTTCCAGGTCTCGGTCTTCGAAAACGGGCTGACCGTCACGCGCAGCGCGGGCTCGGCGAACAATATCGGGGTCGAGCTGGAGGGCAATCTGGCGGTCCATCGCTGGCTGAACCTGTTCGCGACCTTCGCCTATATCGATGGCGGCATCGCCGACGATCCGGCCAATGGCGTGTTCGCGGGCAACCGCTTCCGGCTCCAGCCCGATACGACCGCCTCGGGCGGGGCGAGCCTGCGCATTCCCGTGGGCGCGTCGGCAACCTTCTATGCGACGCCCAGCGCGACCTATCGCTCCAAGGTGTTCTTCGAGCTGCCCAACAGCGCGGCGATTTCGCAGGGGGGCTATACGCTGGTCAATCTGCGCGCCGGGCTGGAATTCGGCGACCGGGGCCGGTTCCATGTCGGGGGCTTCGCGCGCAACCTGACCGACAAGCGCTATCTGATCGATGCCGGGAATACCGGCGGCATGTTCGACGCGCCCACCTATATCGCGGGCGAGCCGCGCTTCTATGGCCTGGAGGCGGGCGCGCGCTTCTGACGGCGAACAGACGCGTCCGTTTCCGGTGACTTAACCGCTTTCTAACCCTGTCCGCCATAAAGCGGCGTCCATGAACGGGCGGGTTGGAAAGCGGATGTCATGCGGCGCTGGCTGATGTTGATCGCGACATTGGCGGTCGCCACCTCGTGCACGCCGGTGCGCCGGGCCCGTCCGCATCTGACGCTGGACGTGCCCCCACCGACCACGCGGACGCTGCTGCGCCAGCTCGCGCTCGACGTGCCCGAGACCGACCTGCCCGAGACGCTGGCGCCGGGCACCCCGATCGAGATGGCCGCCGCCCCCGCCTTCCACGGCATCGCCCGCACCGCGCGGGACGCCGCGCGCGCCGCCGAATGCCTGACCGCCGCCATCTATTACGAGGCACGCTCCGAGCCGGTCGACGGCCAGCGCGCAGTGGCACAGGTTGTGCTGAACCGCGTGCGCGACCGCGCCTTTCCCAAGAGCATCTGCGGCGTCGTCTATCAGGGTTCGGATCGGTCGACCGGGTGCCAGTTCAGCTTCACCTGTGACGGGTCGATGGACCAGCCGCGCGACCCCAACGCCTGGGCCCGCGCGGCGGCGGTGGCGCAGGGCGCGCTGGCGGGGCTCGTCTATGCGCCGGTCGGTGCGGCGACCTTCTACCACGCCAATTACGTCCTGCCCTGGTGGGCCTCCAGCCTGAACCGGATCGGCGCTGTCGGCAGCCATATCTTCTATCGCTGGCGCGGTGCGCTGGAGCGCGACCTGTCCTTCCGACAGGGCTATGCCGGGGTCGAGCCCGCCATCCCGGCCCGCGCCGCCGCCCCGGCCATGGCCGACAGCATCGCCGCCGTCGCGCCCGAGGCGGTCAACGGCGTGACCATCCATCGGGGCGATCCCTCCCGCCTCGTCGCCGATGACGGCCCCGAGGTGGCGCCCGCGCTCAAGGTGCCGGTGACGACCGCCGGGGTCCGCATCCATCGCAACGGCTTCGCGCATGACGGCGCCGATGTTTCGCAAGGGGCCATTGTCGGCGAGGAAAGCGATCCGGGCTGAAGCCCGCTCAGCCGATCGTGTCGATCCAGTCGGGCAGGTCACCCAGCCGGTCGAGTTGCCGGAAACGCGGATGATCCTGCGGCACCTCCCCCGCTTCATGGCTCCAGGCCAGCGGCTGGGGGATATAGGCTGCCCAGGCCCCCGCCTTCAGCGCGGGCAGGATGTCCGAGCGCATCGAATCCCCCGCCATTACGGCCGCCTCCGGTGCGACGCCGTGGCGGTCGAAGATGCGCGCGAAGGTGTCGGGCGTCTTGTCGCTGACGATCGCGACATCGGCGAAATGCGCCCCCAGCCCGGAGGCCGCCAGCTTGGCTTCCTGATGCAGCAGGTCGCCCTTGGTCACCAGCACCAGCCGCCCCCGCCCGGCCAGCGCGGCCATCGTCTCGGCGATGCCGTCGAGCAGTTCGACCGGATGCGCGAGCAGCCGCCGCCCCGCCTCCAGCAGCCGTGCGACCAGCTCGGTCGGCAGGGTCGGCCCGGCCAGCTCCACCGCCGTCTCGATCATCGACAGGGTAAAGCCCTTCGCGCCATAGCCATAGAGCCGCAGATTGCGCCCCTCGCACGCCTCCAGCGTCGCGCGCGCCACCCGCGCCTCGGCAAAGGGGGCGAGCAGGCCGACCAGCGCCTCCTCGGTCTCGGCGAAATGCCGCATATTGTGCCAGAGCGTGTCGTCCGCATCCAGGCAGATGAGTTCGATCGCCATGCCCATATCTCCCGTTACGCGCCGCTTTCCATCACGATTTCGGGGATGATGCGCAAGCCCGGCCGGGGGCGCGACCGGGTGCCGTCACGGCGGATCAGGACGCGTGGGGATCGTATCGTCGTGCGCCCGCGCCCATCGCCGCCTGGATGCCCGTGACCAGCGCATCCACCGTGAAGGGCTTGGTCAGCAGTTGCATCCCCGGCGCCAGATGCCCGCTGTTCAGCACCGCGCTCTCCGCATAGCCGGTGATGAACATGATATTCAGATAGGGGCGGAGTTCCCGTCCCGCCTCGGCCATCTGGCGCCCGTTCATGCCGCCGGGCAGCCCGACATCGGTGACGAGCAGGTCGATCCGCCGGTCCGAGCGCAGCAGGGCGAGCCCGGCGGCGCTGTCGCCCGCCTCGATCACCCGATAGCCCATGTCGCGCAGCACATCGGCGATCATCAGCCGCACGGTCGCCTCGTCGTCGACGATCAGCACCGTCTCGCCCGCGCCGCTTGCACTTCCGCGCGCGGCGGCGGGGCCGGACCGCTCCGCCTCGACCAGGCCGTCATGGCGCGGCAGATAGAGGTGGACGGTCGTCCCCTCGCCCGGCGTCGACTGGATGCGGACCTGGCCGCCCGACTGTTGGGCGAAACCATAGATCATGCTCAGCCCCAGCCCGGTCCCCTGCCCCAGCGGCTTGGTGGTGAAGAAGGGGTCGAACGCCTTTTCGATGACGTCGGGGGTCATGCCGGTCCCGGTATCGGTGACGCACAGCACCAGATAGTCGCCCTCGGGTATGTCGCCGAAGCGCGCATTGTCATCGGCGAGGTGCCGGTTGACCATCTCGATCGTGATCCGCCCGCCCTCGGGCATGGCGTCGCGCGCGTTGATGCACAGGTTCAGCAGCGCATTCTCGAGCTGCGGCGCATCGACCAGCACGGTCCACAGATCGTCCGCGCCGCGCGTCTCCAGTGTGATGGCCGGACCGACCGTGCGCTGGATCAGGTCGGTCATGCCGCCGACCAGCCCGGCGATATCGGTCGCGCGCGGGGCGAGCGTCTGGCGCCGCGAAAAGGCGAGCAGCCGATGGGTCAGCGCCGCCGCCCGTCGCGCCGCGCCCTGCGCCGCGTCCATGTAACGGTCGACATCGGCGATGCGTCCCTGCGACAGCCGCAGCGCCATCAGTTCGAGCGAGCCCGAGATACCGGCGAGCAGATTGTTGAAATCATGCGCCAGCCCGCCGGTCAGCTGTCCCACCGCCTCCATCTTCTGCGACTGGCGCAGCGCCTCCTCGGCGCGCATCAGCTCGGCGGTGCGGTCGGCCACGCGCTGTTCGAGCTGGTCGGTCAGCGCGCGCAGTTCGGCGATCGCGCAGTCGCGTTCCGCCTCCAGCGCCCGGCGACTGCCGACATCGATCAGCACGCCGGGGAAATGCAGCGGCGTGCCGTCGGGCGCGTGATCGACCCGCCCATTCGCCTCCAGCCAGTGATAATGGCCGTCGCGCCGCCGCACGCGATATTGATGCGCATAGGCGCCGCCCCGCGCGATCGCCTCGTCGATCGCCTCGGCCAGCCCCGCGCGGTCGTCCGGGTGGACCGTCTCCACCACCTGCGCCAGGCTCAGCCCGTCATGGCCGAGCGCGGGGTCCAGCCCGAAGGTGCGCGCGAACGGCTCGTCCACGGTGAAACGGTCGGTCGGCAGGTCCCAGAACCAGGTGCCGATGATCGCCCCGGCCTCCAGCGCCAGCTGCACCCGCTCGGCATTCTGGCGGGCGCGGGCCTCGCTCTCGCGCAGTTGGTGCTCGACGCGGATCCGCTGGGTGATGTCGAAGCTGACCCCCGGAAAACGGACGCAGCGCCCCGCCGCGTCGGGAATGCAGCGGCCTTGCGCCGACACCCAATGGACCGTGCCATCGGCCTCGACCAGCCGATATTCGGAAGTGAAGCGCCCCTCCCGGCCGATGCCGGTCTCCGCCATCGCGACGCCGACCTCGGCCTGGACGCGCTCCCGATCGTCGGGGTGGATGCCCTGGAAGAACTCGGCGATCGGCATGCCGCGCTCGGCCGCCGCCGGATCGACCCCGTACATCGCCGCGAAGCGCGCATCGGAGCGGACCGAATCATTGCACACGTCCCAGTCCCACAGGCCGACATGCGCGCCCGAACTCAGCGCCAGGTCCAGCCGCTCGTCCGCCTCGCGCTGTCGCCGTTCGGCCAGCACCCGCGCAGTCGTCTCGCCCGTGACGCAGACCATGCCCGCGATCCCGCCGTCATCGTCGAAGACCGGCGAATAGGAAAAGGTCCAGTAGCTTTCCTCGGGCCGCCCCTCACGCGCCAGGTCGAGCCGCATGTCGGTGACCTGCGCGACCCCGCCCGACAGCGCCTTGTCGACCAGCGGCGAGATGTCGTCCCAGATGCTGCCCCACAGGATGCGGAACGGCATGCCCATCGCCGTCGCCGCGCGATAGCCCAGGATCGGCCGATAGGCGTCATTGTAGAAGGAGATCAGGTCCGGCCCCCAGACCAGATACATCGGCACCGGACAGGCAAGCATCGTCGCCAGCTGGCATCGCAGCGCGACCGGCCATGTGCCCGGCGCGCCGAGCGACGTCGCGCCCCAGTCGAAGGCGGTGATCTCCTCCACCACCTGGCCCGACAGGCCGCGTAGGAATTCCAAAGATGATTGCGCCATCATGCCATTGTCTAACGATGCGTCGCCGGGTGCCATAATACGGTATAGAAGCAACAGTCTTCAGAAATCGTTAGCCTTTTCCCCATGAACCGTCGTCAGGGACCCCGGTAGCGCGTCAAAGTCGATCTGTCCGGGTGACAGGCCGGACCGGGGCGGTTAGGCCGGTCGGGTGACGGCGATCCGGAGCCTGCTCGCGCAACGCCATGGGGCCGTGCTGCTGTGCGCGGCGGCGTTGCTGCTCAGGCTGATCGTGCCGACCGGCTATATGATCGGCGATGTCGGGGGGCATATGGCGATCACTTTGTGTCCGGGCAGCGCCGCTCCGCCCGCCCAGGCCGCCCCGCCGATGACGCATGGCCACGGGCATGGCCTGTCCGCCGCGACCGCCCCCGCCCATGGTTCGCACGACCATCGCGGGCGCGAGCATGGGGCCGACCTGCCCTGCGCCTTTTCGGGACTGTCCACGGCCGGGCTGGCGGCGGTCGATCCGGTCCTGCTGGCCGCGTTCATCGCCTTCGTCATGGCGACGGGGCTGGTCGCACCAGCCCTATCGCGCCCGGCCGCGCCGCTTCATCTCCGCCCGCCGCTTCGGGGACCGCCCGCGCAACGCTGACCGCGTTTCGTCGGGTGTCGCACGCACGCGATGCCCCTTTCCGATCCTCGCCCCGTTATCGGCCATGCCGATACGGGCCGGTCGAAAGCGCCTTCATGCTGATATCGTCCCCACAGCCGGACCGGTTCCCGTCCGGCGCCCCCTCCGCCCACCCCGCGTCGCACGCCGCCTTTCACCGCACCATCTGGCGATGGCATTTCTGGGCGGGATTGCTGGTCGCGCCCGTCCTGCTGATGCTCAGCGCGACGGGCGCCATCTATCTGTTCAACGGCGCGCTGAACGACGCGCTCTACCCCGGACTGCGGTTCGTCGCGCCGCATCGCGGCGACGTCCCGATGTCGCGGATGATCGCGGCGGCGCTGGCGGCGCATCCCGGCTCCGCCTCGCGGGTCGACATGCCCGACACCGCTGATCGCGCCGCGGTCGTGTTCGTGACGCCCGACCATGGCGAGCCGCTGCGCGTCGCGGTCGATCCCGGCACGGGGCGCGTGCTGGGCAGCGTGGTCTATGACCGCACCCTGGTCGGCTGGGCCGACGCCATGCACCGGTCGATGCTGATAGGCGTGGCGGGCGAGCGGCTAATCGAACTGGCGGTCAGCTGGGCGCTGGTCCTGCTGGTCACGGGAATGATCCTGTGGTGGCCGCGCAGGGGCTGGCGCGCGGCGGGCACGCTCTATCCGCGCCTGTCGGGGCGGGGACGGCGTTTCTGGCGCGAGCTCCATGCACCCCTGGGTCTGTGGAGCGTGGGGCTGATCGGCTTCCTGATCGTCACCGGCCTGCCCTGGGCGGGGATCAGCGGCCCGCTGCTCCACCGGGTCAGCGCGGCGGCGGGGATCGGCTATCCGCCCTCCTTCCGCCAGTACAACATCCCCCGGAGCGTCCCGATGAAGGCGGCGCTGGGCGAGGCACCCTGGACGCTGGAGGATGCGCCGATGCCGCAGTCGGGCATGGCCGCCATGTCGAGCGACCATGCCGATCACAGCCCCGCCACCCCCGGCACGACGCGCGATCCGGCGGTGATCCGGGGGACCGACCGGGTGACGGCGATCCTGGCCGCTCATGGCTGGTCGGGCAGCTATCGCCTGTTCCTGCCCAAGGGCCCGCGCGGCGTCTATACCGTCTTCACCTATCCCGGCCGGCCGGAGGGGCAGAAGACGCTCTATATCGACCGATACACGTTCCGCCCGATCGGGCCGGAGGTTCGCTATGCCCAATATGGCATTGTCGGCCGTGCGGTGGAGTCCGGGGTGCAACTGCACATGGGCCAGTATTTCGGGCTGGCGAACCAGTTGCTGATGCTGATCCCGTGCCTCGCCATCTGGGGGCTGACGATCAGCGGGGTCGCGATGTGGTGGAAGCGACGTCCGGCGGGACGGCTGGGCGCGCCGCCGCGACTGTCGGGCGCGCGGGTTCGCGGGCTGGTCGTCGCTTTGATCGTCGCGGGCGTCGTCCTGCCGCTGTTCGGCCTGTCGTTGCTGGTCGTCGCGCTGCTGGATCGCATCGCGGTGGCGATGCGGCGGGGAATGGCGCGGGCGTAAATTCGCGGGTCCGCTGAACGGCGGGGGCGCCTGCTCGTTGTCGCTCCGATCGCATGAGTTTCGGAGAGACGATGATGAACGCCACCCGCTCCACCGGATTGTCGCCGCTGATCGCGGGCGGGGCCGCAGCCGCCGTGCTGGGACTGAGCGCGCTGGTCGGGCGGCGCAACGCCCCCGACCGGTCGCATCCCGGCATCCGCCGCTGGTATGCCCGGCTCGACAAGCCCGGCTTCACCCCGCCCGACAAGCTGTTCGGCGCGGTCTGGCCAGTGCTGGAGACGCTGGCGGGCGTGGGCGGCTATCGGCTGCTCCGCCAGCCCGCATCGCCGCGTCGCAATGCGGCGGTGGCGCTGTGGCTGGGCAACAGCGCGATGATCGGCGGCTGGACCGAGCTGTTCTTCCGGGCCCGCCGCCCCGGTCCCAGCGCGGTCGCGGCAGGGGCGATGACCCTGGGCACCGCCACGCTGGCCGCCACCGCGTGGAAGATCGACCGCCCGGCCGCCGCCAGCGTGGTGCCGCTGGCCGCCTGGCTGGGCTTCGCCACCGTGCTGGCGAGCGAGGTCGCGCGTCGCAACCCGCCGGAAAAATGACGCTTGGATGAAGATCGCATGAACCGTTTCGCGACCGAAGCGTTCGGGCGGGATGCGGGGGACTAGCATCATCGGAACGATTGCGGCGGCCAGCCTGCTGGCCGGATGCAATGCGCATCAGTCGACCCTGGCCCCGTTCGGCGCGGATGCGCTCGATATTCGCCATCTTTTCATCATCATGCTGGTCGGCGCGGTGGTGATCGCGGCGGCGGTCGCGCTGTTGATGCGCCATGCCGTCCGCGCGCCCGAGGGGGCGATCAGCCATCGAGGCGGGATGCGGATCGTGCTGTGGCTGGGCGGGATCATCCCGACGATCGTCCTGCTCGGGCTGCTCGCCTATTCGCTTCCCTATATGCGCCCGCGCCCGGTCGCGCCCGCCGACCTGCAGATCGCGGTCGATGGCGAGCAATTCTGGTGGCGCGTCACCTATCGCCCCGCCGCCGGGACCCCGGTCGAGAGCGCCAACGAGATCCGCATCCCCACCGGCCGCACCGTCGCCTTCCGGCTGGGCGCCGGCGATGTGGTGCACAGCTTCTGGATTCCGGGGCTGGCGGGCAAGATGGACATGATCCCCGGCCGCACCAACACGCTGATCGTCCGCGCGGACAAGCCGGGCCGCTACCGCGGGCAATGCGCCGAATTCTGCGGCCTGTCCCATGCGCTGATGGCGTTCGACGTCATCGCCATGCCCCCCGCCGCGTTCGACGCCTGGCTGGCCGGGCAGCGCCGCCCGGCGGTGGCAAGCGATAGCGAGGGCGCGCGGCTGTTCGCCGCCAATGGCTGTGGCGGCTGCCACACGGTCGCGGGCGTGACCGCGCGGACGCGGATCGGCCCCGACCTCACCCATTTCGGATCGCGCCGCACGCTGGCGGCGGGCATCCTGCCGATGACCCCCGCCAATGTCGCAGGGTTCATCCGGCACCCCCAAAAGACCAAGCCGGGCGTCCGTATGCCGTCCTTCCCGCAACTGTCGCAGGATCAGGCCATGGCCCTCACCCGCTATCTGCAAGGCCTGAAATGAGTCTCCACGCCCAGGACGATCCCGCCCTCCGCGCCGCGCAGGAGGAGAGGCTTCGCGCGGTATGGAAGCCGCCGAGCGGCCTGTTCCTGCGCTGGACCGACACCAACAACAACCGGGTCGGCGTGTGGTACACGCTGACCGCCTTCGGCTTCATGCTGTTCGCCGGGGTGCTGGCGCTCATCATGCGGACCCAGCTGGCGGTGCCCGACAACGACCTTGTCTCGGCGAACACCTTCAACCAGCTGTTCACGCTGCACGGCTCGGTGATGATGTTCCTGTTCGCCGTGCCGATGTTCGAGGCGGTGTCGATCATCCTGCTGCCCCAGCTGCTCGGCGCGCGCGACCTGCCCTTTCCGCGCCTGTCGGCCTTTGGCTATTGGAGCTTCCTGATCGGCGGCGTCTTCGTCTCCGGCTCGATCTTCTTCAACGCCGCCCCCGATGGCGGCTGGTTCATGTATCCGCCGCTGACCACCCGCACCGACCTGTCGGGGCTGGGCGCCGATATCTGGATGCTGGGCCTGTCCTTCATCGAGGTGTCGTCGGTCGCCGCCGCGGTCGAGCTGATCGTCGGCGTGCTGAAATGCCGCCCGCCGGGGATGCGGCTGAACCTGATGCCGCTTTATGCCTGGTACATACTGGTCGTGGCGGTGATGATCCTGTTCGCCTTCCCACCGCTGATCGCGGGCGACCTGTTGTTCGAGATGGAGCGGCTGCTGAACTGGCCGTTCTTCGATGCGGCGCGCGGGGGCGATCCGCTGCTGTGGCAGCACCTGTTCTGGATCTTCGGCCATCCGGAAGTCTATATCGTCTTCCTGCCCTCCATCGCGCTGTTCGCGATGATGATCCCGACCTTCGCCCAGCGGCATCTGCTCGGCTACCCCTGGATCGTGCTGGCGGCGGTTGGCACCGCCTTCCTGTCGTTCGGCCTGTGGGTCCACCACATGTTCGCGACCGGCCTGCCCAAGATCAGCCTGGCCTTCTTCTCCGCCGCGTCCGAGGCGGTCGCCATCCCGACCGGCGTGCAGATCTTCGCCTTCATCGCCACGCTATGGGCGGGCAAGGTCAAATGGTCGACGCCGCTGCTCTACGCATCGGGCAGCCTCGCCATCTTCGTCATCGGCGGGTTGACCGGGGTGATGGTCGCGGTCGCGCCGTTCGACTGGCAGGCGCATGACACCTATTTCGTCGTCGCGCACCTGCATTACGTGCTGATCGGCGGCACGCTGCTGCCGCTGTTCGGCGGGCTTTATTATTACTGGCCCCTGATCACCGGCAAGAAACTATCCGACCGGCTGGGGCGGACCGCCTTCTGGATCATGTTCGTCGGGGTCAACCTGACCTTCTTCCCGATGCATCTGTCGGGGCTGGAGGGGATGCCGCGCCGGGTCTTCACCTATCCGGCCGAGCTCAATATCGGCTGGCTCAACCTGGCGTCGACGGCAGGCTCCTATCTGTTCGCGACGGGCGTCCTCGTGCTGGTCGTCGACCTTGCCCTCTCCCCCACCCGCGCCAAGGCCCCGCGCAATCCGTGGAATGCGGGCACGCTGGAATGGCTGGCGCACCCGGATGACGAGGATTGGGGCATCCGCTCGGTCCCGCTGATCGAGAGCCGCTATCCGATCTGGGACCAGAAGGATTTCGTCGCCAAGGTCGATGAGGGCCGCTTCTTCCTGCCCGATGCCGAGGAAGGCCGCCGCGAGACGATCATCACCTCGGTCCTCGACGCCAAGCCCGTCTCGGTGATCCGGCTGGGCACGCCCAGCGTCAAGCCGATGGCGACCGCCGTGGCGCTGGGCGCGGTGTTCATCCTGACCACCTATCACCTCTATTGGCTCGCCGCGCTGTTCGGGGTGGTGACGCTGGCGGCGATCGTCTGGTGGCTGTGGGATACCGCCGAGATTCCCGAAAAGCCCGAAAAGCCGATCGGTCACGGCATGCGCATGCCGCTCTATATCTCGGGGCCCGCCGCGCCGGGATGGTGGGCGATGTTCATCACGATGATGGCCGACGCGACCGCCTTTTCGGGACTGGTCTTCGGATATTATTTCTACTGGACGATCCACCCCGATTTCGGCGCCGGGTTCGACGGGCCGGGGATCGGCGGGCCGATGCTGGCGCTGGGACTGTCGCTGGGCAGTTGGGCGGCGACGCTGGCGGCACGCGAGGTTCATGCGCGAGGCAGTGTCGCGGCGGCGCGCCTGCTGCTGCTGATCGGCGCGGGCGCGGCGGGGGCCAGCCTGTTCGCCGGGCTCGCCAGCCTGAGCGGGCTCGACCCCGAGGCCAATGTCTATCCGGCGATCGTATGGGTGCTGGTCGTCTGGACCGTCGTCCACGCCGCCGTCATGGTCGTCATGCAGCTCTATACGCTGGCTCGCAGCCTGGCGGGCCGGATGACGCCCATCCATGATGCCGACATCCGCAACATCACCGTCTATGCGCATTTCTTCGCGCTGACCGCGATCGTCACCTATCTGACGGTCGGGCTGTTTCCGGAGACGGGGCTGTGAGGCGCTGGCTGAAGCGCGCGCACCGGCTGCGCGTCACGCTATGGACGCTGATCGTGCCGCCGACCGTCTGGGCGGTGCATTTCCTGCTCTCCTATCTCTGGGCGGCCGTCTCCTGCGCCAAGATCGGCGAATGGGCGCTGTTCCCCACCGTCTTTGCCATCGCCACGGCGGTCGCCTTGGTGATCATCGTCGCCTCGGGGCTGATCGCGTGGCAGCAGTCGCGCACGCCGGGCGATCCCCCGCCGCACAATGAAGGGACCGACATCGATCGGCTGCGATTCCTGGCCTATTCGACGCTGCTACTGGCTGGGCTGAGCTTCATCGCGGTGGTCTTCACCGCGTTGCCGGTCCTCATGCTGGGGGATTGCCGGTGAGGCGCGGCATGCTGATCGCGGGCCTCGCGCTGCTGCCGCTGGGCTGGATGCTCAGCCCGCTGGGCATGACCGGGCATATGGCCGCGCACATGATCGCGGTGGCGATCGCCGCGCCGCTCGTCGCGCTGGGGCTGCAGGGCCATGCCCTCGACCCCGCCGAGCGCTGGCCACGTCTCGCCAGCCCGATGGTCGCCGCGCTGGTCGAGGCGGTCGTGGTCTGGGGCTGGCATGTGCCCGCGCTCCGGCGGTTGGCCGATCACCAGCCGGTCTGGCTGGCCATCGAGCAGGCGAGTTTCCTGATCGCGGGCCTCTGGCTCTGGTCCGCCGTGCTGGCGCCGCGCCACCGCGCGAGCGGGGTTGCCGCGCTGCTCGTCACCTCGATGCATATGACCTTGCTCGGCGCGCTGATCGGGCTCGCCCCGCGCCCGCTCTACAGCCATCACGGCGCGGGCGCACTGGAGGATCAGCAGCTGGCGGGCGTCATCATGCTGCTGGTCGGCGGCATCGCCTATCTGTGCGGAGGTCTCGCGATGCTCGGCCGCTTGCTTCAGGTCCGGCAGGAGGCGCACGCATGACGATCCGCATCACCTGGAAACGCGTCGTCGCGACGCTGATCGGCCTGTTCGCGCTGGGCATGGCCTTTGCCTGGTCGGGGGTCATGAACCTGGCCGCGTCGAGCGGACACTGGGCGATCACCGACTGGTTCCTGCACTGGGCGATGCGCAACTCGGTGCGCACCCATGCGGCCTTCTCCTCGCCCAAGGACCCCGCCGAGGCCAGCGGGCTGGTCAGCGCGGCGGGGCATTTCGCCAATGCCTGCGCGGTCTGCCACGGGGCCCCCGGCCAGAAGCCCGCCCCCGTCATGCAGGCGGCCACCCCGCCCGCCCCCGATCTGGCGGTCAATGCGCGCGAATGGACCGACCGGCAGCTGTTCTGGATCCTGCAGCACGGCGTCAAATATACCGGCATGCCCGCCTGGGCGGTGCAGGACCGGCCGGACGAGGTGCGGCGCATGGTCGCCTTTGTCCGCCGCCTGCCCGACATGACCCCGGCCCAGTATCGCGCGCTGGTGGCCGAGGCGTCGCCGGCGGTCGATCCGGACAATTGCACCGGCTGCCACGGCACCGATGGTCGCGGACGCGGGAGCCCCGACATTCCGATCCTGGGCGGACAGAACCCCGCCTATCTCCTCGCCGCGCTTCAGGGCTATGCGAACGGCACCCGGTCGAGCGCGGTGATGCAGCAGGTCGCGATGCGGATGGACCCCATCGCGATGCAGACCGCCGCGCGCCGTTTCGCCGCCATGCCGGGGCTTGGCGGGCGTCCTTCCGGTGACGCGGCGGCGGCGCGGATCGTGACGCAGGGCCTGCCCGAGCGCCAATTGCCCGCCTGTGCCAGCTGCCACGCGCCCGGCAAGCCCTATCCGGTGATCGCCGGACAACGCGCCAGCTATATCGCCGCGCGGCTCCGCCACTGGCAGGGCGACAAGAATGTCGTCGATGCGCGCAAGAGCCATGCGACCATGCCCGTCATCGCACGACGCATCCCCAAGGAGATGATCGACCCGCTGGCCCGCTATCTGGCTGGCGAAGGCGAGCCCCGCTGACCGGGGCGGCTCAGCCCATCGCCGCCCAGGATGGTTCCTCGGGGACCATGCCGGGCGGCAGGCACCGGAAGCCGGGCCGCGCGAACAGATAGCCCTGCATATAGCGGACGCCCAGGCGGCGCAGCGTGTCATATTCGCCGAGCGTCTCGACCCCCTCGGCCATGACGGCCATGCCCATCTTGTCGGCGATGCGGATGACCCCTTCCACGATCATGCGGCGCGGCATCGCCTCGTCGATCCCGCGGATCAGCGCCATGTCGAGCTTGATATAATCGGTCCTGACCTGCCCCAGCAGCGTCAGCCCGGCCTGCCCCGCGCCGAAATCGTCGATCGCGGTGCCGAAGCCCATATGCGAATAGGTATCGAGGATCGTCTTCAACGCCGCACCGTCGCCCGGATCGGCGCGCTCCGAAAACTCGAAGATCAACCGTTCGGGCGGCAGGTTCAGTCGCCGCGCGGTCTCCAGCGTGGGCTCAAGGCAGGCGATCGGACAATAGACCGTGGCCGGCAGGAAGTTGATCGCCAGCCGCGCATCGCCGTCGAGCAGCCCGGCGGCCACCGCCCCCTCGATCGCGGTCACCCGGCATTGCTGGTCGAAGGCATAGAGCGTGTCCGGCGTCACCTTGGCCAGGATGCTCGCGGCGCTTTCTCCCTTGCTGCCCCGGACCAGCGCCTCATAGGCCATGGGTCGGCCGGTCGAGACGTCCATGATCGGCTGAAACGCCATGGCCATGGGAAAGACGGCATATTCGGTGTGAGAGCGGCGATACCCCGGCTGCATGGCAATCTCCTTCGCCCGAAAGCATAGGGCAAAGCCACTAAATCGCCGTTAATTGTCGGAGCCTTGCCGACATAGCCATGCGAGCGGCTGGAATATTCATAATGCTTGGGGGGAATCATCGACCGCCATCGGCATCATCTTATGATGCGGCGATATTTTCTGTTCTCTGGTGAGGATGACAGGGAGATTGCCGTCCTCGGATGACAGCCCGGTGTGGGGCGCCTTCGCAAGCGTCCGGTTCGTGGCGATGCCCCACCCCAACCCCTCCCCTGAAGGGGAGGGGCTCGCATGGGCGCGGCGCAATGTCGTCGTGGTCGAGGCGCGAGGGCGAAGCCGTTGCCGACAGCATCGCGCGCGGCGTTTTCGCCAATGCAAAATGGCCGCCCGATCATCTTCCGGCGGGGAAGAGACGGGCGGCCATTGCCATTTGCATGGTGGGCGCGACAGGGATTGAACCTGTGACCCCACCCGTGTGAAGGGTGTGCTCTACCGCTGAGCTACGCGCCCGGTAACCGGGAGAGGCGCCTTTAGGCGGCGGCGAACCGCCTGTCCAGCCCCAAAATCGAGAAAATCAGTTCACCGAGTCCTTGAGCAGCTTGCCCGGCTTGAACTTGGGCTGCGACGACGCCTTGATCGTCATCGGCTCGCCAGTGCGGGGGTTGCGGCCGGTCGACGCCTTGCGCTTGGACACCGAAAAGGTGCCGAAACCGACCAGGCGGACCTCGTCCCCCTTCTTCAGCGCGGCGGTAATCGATTCGAACACGGCATCCACGGCCTTGACCGCATCCCCGCGCGCCAGCCCTGAGGAGTCGGCGACGGTGGCGATCAGCTCCTGCTTGTTCATTCCATAACCCCCTATGATCCCGATATTAAAACGAGCCTAACTGCTGACGCCCGAATATCAAAGTGCCGATAATGCCGGACCCGGCGGCGCTGTCAAACCCCCGTTTCCCGCAAAAGCGAAGGATCGCGCAAACAGAAGCCCGTGTCAGGACGATGACAAGGGCCGCCCCTCCTTCGACGGACGGCCCCTGCGATGCGACGATCAGTGGTGGCGTTCGCCCCCGACCGCCGGGATCGGCGCGGGCGGCAGTGCCGCCAGCTCGTCCGCATCGGTCCAGTCGATCGCCTCCAGCGGCCCGACCAGCGCCAGGCGCAGCACCTCGTCGACATGCGCGACCGGCACGATCTTCAAGCCCTCGCGGATATTGGCCGGGATGTCGGCCAGATCCTTCTCATTCTCCTGCGGGATGAGGACGGTGGTGATCCCGCCCCGCAGCGCCGCAAGCAGCTTTTCCTTCAGGCCGCCGATCGGCAGCACGCGGCCGCGCAGCGTGACCTCGCCGGTCATCGCCACATCCTTGCGCACCGCGATCCCGGTCAGCGTCGAGACGATCGAGGTGACCAGGCCGATACCCGCCGACGGGCCATCCTTGGGCACCGCGCCCTCGGGCAGGTGGATATGGATATCCTTGCGGTGGAACAGCGACGGCTTGATCCCGAAGCTGGGGCTGCGCGCCTGGACGAAGCTGAAGGCGGCCTGGACCGATTCCTTCATGACGTCGCCCAGCTTGCCGGTGGTCTTCACCTGGCCCTTGCCCGGCACCGTCACCGATTCGATGGTCAGCAGCTCGCCGCCCACCTCGGTCCAGGCGAGACCCGTGACCGCGCCGATCTGATCCTCCTGTTCGGACAGGCCATGGCGATACTTCTGCACGCCCGCGAATTCGTGGAGGTTTTCGGGCGTGATCGTCACCGACGTCGCCTTGCCCTCCAGAATCTGGCGCAGCGCCTTGCGGGCGAGACGCGCGATCTCACGCTCCAGGGTACGCACGCCCGCCTCGCGGGTGTAACGCTGGATCAGCGCACGCAGGCCGTCTTGCGTCAGCGTGAACTCGCCGTCCTTCAGGCCATGGGTCTCGACCTGCTTGGCGACCAGATGGCGCTCGGCGATCTCGACCTTCTCATCCTCGGTATAGCCCTCCAGTCGGATGATCTCCATGCGGTCGAGCAGCGGCTGCGGCAGGTTGAGCGTGTTCGCGGTGCACACGAACATCACGTCCGACAGATCGATGTCGATCTCCAGATAGTGATCGTTGAACTTGGCGTTCTGTTCGGGGTCCAGCACCTCCAGCAGCGCCGAGGCGGGGTCACCGCGGAAATCCTGGCCCAGCTTGTCGATCTCGTCGAGCAGGAACAGCGGGTTGGACGTGCCGGCCTTTTTCAGGTTGGTCACGATCTTGCCCGGCAGCGAGCCGATATAGGTCCGGCGGTGGCCGCGAATCTCGGCCTCGTCGCGCACGCCGCCCAACGACTGGCGGATGAACTCGCGCCCGCACGCCTTGGCGATCGACTGGCCCAGCGAGGTCTTGCCGACGCCCGGCGGGCCGACGAGGCACAGGATCGGCCCCTTCAGCTTGTTGGTGCGCGCCTGCACGCCGAGATATTCGACGATCCGGTCCTTCACCTTCTCCAGCGCATAATGATCCTGGTCGAGGATCGCCTGCGCCGCCGCAATGTCCTTCTTGACCTTGGACTTCTTGCCCCAGGGCAGACCCAGCAGCACGTCGAGATAGTTGCGCACGACGGTCGCCTCGGCGCTCATCGGCGCCATGGTCTTCAGCTTCTTCAGCTCGGCGGTCGCCTTGGTCCGCGCTTCCTTGGACAGCTTGAGCGTCGCGATCTTCTGGGTCAGCTCGGCGATCTCGTCGCCGTCGCCGTCCTCGCTCTCATTGCCCAGCTCGCGCTGGATCGCCTTGAGCTGCTCGTTGAGATAATATTCGCGCTGCGTCTTCTCCATCTGGCGCTTGACGCGGCTCTTGATCTTCTTCTCGACCTGCAGGACGCCGAGTTCGCCTTCCATCAGGGCATAGGCCATCTCCAGCCGCTTGGCCGGATCGGTCTCCACCAGAAGCGCCTGCTTGTCGGCGACCTTGACCGAGATGTTGGCGGCGACGGCATCGGCCAGCTGCGAGGCATCCTCGATCTCGGCCAGCTGCACCGCGGTCTCGGCGGGCAGCTTGCGGTTGAGCTTGGCGTAATTCTCGAACTGGTCGACCACCGAGCGCATGAGGGCGGCGATCTGCGCCTTCATGTCATGGTCCTGCTCTTCCAGCGCGGCCTCGTCGGCCTCGACCGGGGTCGCGTCGATCGTGGCGGTCAGGAAGGCGCCCGATTCGTCCAGCTCGGCCAGGCGACCGCGCACCTTGCCCTCGACCAGCACGCGGACGGTGCCGTCGGGCAGCTTGAGCAGTTGCAGGACGGTGGCGGTGACGCCGATCTCATACAGATCCTCGCGCGCCGGATCGTCCTCGG
This sequence comes from Sphingomonas sp. SORGH_AS_0950, assembly GCF_030818415.1. NCBI lineage: Bacteria > Pseudomonadati > Pseudomonadota > Alphaproteobacteria > Sphingomonadales > Sphingomonadaceae > Sphingomonas > Sphingomonas sp. SORGH_AS_0950. The sequence goes on from NZ_JAUTAE010000001.1 coordinate 1,479,264, forward strand.
CGGGATCGAGCTGGGCGACCAGGAAAATCTCCTTGTCCGCCGCCATCGCCGCCTCGAGCGCCGCGACCGATTTGTCGCGACCGACGAACAGGGGGACGATCATGTGCGGGAATACGACGATGTCACGCAGCGGAAGGACGGGATAGGACTGGTTCATGCAAACTCCGGTCGGCCCCGACCGGGGCCTCTTCATCACACTATATGGGGAGGGTTGCCGTTCCATCAATCGTCGGTGCGATCAGTGGATCGATCGACGGCTTGCCAAGCCGTCGGCGTTGCGCGACACCATGCCGCATGAATCGTATACGGAATGTCGTCGCTGCGCTGTTCGCCTCCTCGCTGCTCTGTGGGGCCGCGACCGCCTTTGCCCAGAGCCCCAAGGGCTTACCCGGCAAGGGCGAGCCGCCGCTGACCGCCCAGACCATGGTATCGGGCGGCGTTCGCCCGCCCGAGCAACGGGCCATGCGGTTCGACAGCGCCGACCTGTCGTTCGAGATTCTGCCGGACACACGGGAATTGAACGGCATTGCCGTGCTGGACTTTACCGCAAAGTCGCCGCTGGCGCGGCTGGTGATCGATCTCGACCGCAATCTGCCGGTCAAGGCGATCGCGATCGACGGCAAGCCGCTCAAGCCCGCCGCATGGTCCAATCCGGAGGGGCAGCTGGTCGTCACCCTGCCCCGCCCGCTTCGCGCCGGACAGAAGGTCAGCGCCAGGATCACCTATGGCGGCACGCCGCATGTCGCGGTGCGGGCGCCCTGGGATACCGGCGTGGTCTGGGCCAAGACGCCCGACGGGCGGCCCTGGTTCGCGACGACGACGCAGGGCTATGGCTGCGACCTGTTCTGGCCCTGCCTCGACTATCCGATGGGCGAGCCGGGCGTCGTCACGCTGCACATCACCGTGCCCAAGGGGTTGAAGGCGCCGTCCAACGGCGTGCTGCTGGGCGTCGACACGCTGCCCGACGGGCGCACCCGCTGGAACTGGCGGACCAAGCATCCCAACACCTATGCCATCGCGCTGAACGTCGGACCCTATGAGGTGGTGCAGGGCCGCTACAAGAGCCGCTTCGGCAACACGATCCCGATGTTCTACTGGTATCTGCCCGGCGAGAAGCAAAAGGCCGAAGGCCTGTTCGCCGAGTTCGCGCCGACGCTGGATTTCTTCGAATCGACGGTCGGCCCCTTCCCCTTTGGCGACGAGAAGCTGGGGGTGGTCGAAACCCCGCACAAGGGCATGGAGCACCAGACGATCAACGCGTACGGCAATGAATATGCCAAGGCGCCCGAGGGGTTCGACTGGCTGTTCCAGCACGAGTTCAGCCATGAATGGTTCGGCAACCAGCTGACCAATGTCGACTGGGACGATTTCTGGCTGCACGAAGGCTATGGCAGTTACATGCAGCCCAGCTATGGCCGCTGGCGCGAGGGCGAGGCGCGCTATGCGGTGATGATGGATGCCCAGCGCGGCCAGATCGCGAACAAGTCGCCCATCGTTCATGATCGCAGCATGACCGAGCAGGACGTCTATGAAGACGCCAAGGGCGGCCCCGGCCTGGACATCTATATGAAGGGGTCGTGGATGCTCCACACCCTGCGCAACCTGATCGGCGACAAGGCCTTTTGGGACGTGACGCGGCTTGCCGTCTATGGCCGCACCGATCCCAAGCCGGGGAATTTCACGCCGCGCTATGGCTCGACCAAGGAATATGAGGGCTTTGTCCGGCAGGTCACGGGCAAGGATTATGGCTGGTTCTTCAACGTCTATCTGCGCCAGGCGGCGCTGCCCGAGATCGTCGAGACGCGGGTCGGCAACCGGCTGACGTTGACATGGAAGGTGCCGGGCGGCGGGCCTTTCCCGATGCCGGTCGAGGTGCAGGTGGGCGACAGGGTCGAGACGCTGCCGATGACGGACGGCATGGGCACCTTGACCCTTCCCGAAGATGCGCACGTCGTGGTCGACCCCTGGGCGAAGGTGCTGAAACGCTCGGTCGCGATCGAGCAGTTCCGCGCGTGGAAGGCGGAACAGGCGGCCAAGAAGAAGCCAAACTAAACACCCGCTCCGTTCAGCCTGAGCGAAGTCGAAGGCCACGGGCTAAGCGAGGTTCCAAGCGTGCCCGGTCCGACCGGATTCCCTTGGCCTTCGACTTCGCTCAGGCTGAACGGATGGATGGGCCCGACTTAACGTCTTCTTGCCCTCTCCCCTGGACAGGGGAGAGGGTCAGCGAAGCTTGCCAGCCTGCTGGCTAGCGCAGCTTGGGTGAGGGGTTGAGCGAGCCCAAGGGCTCGCGCGCTCGCTTCGCGAGCGCCCACCCCTCACCCAGCTCCGACTAAGCCTTTGCTTTCGTCTGCGCAACCCTCTCCCCTCTGCGAGGGGCGAGGGAAGCAAAGGCATCGCTGAATGTTGATCGGTCTTAGGGCACCACCGTCACGAACAGATAGGCCGCGAAGATCACCAGATGCACCGCGCCGCCCAGCACGGTGGTCCGGCCATTGCCCAGCGTCAGCGTGATGGTGAATAACGACAGCACCAGCAGGATCATCTGCTTGGCCCCGATCCGCAGCGCGAGCGGCAGGCCGAGCATCAGCGAGACGATCGCCACCGCCGGAATGGTCAGCCCGATCGTGGCCAGCGCCGAGCCCAGCGCGAGGTTGAGGCTGGTCTGCAACCGGTTCCGCTTGGCCGCCCGGTACGCCGCCAGGCTTTCGGGCGCGAGGACCAGCGCCGCGATGACCACGCCGACGATGGCGAGCGGCAGCCCGGCGTTCAGGATCGCCGCCTCGACGATCCCCGACAGCCCCTTGGCGAGCAGCACCACCCCGACCAGCGCGACCAGCAGCATCCCCAATGCCGCCCAGGCGGCCGCATTGGTCGGCGGCTCGGCATGGGCGTCGGCGGGCATGTCCTCATGCGCGGGGAGGAAATAGTCGCGGTGCCGCACCGTCTGCACCATCACAAACGTCCCGTACAGGATGACGCTGACGATCGCGACGAAGACCAACTGCGAGGTCGCATAGGTCGGCCCCGGCGCGGACGAGACGTAATTGGGCAGGACCAGCGACAGCACGACCATCGCGCTCAGCACGTTCAGCGACGAACTGGCTCCGCGCAGCGAAAAGCGCTGCTCGCCATGCTGCACGCCCCCCGCCAGCAGGCAGAGGCCGACAATACCGTTGAGGATGATCATGATCGCCGCAAACACGGTATCGCGCGCCAGGCTGGAGGCATCGCCGGCATCGGACAGCATCAGACTGACGATCAGAGATACCTCGATCACCGTCACCGCGACGGCGAGTACCAGCGTACCGAACGGCTCACCGACCCGGTGGGCGACGACCTCGGCCTGATGCACCGCCGACAGCACGCAGCCGAACAGAATGATCGCCGCGACGACCACCCCCACCGTCCCCATTTTGTAGAGCGACACGGCGATGGCCAGCAGCCCCAGCAACGGGAACACCAGGGTCCACCAGGGCATCAACAGACGCTGGAGCAGCGCGCGCTTCTGTCCGGGGGAAACGATGGCATCGGGTTCGCTCATGGCTGGTCGGGTCTCCTCGTCATGGCATGATGACATTCCTGTCATGCCAATGCGCCAACCACCCTGTTGGCTCCCGATCGGGGCGGGATTCATTGCGAGATCGCAACCAACTGCCGATCGCGCCGCCCAATATCGTCCACCCACGGCGGGACGGCATGGCTGACATAGCGGGGCCACCCCTTCAGGCGACGGGCTTCACGTTCCCCCGACCGGCCGCATCATCGACCAGAAGCGCGGGCCGTCTTTGGGGACCGACCACGGCCCGATCAGCTCGAACCCCAGCCGCGTGTAGAGCCCGACATTGCTCTCGGTCGCGGTCTCCAGATAGGCGGGCACGCCGTCCGCGTCGCATCTGGCCAGTCCCGCCCGGATCGACGCGCCGCCCAGCCCCCGCCCCTGCCGCGCCGGATCGACGCCCGCAATGTGCAGATACCAGAAGGGCTCGGCCGGGAAATGCGCTTCCACCGCATCGCCCAGCCGCATCGCGCGGGGCAGCGACGCCCCCAGCGCGTGCAGCACCGGGATCAACCGCCGGACAAAGGCCATGGTCGGCACCTGCGCCTGTCCGGGCGGCCGCCAGAAACTGCCCGCATCCGCCCCCTGGCTCACCAGCCGCATCCCGACCGCATCGCTGTCGAACAACAGCGCGAACAGGCGCGGCAGGCGCTTCGCCCGGTCGGCCGCATCGGGAAAGATATAGGACATGGGCCGGATCGTCGGCGAAGGCGCGGCCCAGCATCCGCGCCACCGCCACCCGGTCCCCGTCCACCGCATCGCGCATCACGGCCATCGCATGATCCTCATGAAAAACGGGCGCCTCCTTTCGGAAGCGCCCGCTTTCTTGCATCGGTCACAGGGCCGGCGTTCAGGCCGCCGCGCCGTCCTTCTGCTTGGACTTTTCGGCATAGACGCGGATCGGTTCCTTGCGGCCCTCGACCACGTCCTTGTCGACCATCACCTCGTCGACGCCGTCCATGCCGGGCAGGTCGAACATGGTGTCGAGCAGGATGCCCTCCAGGATCGAGCGAAGCCCGCGCGCACCCGTCTTGCGCTCGATCGCCTTCTTGGCGACCGTGGTCAGCGCCTCGTCGGTGAAGTCGAGTTCGACATTCTCCATCTCGAACAGCTTCTGATACTGCTTCACCAGCGCGTTCTTCGGCTCGGACAGGATCTTCACCAGCGCCGCGATGTCGAGGTCCTCGAGCGTCGCGATCACCGGCAGACGGCCGACGAATTCGGGAATCAGGCCGAACTTCAGCAGATCCTCGGGCTCGGTCTGGCGCAGATATTCGCCGGTCCGCTTCTCCTCGGGGGCCGCGACATAGGCGCCGAAGCCGATCGACTTGCCCTGCAGGCGGTCGCCGATGATCTTTTCCAGACCCGCGAACGCGCCGCCGCAGATGAACAGGATGTTCGTCGTGTCGACCTGCAGGAATTCCTGTTGCGGATGCTTGCGGCCGCCCTGCGGCGGAACGCTGGCGGTCGTGCCTTCCATCAGCTTGAGCAGCGCCTGCTGGACGCCCTCGCCCGACACGTCGCGGGTGATCGAGGGATTCTCGGCCTTGCGGCTGATCTTGTCGATTTCGTCGATGTACACGATGCCGCGCTGCGCCCGCTCGACATTGTAATCCGACGCCTGGAGCAGCTTGAGGATGATGTTCTCGACATCCTCGCCGACATAGCCCGCCTCGGTCAGCGTCGTCGCGTCCGCCATGGTGAACGGCACGTCGAGGATGCGCGCCAGCGTCTGCGCGAGCAGCGTCTTGCCGCAGCCGGTCGGGCCGACGAGCAGGATGTTCGACTTGGCGAGTTCGACGTCGGCGCCCTTCGCGCCGTGGTTGAGGCGCTTATAGTGGTTGTGCACCGCGACCGACAGGACGCGCTTGGCCTGCTTTTGCCCGATGACATAATCGTCGAGCACGTTGCAGATTTCCTGCGGCGTCGGCACGCCACCATCCTTCTTGGACACCAAAGCGGACTTGGTCTCCTCACGGATGATGTCGTTGCACAGCTCCACGCACTCGTCGCAAATGAAGACGGTCGGCCCCGCGATCAGCTTGCGCACCTCGTGCTGCGACTTGCCGCAGAACGAGCAATAGAGGGTGCTTTTCGAGTTGCCACCGCTCACCTTGTCCATCAATCACCTCTCGCACCCATCAAACGGTGCGCTACCGTTGCCGGGGTGCGCATCGTACCGCACCCCGATAAAGTCACAATCGAAATAAACCGTTCACGCGGAACGACCCGTCTTACGCGGACGTCGCGTCGTCGGCCGGGACCGGACGCTTGTCGAACACCTGGTCGATCAGGCCGAATTCCTTGGCCTCCTCGGCGCCCATGAACTTGTCGCGGTCCATCGCACGCTCGATCTCCTCCAGCGGCTTGCCCGTATACTTGGCGTACAGCGAGTTCAGGAAATGCCGCATGCGCAGGATCTCGCGCGCCTGGATCTCGATGTCCGCGGCCATGCCCTGCGCCCCGCCCGAAGGCTGGTGGATCATGATGCGGCTGTTCGTCGTCGCCACGCGCATGCCCGGCTCACCCGCCGACAGCAGGAAGCTGCCCATCGAGGCGGCCTGGCCGATGCACAGCGTGCCGACGCGCGGCCGGATATACTGCATCGTGTCATGGATCGCCATGCCCGCCGTGACGACACCGCCCGGCGAGTTGATGTACATGAAGATGTCCTTCTTCGGATTTTCCGACTCGAGGAACAGCAGCTGCGCGCAGATCAGCGACGCCATCCCGTCCTCGACACCGCCGGTGACGAAGATGATGCGCTCGCGCAGCAGACGGCTGAAAATATCGAACGACCGTTCGCCGCGGTTCGACTGTTCGATGACGATCGGAACCAGACCGGCCTGCGTCTGCCGCAGCCCGACGCCGGCCTGTGCCAGCGGGCTCGCGAAATCGCCGGTCTCGAACGGATTGTGCATGGATATCTCTCTTATGCCCAGAAGAGCCCCTATGTCGCGTGATGCCAGCGCATATTCAAGCCCCGGCGACCGCCCCACATGCCGCGACGCAGCGTTTACCCTTTTTTACGCGCGCGCACGCTAGACCGATGCGCAAGGACGCGAGAGGCGGTATCCGGCAAAATCATGACGTTGGCACGAACGCCGCCTCCGGCCCTGACCACGGCGCTTCGCGTCATGCGACCGCGTGCGCTGCTTCTCGGCGCGGCGAGCGGGGCGGTTATCGGCGCGGTCCTGTTCCTGCTGTTCCTTCTGGCCAATCACGCCGCGATCGGACTCGATCTGCCCGGCGCGCGGGCGCATGTCCGACAGGCCTTTGCCGAGGGTGCGTTGCAGGACCGCGACTATCTGAAGGGCGATACCGCGATCGGATGGCATCAATATAATGATTGCCTGATCCTACGCCTTGCGCTCGACCAGCACGCCAGTGCGACCGCCCTGACCGTCAGCCCGCTGGTCACGCCGCCGGTCGAACCCCGGACCCAGTGCAGCAGCCTGCGCGGCTTCCTGGCGGGCGAGCGGACGGGCACGACCGGCTATTATCACCGCTATATCCATGGCCACACGCTGATCGCCCGGCTGTTGCTGCCCCGACTGTCGGTGGCGGCGATCCGGGGAATCTATCACGGCCTGTCGACGCTGCTGGTGCTGGCGGGGATCGTCACCGGGCTCATCGCCTTGGCGCGGGGACGGCGGCGGGCGGAGGGGCTGTTCTGGCTGATCGTCTTCCTCGCCTTCGCACGCGGGTTCGGGCTGGAAAGCTATGGCCAGTCGCTGGGCCATGGTCCGGCGGACATCGTGCTGATCGGCTATCTGCTGATGCTGGCGGTGCTGGGCACGGGGCGCGGGATCGGGCCGCGCCTGGCGATGCTGACCGCCGGGCTGTTCGGCGCGCTGACCCTGACCTTCGAGTTCCTGACCGGCGGCATCCCGCTGGGGCTGGCGGCGGTGATCGGTGGCCTGGCCTTTGCCGCCAGGCCGGGCGAGGAACGCGCCTTCGCCCCCCTGCCCGTCGCGCCGCTGGCGGCCTATCTCGGCGCGATCGCGACGATGGCGGCGCTCAAGATCGCGCTGGTCGCGCAGGTGTTCGGCGTCCGGGCGTTACGCGCGGATGCGGGGCAGCTTCAGGTCCGGCTGGGCCTCGACGCCTCGCATGGCGAGACGTCCGATCTGGGCATCGTCCATATGGCAAGGCAACTGGCCAAGGGCATTGACGGGCTGGCGGCGGGAATGCCGCTAATGGCGGGCGCGGTCGTGCTGATCGCGCTGGTGGCGGGTATGTGGGGCGCGCGGCGGCTGCTCGCCCGTCCCGACCCGGCGATGCGCGCGCGGGTGGTCGCGCTGCTACTGTCCAATGGCGCCATCGCCGCCATGCTCGTCTTGTTCTGGCAGCATACCATGATCCATGCCTGGTTCATGGAGCGGACCCTGGTCTGGACGATCGCCAGCGGCTTTGCGCTGTTCGCGCTCGCCCTGCCCGCTCAGCCCGCCGAGCCGGGGGCGGGCTGCGCCAGATAGGCCAGCCGCCGCACCTCCTGCCGACCGCGCACCACGGTGTCGAGGATCAGCCCGGTAAAGACGTTCAGCGCCGCCAGCAGCATCAGCCCGGTCGACAGGATCGCGGTCGGGAAGCGCGGCACCTGATGCGTGTCGAGATAGGTCAGGATCAACGGCACCGCGAGCAGGATGGCCGCTGCCGCGAACAGCGCGGCGATCGCACCGAAGAACCAGAGCGGCCGTTCGATCCGGTACAGCTTGATGATGGTACGCAGGATACGCCAGCCGTCCGAATAGGTGCTCAGCTTCGACGCCGACCCCTCGGGCCGCGCGAAATAGGGGGTCGCCACCTCGGCGCAGGGCATTTTGAGTTCCAGCGCATGGACGCTGATCTCGGTCTCGATCTCGAAGCCGACCGACAGGACCGGGAAACTCTTGACGAAGCGACGCGAGAAGACGCGGTAGCCCGACAGAATGTCGGAGAAGCTGCGCCCGAACAGTCGCGCCAGCATCCCGGTCAGCATCGCATTGCCGAAGCGGTGCCCGCGCCGATAGGCGAGTTCGGCCTCGCTCACCCGCTGGCCGACCACCATGTCGAGTTGCTCCTCGACCATGCGCGCGACCAGCCCCGGCGCGGAGGCCGCGTCATAGGTCGCATCGCCATCCGCCATGACATAGATGTCGGCGTCGATATCGGCGAACATCCGCCGCACGACCGCGCCCTTGCCCTGGATGCGTTCCGACCGGACCACCGCCCCGGCGGCACGCGCCACCTCCACGGTGCGATCCCGGCTGTTATTGTCATAGACATAGATGGTCGCCGAGGGCAGCGCGGCGCGGAAGCCCGCAATGGTCTGCGCGATCGCGGCCTCTTCGTTATAGCAGGGCAGCAGCACCGCGATCCGGGGTTCGTTCACAACCTATCCTCGTCAAAAGGCGGGCGATCCGGCCCCCCGTCACTACCCACAGCCCCTATGCGCCAATGCGGCCGGGCGGGACAGCCCGTACACCCCTGCAAGGGGAAGAACAGAAGGCCTTCACGCAGGAAGGGCGACCGCTTGCGCGACCGCCCTTCCCCGTTGGTTCACGAACCGAAGTCCGATGCCGTCCTTACTCGGTCGGCGCGGCCTTCTTGGCGCGGGGCTTCTTGGCGGGCGCTTCGGCCTCGGCCTCGCCTTCCGCCGGAGCAGCGGCCTTCTTGGCGCGCGGCTTCTTGGCCGGGGCTTCCTCGGTCGCCTCGGCGGCATCCGCCTCGCCTTCGGCCGGAGCCGCCTTCTTGGCGCGGGTCGCCTTCTTCGGCGCGTCCTCGGCGCCTTCCTCGGCGGCGGCGTCCTCGGTCACGTCGGCCTTCTTGGCCTTCGCCTTCGACTTCTTGGCGCCATGGTCATGATCATGGTCGTGGTCATGATTGTGGACGTGCGTGCCGGTCGCGAAACCGTCCTCGCTCTCGATCGCGGCTTCCAGTTCCTCGCGCGTGGTCTCGCGGTCGGTGATCTCGGCCTTGCCGAACAGGAAGTCGACGACCTTGTCCTCATAGAGCGGGGCGCGCAGCTGGGCGGCGGCCATCGGCTCCTGCTGGATATACTGGATGAAGCGCTGGCGATCCTCGGGGCCGTACTGCTGCGCGGCCTGCGCGATCAGGCGGTTCATCTCCTGCGCGGTCACTTCGACGCCGTTCGCCTGGCCGATCTCCGAGAGGAGCAGGCCCAGACGGACGCGGCGCTCGGCGATCTTGCGATAGTCGTCGCGCTCCTTCTCCATCTCGGCCTTGGCGGCCTCGGGGTCTTCCTCATGGGTTGCTTCATGCTCGAGCTGCGCCCAGATCTGCGAGAACTCGGCCTCGACCATCGACGGCGGCACTTCGAAGTCGTGACCATCGGCCAGCTGGTCGAGCAGCTTGCGCTTCATATAGGTGCGGGTCAGGCCGTTATGCTCCTGCTCGATCTGCCCCTTCAGCAGGCCGCGCAACTGCTCCAGGCTCTCGAGGCCCAGATTCTTGGCCATCTCGTCGTCGATCTTGGCTTCGCCGGCGGTCTTCACCGACTTGATCGTCAGGTCGAAGGTCGCGGGCTGACCGGCCAGATCCTTGGCGGGATAGTCCTCGGGGAAGGTGACCGAGATCTGCTTCTCTTCACCGGCCTTCACGCCGACCAGCTGGTCCTCGAAACCGGGGATCAGGCGACCCGCGCCGATCTCGACCGCCATGTCCTCGCCCGAGCCGCCCTCGAAGGCGACGCCGTCAGCCGTCTTGCCGACGAAGTCGACGGTGACCTGGTCACCCTCGGCCGCGGCCTTGTCGCCCGCATCGTCCCAGCGCTTCTGCTGGTCGGCGAACTTCTGGAGCTGTTCGTCCACCGCCTCGTCGGCGACGGCCACGGTCAGACGCTCCAGCTTCAGCGCGTCGATCGCGGGGGTCGGGACCTGCGGCAGCACTTCGAGCGTGACGTTCAGCGTGGCATCCTTGCCCTGCTCATACTCACCGACCAGCTCGACCTGTGGCTGCATCGCGGGGCGCAGGCCCTGCTCGACGATCAGCGACTGCACGCCTTCCTGCAGCGCAGTGTTCAGCGCGTCCTGGAGGAGCGCCGGGCCGTGCATCTTGCGGACCAGGTTGGCGGGCACCTTGCCGGGGCGGAAGCCGGGCATCTTCATCTGCGGAGCGATGCGCTTCAGTTCGGCATCGACCTTGCCCTCGATATCCTGGGCGGTGATGGTGAGCGTGTAGGCGCGCTTCAGCCCCTCGTTCAGCGTCTCGACAGTCTGCATCTAAAGGCCTTCAATCTGGAGAAATTCCGTGTGGCTGTCGCCCCGTTTTGACCGGGGACTGGTGCGGGCGAAGGGACTCGAACCCCCACATCTTACGATACTGGAACCTAAATCCAGCGCGTCTACCAGTTCCGCCACGCCCGCACGAGGACACCGCCGATGGGCGCGCGTCTATATCACCATGGGCGGCTTCGGCAAGGGACAACAGGCAACATGTGCGGTCGCGATGCGTTTATCCCCTCCCCAGTCCGAATTGGAGAGCGAAAATGGCCACCCAGCCCCCGCCCGAAAGCCCGCAGCCGACCCAGCCCGCGCAGCCCGACGCACCCCCGCCCGAAATCGTGCCGCCCGGCCCCGATATCGACCAGCCCGCCCCCGGCACCGGCCCCGGCGATCCCGGCACGCAGCAGCCCCCGCAGATTTGAGGAAGACGATGGCGACCAACCCCGAAAATCATCCCGACAGCCCGCCCGCCGAGGCGCCGGAGAACAACCCCGACAGCCCGCCGCGCGAGGACGAGCGCAGCGATATCGAACAGGCGGTCGAGGCGCGCTCCGATGCGGTCAAGCGTGGTGAAGGCGGCGAGGAACCGGTGACGTTCACCAGCAGCGGCGAGCATGACGGCGTCGGTGGGACCGGCGGCGTGGTGCGGAACCAGGATCTGGATGCGCAATAACACGGCAGCGGTCTCGGTGAGACACCCTTGCCCTCCCCCAGCCCCTCCCGCCTGCGGGAGGGGAGAAGCTTGCGGCAAGGCGAGAAGATTATCGAAGGCCGTTCGCTAGATTCGAAGCTCACGACAGCGCATTTCACCCGCCCAAAGCACGCCCCTCCCGCAAGCGGGAGGGGATGGGGGAGGGAAAGCCGCAGGCGATGCCCTCTGCGAGACACCAAACCCTCCCCCCGGCCCCCTCCCGCTTGCGGGAGGGGGTGCAAGAGATCAACCCACCAGCGCCTTCTTCAGCAGGTCGTTGACCACCGCCGGATTGGCCTTGCCGCCCATCGCCTTCATCGTCTGACCGACAAAGAAGCCGAACAGCGCTTCCTTGCCCGCGCGATACTGGCCCAGCTGGTTGGGGTTCTTCTCCAGAACCTCGGCGATCACCGCCTCGATCGCGCCGGTGTCGCTGGTCTGCTTGAGGCCACGCTCCTCGACGATCTTGCTCGGACCGTCGCCCGTCTCCAGCATGATCTCGAACACCTGCTTGGACAGACTGCCCGACAACGTACCGTCGGCGACCAGCGCCAGCAGCTCGGCTGCCTGGGCGGGGCTGACCGGGCTCTCGGTGATGTCCTTGCCCAGCCGATTGAGCGCGCCGAACAGTTCGGCCGCGACCCAGTTGGCCGCCTGTGCGGGCTTGGCGCTCGTGCCTTCCAGCGCCTCCAGCAGCCCGTCGAACCAGCGCGCCGTCTCGACCTCGGCGGTCAGCACGCCCGCATTATACGGAGTCAGGCCCAGCGCCTCGTAACGGCGGCGCTTGGCGTCGGGCAGCTCGGGCAGGCTGGCGCGGCATTCCTCGACGAACGCGTCGGTCAGTTCCAGCGGCAGCAGGTCGGGATCGGGGAAGTAGCGGTAATCATGCGCATCTTCCTTCGACCGCATCGAGCGCGTCGTGCCGCTCTCGACGTTGAAGAGGCGCGTTTCCTGGACGATCTTGCCGCCATCCTCCAGAACCGCGACCTGGCGCTTGGCCTCATACTCGATCGCGGCCATGACGAAGCGGACCGAGTTGACGTTCTTCGTCTCGGTGCGCGTGCCGAACTCGTCGCCGGGCTTGCGCACCGACACGTTCACGTCGGCGCGCATCGAGCCTTCTTCCATATTGCCGTCGCACGACCCGACATAGCGGAGAATGGCGCGCAGCTTGCGGAGATAAGCCCCTGCTTCGGCGGGCGAACGCATGTCGGGACGGCTGACGATCTCCATCAGCGCCACGCCCGACCGGTTGAGGTCGACATAGGAGCGCGTCGGATGCTGGTCGTGCATCAGCTTGCCCGCATCCTGCTCGACATGGATACGCTCGACACCGATCGACTTGGTCGGGCCGTCGGGGTTCTTCTCGTCCAGGCTGATCTCGATCGCGCCCTCACCCACCAGCGGGTGGTAGAGCTGGCTGATCTGATAGCCCTGCGGCAGATCGGCGTAGAAATAGTTCTTCCGGTCGAAGCGCGACCATTTGTTGATCTGCGCGTCGATCGCCATGCCGGTGCGCACCGCCTGGCGGATGCACTCCATATTGGGCACGGGCAGCATGCCGGGCATCGCGGCGTCGACCAGCGAGACCTGGGTGTTGGGCTCCGCGCCGAACGCGGTCGCCGCGCCGGAGAACAGCTTGGCGTTGGAGGTGACCTGGGCATGGACTTCCAGGCCGATCACGACCTCCCATTCCCCCGTCGCGCCCTGGATGCGATATTCGCTCATGTTCGATCTCGATGATGAAGATAGTTGATCGCCGTCAGGACGGCGTTGCTGCCCAGCAGGGCGACGATCCAGCAGGTCGACAGGATGCGCAGGACCGACGTCTCGAAACCAAGATGCCGCGCCTCCCGCAACCCGATATAGGCCGCGCCCGCCCCCAGCAGCAGGAACAGGATGCCCAGCCGCACCTCGCCGCGCAGGATCACGCTGTTGCCCACGCACAGGCACAGGATGAACCCCGCCACGCCCAGGAAGAACCGCGCCAGCGTGTGATGGTCGAAGGGCTGGCTTTCCATATGGCTGAGCGACACGCCGACATAGGCGCTGAGGATCGCCCCGAACGCGACGTTCAGGGCGCCCTGTGCTTCCCGCAACACCGCGATGTTGCGGGCCGTGAAGGCGCGGTCGCTTACCACCAGGCCTGCGGACGGGCGGTGAAGCCCGCGCGCTGCTCGATGGCGAGCCCGGCGTTCAGCACGCCCTGCTCGTCCAGCGGCTTGCCGATGATCTGAAGGCCGAGCGGCAGTCCATCCTTGTCCAGACCCCCCGGCACCGACATGGCCGGAAGCCCGGCCAGCGAGGCGGGCACCGTGAACACGTCGTTGAGGTACATGGCCAGTGGATCGGCCTGCTTCTCGCCCAGCGCGAACGCCGCCGAGGGCGCGGTCGGGGTGAGGAGCACGTCACACTCACCGAACGCCCGCTCGAAATCGCGAGCGATCAGCGTGCGGACCTTCTGCGCCTGGGTGTAATAGGCGTCGTAGAAGCCTGCCGACAGGACGTAGGTGCCGATCAGGATGCGGCGCTTCACCTCGTCGCCGAACCCGGCGGCGCGGGTCGCGGCGTACATGTCCTGCAACCCCGCCCCTTCGGGCAGGTCGCGCAGGCCGTAGCGCACGCCGTCATAGCGGGCGAGGTTGGACGACGCCTCGGCCGGCGCGATGATGTAGTAAGCGGGCAGCGCGTACTTCGTGTGCGGCAGCGAGACCTCGACGATCTCGGCGCCTGCATCGCGCAGCCAGTCGATGCCCTGCTGCCACAGCGCCTCAATCTCGGCGGGCATGCCGTCGACGCGATATTCCTTGGGCACGCCGACCTTCTTGCCCTTCAGGTCCGCCGACAAAGCGGCTTCCCAATTGGGCACGTCGAGCTTCAGCGAGGTCGCGTCCTTGGCGTCGAAGCCCGCCATCGCCTCCAGCATGATCGCGCAGTCGCGCACGTCGCGCGCCATCGGCCCCGCCTGGTCGAGCGAGGAGGCAAAGGCGATCGTGCCCCAGCGCGAGCAGCGGCCATAGGTCGGCTTGATGCCCGAAATGCCGGTGAAGGCGGCGGGCTGGCGGATCGAGCCGCCGGTATCGGTGCCGGTCGCACCCGGCGCCAGACCCGCCGATACCGCCGTCGACGAACCGCCCGACGACCCGCCGGGGGCGAGCGCGGCAGTGTCGTTGGGGCGACGCCAGGGCGAGATGACGTTGCCGAACGCGCTGGTCTCGTTGGACGAGCCCATGGCGAACTGGTCGAGGTTCAGCTTGCCGAGCATGCCTGCGCCCGCATTCCACAGATTCTGCGAAACCGTGGACTCGTAAGGCGGCACGAAGCCTTCCAGGATCTTGCTGGCGGCGGTGGTCGCGACGCCCTTGGTCGCGAACAGGTCCTTCATGCCGATCGGTACGCCCGCCAGCGGCTTGAGCGTCTCGCCCGCCGCGCGCGCGGCGTCGGCCGCATCGGCGGCGGCGAGCGCATGGTCGGGGGTTTCGACCAGAAAGGCGTTGAGCGCACGGGCACCCGCGACCTTGGCATTGAAGGCCTCGGCGACTTCGCGCGCCTTGAACTGGCCGTCGCGCACGCCGTCGCGAATGGCGGCGATGCCGAGTGTGGTGAGATCAGTCATTATTCGATCACCTTGGGCACCGTGAAGAAGCCATGTTCGGCCTGCGGCGCATTCTGCATGAGGAGGTCGCGGATGCCGCCGTCATTGACGACGTCGTCGCGCAGGCGAAGCTGGTTCGGGATCACCGCGGTCATCGGCTCGACCCCTTGGGTGTCGACCTCGCCCAATTGCTCGATCCAGCCCAGGATATTCCCAAGCTCGGGGGCGAGGCGCGTCGCGTCCTCCTCGGTGATCGCGATGCGGGCGAGGCTCGCGATCTTCTTCACGGTTGCGGTATCTACGGACATGGATTTGCGGCTAGCATCGCCGCGCGGCTTCGCGCAACGCTTTTGCCGTCTCGGCGATTGCAACGGGGGCAAGTCAGGCGTCATGGATAGCAATTGCGGGCCGCCCAATTTTGCTGCGACGCACAATGGAGTGAGGATTTGGCGCGCAAATTCCTGTATGTGGTGGCGGCACTCATCATGCTGACGATCGCCGCCGCCTTTGCCTATCGCCTGTTCGGCAACCAGCTGCTCCGCTGGTCGACGGTCCCGTCCGAGTCGTTCAAGGCCCAGGCGGCGCCCCCGGCCGACCTGTACGAGCGCAAGGTCCTGTGGCTGGCGCGACCCGACATCCCCGGCAATCCCGCCCTGTGGGTTCCGGCGGGCTACACGCCCGGCAAGCCCGGCACCGGGGCCGCCATCTTCTTCATCCACCCCACCTCGTACATCAACAAGTCGCACTGGAATGCGCCGATCGACGATGCGGACACGAATGCGCGCGCCGAACTGTTCCTGCGCGGACAGGCCAGCGCGTTCAATGCGGCGGGCGACATCTGGGCGCCCCGCTATCGACAGGCGACCTTCGGGGCGTTCCTGACCAGCGTCCAGGATGCCGAGCGCGCGCTCGACCTGGCGTACCGGGACGTGGACGCCGCCTTCACCGCCTTTCTGGCGCAGGTCGATCCCAACCGTCCGCTGATCCTGGCGGGGCATAGCCAGGGCGCGCTGCACCTGTCGCGGCTGCTGACCGACCGGGTGGCGAAGAACCCCGCGCTCAAGCGGCGGATCGTCGCGGCCTATGTCGTGGGCTGGCCGATCTCGATGACCGCCGACCTGCCCGCCATGGGGCTGCCCGCCTGCGAGCGGGCCGACCAGACCGGCTGCATCCTGAGCTGGCAGAGCTTCGGCGAGCCCGCCGATCCGTCGCTGATCCTCGACGTGTTCGACAAGACCAATGGCTATACCGGGGCACCGCGCAAGGACACGGCGATGCTGTGCACCAATCCGCTGACCGGCACGCCGGACGTCGCGGCGCCCGCGACCGCCAATCTGGGCACGCTCTATCCGTCCGCCGATCTGAAGAGCGCGGACATCGCGGCGGGCAAGGTTCCCGCCAAGTGCGAGGGGCGCGGCATCCTGACCATCGGCGAGGGGCCCAATGTCGGGCCCTATGTGCTGCCGGGCAACAATTACCATGTCTATGACTATAGCCTGTTCTGGGCGAATGTCCGCGCCGATGCGGAGCGCCGTTTGAAAGCCTTTCGATGAGCCTGATCACCACCGACCGCACCGAATTCCGCAACGCCCTCCCCTCGGGCGGGCGGCTGATCGGGCTGGACGTCGGCACCAAGACCGTGGGCACCGCGCTCTGCGACGCCGGATGGAGCTTCGCCAGCCCCGCCACCCTCATCCGCCGGACCAAGTTCACCAAGGACAAGGAACAGCTGATCGCGATGATCGCGCAACAGGGTGTGCAGGGGCTGGTCATCGGCCTGCCGCTCAATCTCGACGGCAGCGAGAGCCCGCGCTCGCAATCGACCCGTGCCTTTGCCCGCAACTGCGCCGATCTGGGCCCCATATTGCTCTGGGACGAACGCTGGTCGACCGTCGCGGTCGAGCGGACGATGATCGAGCAGGATATGAGCCGCGCCAAGCGGGCGGAGCGGATCGACAATCTCGCCGCCGCGCACATCCTTCAGGCGGCGATCGACGCGCTGGTGATGGCGTAAGAACATTCCTCCCCTGGAAGGGGAGGTGGCAGGCCGAAGGCCTGACGGAGGGGTGTTCAGGCTGGAGAGGTTGGACCGCAGCAACGACCGGTGACACCCCTCCACCATCCTTCGGATGGTCCCCCTCCCCTTCCAGGGGAGGAAGGATAGTGATGCCTCACAAATGTCGACCGACTGACCGCAAAACGACCGCGTCCGCCAACAATGTCACATATCGGTCTCCAACCAGTCGCCGACCCGTCACTCAAGCCCCCTAGCTGCGCCGCTTCCTACGAAGCCTTTGGGGGGCCCAGCCGTGCCGCGTTTTTCCACTCTGTCCCGTTCGATGCTGATGATCGGCGCCGCCGTCATCGCCATGCCCGCCCGGGCGCAGCAGCAGTCCGATACGGCGGCGCCCGAGGCCGCGACCAATGGCGACCAGATCGTCGTGACCGCGACCCGCACCACCCGCTCCTCGGTCGAGCTGGGCGCGGCGGAGATCCAGAAGGTGCTGCCCGGCGCCAACCCGGTCAAGGCGATCCAGACGCTGCCCGGCGTGCAGTTCGAGACGGCCGACCCCTGGGGCAATAACGAGCAGAACATCTCGCTGTTCGTGCACGGCTTCAACCAGAACCAGCTCGGCTTCACCATGGACGGCGTGCCGCTGGGCGACCAGTCCTATGGCAATTACAACGGCCTGACGCCGCAGCGTGCGGTCATCAGCGAGAATGTCGCCCGCGTCCGCCTGACCGCCGGTGCCGCCGACCTGGGCACCGCCTCGGCCAGCAATCTGGGCGGCGGGATCGAGACCTATTCGAGCGACCCGGCCGCGACGATGGGCGTCCGCTTCGCCCAGACGCTGGGCAGCTATGACGCCAGCCGCACCTTCCTGCGCATCGACAGCGGCGAGGTCGAGGGGCTGGGCGGCACCAATAGCGGATACCTCTCGGTCGTCCGGCAAAAGGCGCGCGCCTGGGAATTCGATGCGCGCCAGGGCGGGTGGCAGGGCAATGCCAAGTTCGTCCACAAGGGCGAGAACGGCACGCTGACCGGCTATTTCGACATTTCGGACAAGGCCGAGCCCAATCAGGATTCGGTCGCGCACAATGCGGGCGGGCTGGAGCCCTATTATCGCTCGCTGCTCTATCCGAACTGGCGGGCCGCGCTCGCCTATGTCGACGCCAATGGCGCGCCGCCGTCGAACAACCCCAATAATTACATGAACTATTTCGGCGATGCGCAGCGCACCGACTATCTGGGCTATATCAAATATGAACGCCGCTTCGGCGATGCGGTGACATGGACCAATCAGGTCTATTACCATCATGACGAGGGCCAGGGGCAGATCACCGGCCCGATCGCGGCGGCGGGCCTGCCGGGCCTGTTCCGCATCTATTATCCGGGGCAGGATCTGAAACAGGTCTTCGGCGGATCGGGCTATGCGCTGCGCACCACCGAATATGGCATCGACCGCAAGGGCGCGATCTCGACGCTGGCCATCCATGCGGGCGATCACGAGATCGAGCTGGGCGGCTGGTATGAGCATAACCGCAACACCATCTTCCGCCGCTGGTATGCGGCCCCCATCGACAATCCGCCCTCGCCCTATGAATGGGCCGATCCCGCCAAGCGCCGCCTGACCCAATATGCCGCGATCACGAAGTACGACCTGATCCAGACGCATGTACAGGATCGCTGGCACGTTACCCCGACGGTGACGGTCGAGGCGGGCTTCAAGTCCAGCCTGCAATTCGCCGATGGCCGCGTGCCGACCCAGCCGCTGCCCGGCGCGCTGCCCGGCACCTCGACCGGCTATCCCGAGGGACGGCTGAACACCAAGAAATGGTTCCTGCCCGCGATCGGCGCGATCTGGGACGTTTCGGCCAACGACCAGCTGTTCGGCCATATCCAGAAGAATGTCCGCCAGTTCCAGGCCTCGGTCGCGGCGGGCCTGTCGCCCTTCGCGGTGGGCAGCCAGCAGGCGTTCGAGCAGATCAAGGCGAACACCTCGCCCGAAACCTCCTGGACCTATGAGGCGGGCCTGCGGTCGCGCCACGCGCTCGACCTGGGGCCGCTGACCGCGATCGAGGGACAAGTCAGCGCCTATCATGTCGATTTCGACAATCGCCTGCTCCAGATCAGCGCAACGCCGGTCATCGCCTCGGTCATCGGCGGCGTGTCGATCCTACAGAATGTCGGCCGGGTGCAGACCAATGGCGTGGATGCGGCGGCGACCTTGCGCTTCGGCCCGCACCTGTCGATCTACAACGCGCTGTCCTACAACAGCTCGAAATATCGCGACAATTATGTCAGCGGCACCAGCACCGTCCTGACCGCGGGCAAATATGTCCCCAACACCGCCAAGTGGCTGAACAAGACGGTGGTGTCGATCAATGACGGCCCCTTCGAAATCCAGGCGATCGGCGATTATGTCGGCCCACGCTTCGCCACCTATACCAACGACCAGGGCATTGGCGGACGCTATCTGGTCAACCTCCAGGCCAGCTACACCCTGCCGCAGATCGACGGGTTCGGGGTCAAGGACCTGAAGCTGTCGGTCAACGTCACCAACGTGACCAACCGCAAGGGTATTTACGAACTGGTTGTCGGTGCCGCGTCCAGGACCTGGAACAGCTATGCCCAGCCGCCGCGCATGGGCTTCATCACCCTGTCGGGCGCGTTCTGACGCCGATGGTCCCGTCCCGGCCCCGGATTATCGGGATCGGGACCAACTGCCCGCTTGCCCATCGCGCCGCCGCTCGCTACCCGGCGGCTTTAATGCAGACCTCGGATCATCGCCCCGGCACGCTCATTCAGGGTGGCGCCGTTTTCCCGCACCGGCATCTGACCGGAATCGACGGCCTTCAACCGCATGAGATCATGTTCCTGCTCGACGAGGCGGAACATTGGCTCGATCGCGGCGCGACCGACACGCCCGACACGCGGCTGGCGGGCCTCACCCAGATCAACGCCTTTTTCGAGAATTCGACCCGGACCCTGCTGTCCTTCGAGATCGCGGGGAAGCGCCTGGGCGCCGACGTGGTCAACATGCACGCCGCCCAGTCGAGCGTGAAGAAGGGCGAGACGCTGATCGACACGGCGATGACGCTGAACGCGATGCGCGCCGATGTCATCGTCATCCGCCACATGGCGAGCGGAGCCGTCCGCCTGATCGCCGACAAGGTCGACTGCCCGGTGCTGAACGCGGGCGACGGGCGGCACGAGCATCCGACGCAAGCGCTGCTCGACATGCTGACCATCCGTCGCCGTCGTGGCGGCGTCGCGGGACAGAAGGTCGTGATCTGCGGCGACATATTGCACAGCCGGGTCGCGCGCTCGGACATCCTCGCCCTGACCGCGCTGGCGGCCGAGGTGCGGGTGTGCGCGCCCTCGACGCTGATGCCCAAGGGAATCGAGCGGATGTTCGTCACCCCCTTCACCGATTTCGACGAAGCCATCGAGGACGCCGATGTGGTCATGATGCTGCGCGTCCAGAACGAGCGGATGGCGGGCGGCTATATCCCCTCCACCCGCGAATATCGCCTGCGCTACGGCCTTACGCCTGAACGCCTCAAGCGCGCCAAGCCCGGTGCGCTGGTCATGCACCCCGGCCCGATGAACCGGGGGGTCGAAATCGACTCGGAGGTCGCGGATGGCCCGCAATCGGCGATCACCGAACAGGTGGCGATGGGCGTCGCGGTGCGCATGGCCTGTCTGGACGTGCTGACCCGCCGAGCCCGCAAGCTGGAGGGCTGGGCATGAGCGTCACCGCCTTCACCAACGCCGTGCTGGTCTGCCCGGTCGGCGGCGAGACCTGGGGCCAGGCGCTGCTGGTCGAGAACGGTGTCATCACCGGCACCGGAAACGTGCCCGAGGGCGCGACCGTGATCGACTGCGGCGGCAATATGCTCGCCCCCGGCATCGTCGATCTGGGCGTATTCAAGGTCGACAATTCCGCCTTCCGCGCGGGCGGGATCGTGCGCATTGGCCTGATGCCCGACCAGTCGCCGGTGCTCGACGATCCGGGCGTGGTGCAGCGTGCCGCGCTGATCGGGCGGCCGGACCTGTGGATCCACCCCATCGCGGCGGCGACCCGCTCGCTGGCGGGCACCGATCTGGCGGAGATGGCGGTCTGCGTCTCGGCGGGCGCGAAGGCGGTCGGCACCGGGCGCGGCTGGATCGCCGATTCGGGCGTGATGCACCGGGTGCTCGCCTATGCGGGCGATCTGGGCCTGACCGTCATCGCCCATGCCGAGGATGGCGGCCTGGCCGCCGACGCGGTCGCGACCGAGGGCGAGACGGCGAGCCGTCTTGGCCTCCCCTCCGCCCCCGCCATCGCCGAGTCGCTCGCCATCGCGCGCGACCTGATGCTTGCAGAGGAAACCGGGGCCAAGCTGCACATCCGGCAGGTGACGACGGCGGCGGGCTTCGACCTGATCCGTGCGGCCAAGCGGCGGGGCGTGAAGGTGACGTGCGGGATCACGCCTGCGCATCTCCACCTGTCGGACATCGCGATCACCGATTTCCGCACCTTCGCCCGCCTCTCGCCCCCCTTGCGCGACGAGAGCGACCGCCAGGCGGCGCTGGCGGCGGTCGCGGACGGGACGGTCGATGTCATCGGATCGGGCCACGACCCGCATGGCCCCGAGGCGAAGCGCCTGCCCTTCGTCGATGCCGAAGCGGGCATGGCGGGGGCGGAGACGCTGTTGCCGCTGGCGCTGATGCTGGTGCGCGACGAGCGGATCACCCTGCCCCGGCTGTTCGCGCTGCTGGCCGCCAATCCGGCCAGGGTGCTGGGCCTCGACACCGGCACGCTGGAGCCGGGCAAGCCTGCCGACCTGATGCTGTTCGATGCGGAAACGCCGTGGATGATCTCGGGCGACGCCTTCGCCTCGGCGGGCAATACGCCGTTCGACGGCTTCCCCGTCCAGGGCCGCGCGCAGCGGCTGTGGAAGGCGGGACGGGAAATCCTCTAAACTTCGCGAGGCCCGTCGCCCCAGCGAAGGCTGGGGCCTCTGGTGAATCTTTCCCGAAAGCCGAGAAAGGCCCCAGCCTGCGCTGGGGCGACGTTGAACAAAAAAGCCCTCCCCGAGACGTCTCGGGGAGGGCTTTTTTGTTCAACCGTGTTTCGCTTAGCCGCGACGGGGACCGCGCGGGCCGCCCTGGGTGGGGCGCGGCGAGTAGCGGCGCGGGCCGCCGGGGCCGCCAGCGGGACGGCCGCCCATCGGACGGTTGCCGCCCGGACCGCGACGCGGGCCGCCATGACCCGAACCGCCGGCGGGCGGGCCGTCGGCCTGCTCGATCGCGATATCGTCCTCGGCATGATCCGCCTCGGTCCGCTTCAGCGCGGCGACGAAGCGCGACGCCAGCGCGGCCGGAATCTCGAACAGCGTCTCGCTGGGCTGGATGCGGATCGCGCCGATCTCGTTGCGAGTGATGTGCCCGCGACGGCAGATCAGCGGGAGGAGCCAGCGCGGATCGGCATTCTGGCTGCGCCCGACGCTCATGCGGAACCAGACGGTATCGTCAAAGCCTTCGCGACGCTCGCGCGGGGCGGGCGCATCGCCCTCGATCAGTTCCTCGGCCTGGGGCAGCGCGGCGCGGTGCGCGCGGACCAGCGCGGCGGCGATGTCCTCGGCCGACTTCTCGGCGAGCAGGCGGGTCGCCAGTTCGCGATCGGACTCGTCCACCTCGACCGGCGCGAGCAGCGCGGTCAGCAGGCGCTCGCGGTCCTGTGCCCGGATTTCCTCCAGCGTCGGCGCACGCCGCCACTGGGCGTCGATCCGCGCGCCGCGCAGCATGCCCTCGACCCGGCGACGGCGCGGATAGGGGACGATCAGGATCGCGGTGCCCTTGCGGCCCGCGCGGCCGGTGCGGCCCGAACGGTGCTGAAGCGCCTCGGCATCGCGGGGGATCTCGACATGGATCACCAGCGTCAGGCCGGGAAGGTCGATGCCGCGCGCCGCGACGTCGGTCGCGACGCAGACACGGGCGCGACCGTCGCGCAGCGCCTGGAGCGCATGGTTGCGCTCGTTCTGTGAATGCTCGCCCGACAGCGCGACCGCAGAGAAGCCGCGCTCGACCAGACTGGAATGCAGGTGGCGGACATTGTCGCGCGTGGCACAGAACAGGATCGCGACCTCGGCCTCGTGCAGGCGCAGCAGGTTGACCACCGC